>CAZVFU010000003.1:56481-74535 GCA_964626595.1 uncultured Saprospiraceae bacterium
CCTTTAACCTTTGAAAAACTCCATCTTCGGGTGAGGGATGGGAAGGGCGCTCCGCCGGAGCGGAGCGGTCCCGAGAATCGCCAATGGCGATCTCGAGGACGGAACCCCTGGACAGCCCGACCCCAGCACTATTTTTGATCCGGAAATTTGTGTTGATAAAAGGGGAGGAGTGGGGAATTCCTTTCTGACTGAAGAGTAGGGATCGCTCTAAAAAATAGTGCAGGGGGCACCCCCAAATCATAAAAAAATAGAAATGGATGAGCTTTCAAGGGTTATAAATGGGAAAACTAGGCCTTATTCCAGCGCTCTTCTTGTTTTTGCTGAATTTTTTTCTCGGCGGCATTCGATTGGGCCTGAAACCACCTTAGGTTTTTCAGATCATCGGGTAAGTACTGCTGTTTGGTGAAATTTCCGGGATGATCGTGAGGGTATAGGTACTTTGTTCCATAATTTAACTCTTTCATCAGCTCTGTTGGAGCGTTTCTAAGATGCAACGGAACGGGCTTGGGACCGTTTTTTCGAATGTGATCCAAAACCTGGTCTATGGCGAGGTAGGCGGAATTGCTTTTGGGTGAGGAGGCGAGATAGATGGCGACTTCGGACATGACGATGCGGCCTTCCGGCATGCCGATTTTGCGGATGCTATCCATAGCGGCATTGGCCAATAAAAGGGCGTTGGGGTTGGCAAGTCCAATATCTTCGGCGGCAGAAATAATCATACGGCGACAGATAAACTCCGGCTTTTCACCGGCATTGATCATGCGGGCTAGCCAATACAGGGTAGCGTCGATATGTGAACCACGAATGCTTTTAATGAAGGCGGAGACGACGTCGTAGTGGTTTTCTCCCTTTTTATCATAGGCGAAGGACTGCTGCTGCACGATGGATTCGATCAAATGATTATTGATCTTCACGGATTCGGAGTCTTGAGCAGCTTTTACAGCAAGCTCTATAATATTATATAATTTGCGCGCATCTCCTCCGGAATGTATGAGTAGAGCGTCCCACTCCTCCACGGAAATAGCTATATTTTTGAGCATATCGTCTGCTTGCAAAGCTGTAGTGACCATGTTTTTCAGCTCCTCTTTAGAAAGTGGATTGAGCACGTAGGTTTGGCATCTGCTGAGCAGCGCGTTATTAATCTCGAAAGACGGATTCTCAGTGGTGGCTCCTATGAGCACAATGGTACCTGACTCTACCGCTCCGAGTAGGGCGTCTTGCTGGTTTTTGCTGAATCTATGGATCTCATCGATGAAGAGAATGGGTGGAGGCTGGTCAAAAAAATGAGAACTTTCAGCAGAATCAATAGCAGCTCTGATGTTTTTCACACCCGCATTAATCGCGCTAAGCTCTATGGTTTTGCGTTGTGTCTCCCGAGCGATGAGACGGGCAAGGCTGGTCTTGCCAACACCGGGCGGGCCCCACAAAATCATGGAGGGGATATCATTCTTCTCTATCGAAAGGCGTAAAGCAGCACCGGGAGCCATGAGTTGATTTTGGCCGACATAATCATCCAGATTTTTAGGGCGCATGCGATCTGCTAAGGGTCTCAAATTCTTTTTCGTTTATTACCAACCATTTACGGCTGTGTGACGTTATAACTTCATAGACAAATATATGATATATTTTGTGTGCTCAGGAAATTGAGATTTGAATGCAAACCGTATGAACGTTGATTCGGAAATGTTAGCTGCATGTAAAAGGGATGACCGAGAGGCTATTCACAATCTTTACACTCTTTGCCATGGGCAAATGATTGGAATAGGTTTGCGATACTTAAAGGATAAGAATGACGCTGTATCTGCTTTTCATAAATCATTTATGAAGATTCTCAACGGTTTATCATCTTATTCGGAACAACAAAATTTCATGGCTTGGGCAAAACGTATTATGGTGAATACTTGCATAGATACGTTTAGAAAAACAAGTAAACATTTAGAAAGGGAGTATCCTTTTGATCCTTCAGATTACTACTATAAAAATGGCTCTGTAGACTGGAATTTGGCCGAGATGAATATGAGGACAGAAGATTTGCTTGAAATGATTCAGTCTCTTCCAGAAAAGTCCCGACAGGTGTTTAATCTTTATGTATTTGAAGATTTTAAGCATCAGGAAATTGCTGAGATTCTGGATATGAGTGAAGGGACATCGAAATGGCATTTGTCGAAAGCAAGGAAAGTATTGCAGCAAAAATTAATGAACGCATTAGATCGAGAAAATAAGAAGGTATATGCCTCGTAAAATAGATCAATTTTTTAAAAGTAAGGTCGGGAATCACACCACGCCCTACCGTCAGGAAGACTGGAAAGCCTTCGAGGCGATGCTGGATAGTGATAAGGTTACTGGGTATTCCAGTAGATTATTGTGGCTTGTTAGTCTCTTTATATTATTATCTTTTATCCTATTCCTTCCGGGAGCAAATATTTTAACGGGCGTTGAGAATGTTGAAGAAACGCAAATTGAATCAGTGAAGAAGCCTTCAGGGCTTGGCTCAGCTATTAAGGTCACGACGGATCGGTCTATTCAAAATTCGAGAAGTAGGTCATTAAAAACTGCGAATCTATCAAGCCAATTTCTCCCCGCTTATTCTCAATCGAATGAATTTGCTTCGGATAACTTTATTTCAAATTCATATAGTAAATCTAGTTTTTCCTCTACAAACTCATTGAGCAAGAAAAATTCTGTATCTCCATTCCATGAGGACTTTGGAACCTTTCGAGGAAGCGGTTTTACTGGCTCTATTATGGGGAAAGGATTACTTTTCTCAGGAACGACACCCTTTCTCGATAATCTATCCACAGAAGAGCTTTATATTGACCCGGCAGAATATATGCCTAATGAAAGGAATGAAATAAAGTATAATCAAGCTTCCCGAATGGGTTATGGAATAGGTATGCTGATTGGAGATGAAAATTTAACAGACTTTGGTTTTTTTGCAGAACTGATATATCCATTAAATTCTTTGTTTAATATATCTGCGCGTCCAGGTATTCTTTTGACTTCTGTTAATGGTCATACAGCATTGTACAGTCAGGAACAGTATGATTTTGGACGGAGTGTCATGGAGATTGAGTTGGAGACTACCCACCGATTGCAAGTTGATATCCCTATATTTTTATCAATGGATATGAATAGACACCGCTTGGGAATTGGTGGTGGAGTTCGCTTTAATGTAGCCGAAAGATATGAAGAAACGCAAACCCGAATATCGGATAAGAATAGAGTAGGGGGATTAGCTATCAAAGAACGGGTCGTCGATCGATCTGCATGGCAAAATTCTTCGACAGACATTCGTCCTTTTATAGAAGGATCTTACCAGTATCAAATTCACCCGAACTGGTTTTTAGGGTTTCGTACCCGTCTGACATTTGATTCTTCATTGTCGGAGGTGACTGAATCAGCAAATCGAGTGCAGTATGGTGTGATTTTAACCTATGCCCTTAATTAATAATAGTGATGCGACTAATACTACTTTCATTATTTCTTGGCACCTTTTTAGCTTGTGATAGTGAGCCAACATATGAAGATGTGAAAGGTGAACCCACGATCTTTTTTCGAGGTACTATTGACGGGGAAAGGGTGAATTGGGAAGCTGGAGTCGATAATGAATATAATTTCACATCAATCGAAGTCAATGAATTTGATTTTTATGATTTACATAGCGTTTTAGGAGACATTGATAATGAAGGGCCAGAATTGGAAATTGTCCTACTTGATCCCGCTGAAATAGACGCTAACCTGAGTGATCAAGAACGCTTCTCTACAGGTCCAAAGTCATTTTTATATCAACCTGAGGCGATATCCTCTTATACTTTGCGATTACATTCGCCCCAGTTATCTAACTATCTAAATAATTTTGAGTGGATTACAGATCAAGGTACATTTTATTCCCAGAGTCCGGAAATAAAATTTGACGGTGCAGGTTCTGAATTAATTTGTTTAAAAGGTCAGACCAATGACGGAGATACGATTCATACTTGTAAGCGAATCAACCTGGATCAAAATCGTTGGGTATCGCCGTCTTTAAAAATTATTGATAGCACCCCAGATAGTATTAGAGTACAAGCGAATATCGATAATATGATATGCGATCGATGGGAGTGGAATGGTTATACACTCGAGAATTACACTTTTTCGATTCCCAGGAGTATTTGGAGTGATGAGTTGGTGCATCTTCGAATGTATAACAATAGTTTTCTCATCTCAGATATCATTTTCAAAGGCGAAGTGGATGATAATTCGGAATTGCAGATCGGCTGGGCTGGATTTTCCAGTGAACTTGTTGAGCGAAAAATAGAGGATCGGCTGCAACATGGGAAAGTAGAGATCAATTATTTAGATCCAGAAAATGGTTTTTTTAGTTCGAAATATGTTCAAGGCGAAAATGACTTCTTTGAACTGCTTGAAGCTGAGCCCTTCGAAGTAAATGAGAATGGAACTCGGACACTTTTAGTCACTTTAAAGTTTAAAGCACTTTTAGCTACGGAATTAGGACATCAGATGACCATCGAATCTGAGGAAGTTAAAATGGCATTTCCCGTTCCAGAGTCCTAAGAATACTTTTTAGTGATATCCCAATAATGCCTTTTTAGCCAGGTTGCTAAGCCATCCAAACCTGGAAAAAGAACGCGTTCATTAATATTAGATTGGTCAAGCTTATCTCTTACTTCCCATTTTAGATCAGCAGGAATTTCAATTTTAAAGGACCTAACATCCTTTTGAGTTACCCATTCCGATATAACGGCGGAGGGGTCAGACATCATGCTAAAAACAGCATATTGATTGACAATTCGATCATCTATGGAAGGCGGTTCAAAAAATAAAGCATAGGCATCCTTTTTCAGTTGCATGAGTTCGGAAAGGTTTTGAACAGTTCGATCCAGCATTTCGGCTGTAAAAATATGAGAGCCCTCAAGTTGGATAGTTTCTTTCAGGACTGTTGGCAGTTGTTTTTTCGCATCCACATAGTTTATCGCCCAAATAGCACCATCCTGATTGAAATCATTGAAATTTGCTGTTGCAAAGTGTAGCGCTACTAAGGGCGAATAAGTCCAATCCAGTAAGCGAGTAGGAAGTCCGTGATGTTGTGCCACGGCCAACAGATACCAGATTGAAGAGTATCTATGTGTTTTGGAGGAATATTTTTGGAAATTACGCAACAAATGTTTTTCAAGATGCGATTCGCCCAACCGGTTCAGAGTCGTTGACAAATCATAACCTAATCGATCCAGTCCCCGATATACGTAGGATGAGCGAAACCTATTGAGATGAGGGTTATGGGAGTCGAAATACAGCATCTCCTGAAGCTCACTCCAGCTTTGAGGCCGCAATACGCGATGAACGGATGTTTCTCGCTTAGACTCTCCCATTTTAATTTGTTTTGGATTGATGTTCCTTCCATTGATGTTTTAAGTCCTGATATACAGCTTTTGGATCTAGTTGGTCTACCGACGACACTTGATCCACGGCCCGAAGCAAAAACTCATCTTGAAAGCGCCCTTGATCCAAAGCCTCCCGGTAGGGTAGGTCAGGCCGAAAGGTAACCAGAGAGTACTTACTGTGATAATCCGCTGTGGTTTTCTCCAGAACCATTTCCAACGCCCGTTTCTTAGCAAAATTTTCATCATTTACGTGATCCTGCATTTCGTAAAAGTTATCTAATGCCAGATCAGCTATAGCATCTGTATTCACTTTCCGTTCCCTGCTGTACGCCTCAAATAACTCGTTCCAGTTTGTACCGTAGGTTTCTAAATATTGGTCAAAGACATAGACATCTTCAAAAGCACAATTCATACCCTGACCGTAGAAAGGTACTATTGCATGCACTGCATCACCCATCATAAGTACTTTGTCCTTAATATTCCAGGGCGAACATTTAATAGTGCCCAGGGAGGAGGTTGGATTTTCGTGAAATTCCTGGATCAAGTCGGGCATGTGAGGCACAGCATCTGGAAAATAGGTCTCAAAAAATGGCATTATTTTATCGTCATCATTCAAGGCATCAAAGCCCTGAGTACCTTCATAAGCCTGAAATAAGGTCACTGTAAAGCTTTTGTCCAAATTCGGTAGCGCGATCATCATAAATTCATCCCGCGGCCAAATGTGAAGTCCTTCCGGTGAAACAGCGAAACCTCCATTCGGGGTCGGCGGAAACGACAATTCTTTGTATCCGTGAGTGAGAAAAGACTGCTCAAAGTCAAATCGCATTTGATTCGATCGAGCCATGAAACTTTGACGAATAGCTGAGCCGGCACCATCAGTACCAAAAACCCGGTCGTATTGTTTCCTTATGGTTTCTCCCCGGCTATCGCGAAAGTGGAGTTGTGCCTCCTCCGGCTCAAAAGAGGTGCAACTGTGGTTAAAATAGAGGGTGACGTCCGCGTATGATTCAGCCATGTCCAACAAAAGAGCATTTAATCCTGATCGGGATATCGAGTTAATGTGATGGCCATCACGCCCACTATAGAGACTCATTTTTGTTTCCCCTTTCATATCATGGAGTAGTCTTCCCTTCATCGGGAGCATAAGACTACGGACCTTATCTTCGGCACCTACCATTTCGAGTGCCTGCAAGCCTCTGTCAGACAGAGCCAGGTTGATAGATCGACCGGCGCCTAAATCCTGTTTTCGAAGATCTGGCCTACGCTCAAATAAATCCACTTTAAACCCGCGCTGGGCTAATCGTACAGCTAATAAAGTCCCACATAAACCAGCCCCTACGATAGCTAAATGTTCTTTTCCCATAGTAATCTTTATATCTAAATTCAGGATCAAGTAATTAGTTGTCAGCTAGCAACGCTTTTTCAAGTTTTTCCGCAAATAGAGTTCCTTCTTCGAATGTATTATATAGGGGAACCGGAGCGATGCGAATGACATCGGGCTCTCTCCAATCGCTCACAACTCCCATATGGGTCAAAGCCTCAAAGAGAGTTTTATCTCCACCTTTTACACGCAAGCTGAGTTGACAACCTCTGTTTTCTTCTGCTTTTGGGGTGATAATTTCAATCCGATCGCTGGGAATCGATTGAATGCACTTTTCAAAAAACGAAGTCAGTTGTTTTGACTTGTTTCGCAACGATTGGATTCCGACCTCCCCAAAAATGGATAAACTTGCTCTCAAAGCAGCCATGGCTAAAATGGGTGGATTACTTAGCTGCCAGCCTTCCGCTCCGGGTTCGGGCTGAAAGGTATCCGGCATTTTAAAACGAGACCTTTTATCATGCCCCCACCAGCCAGCAAAGCGTGGCAGATCAAAATTTTGGGCGTGGCGATCGTGAACAAAAACGCCCGACATGCCACCCGGTCCGGAGTTGAGGTATTTATAAGTACACCAGGCCGCAAAGTCGGCCCCGGATTCGTGCAATTGGCAATCGATGTTTCCGGCGGCGTGAGCCAGGTCAAATCCCACCACACATCCTTTTTTATGGCCGGCTTTTACAATTTTATGAAGAGGAAATGCCTGACCCGAATAATAATTCACTCCCCCTAAAAGTATAAGTGCCGTTTCATCCCCATGTTGTTCAATAAATTGAAGAAGATCATTTTCTTGGGTATAGGCGTTACCCGGTGATGGGGGGAGCTCTAACAACCCATCTTTGGGGTCTATCCCGTGATACTCCAACTGACTTTTTACCGCGTATTGATCGGAGGGGAAGGCATTTTTTTCGATAATAATTTTAAATCGGTCTGAATCGGGTCGGTAAAATGACACCATCAGTAAGTGCAAATTTACAGTGAGACTGTTCATGACTACGACTTCATGGGGTAGCCCACCCACTATTTCTGCCATTTGTTTCGTTAGAAACTCGTGATATGGCATCCAGGGCTTACGGGCCTCAAAGTGTCCATCCACGCCCAGATTTTTCCAATCCTCTAATTCTTGTTGAATAAATTCTGCTGTCCGTTTGGGTTGCAGCCCTAATGAGTTTCCACAGAGGTAGATTCGATCATCGCCGCTCGGAGTTTTAGGGATGAAAAACGACTCGCGCAGATGCCGGATGGGATCATTTTGGTCGAGTTCCCGTGCTTGCTCGCGAAATGCTTTCATATTCAGGATTTTGCTTCTGTTTTATATTTATCAGTTCGACCGAAATCAGCCATTGTTTTTCCCAGCCATTCTAAGGCTGTTCCATGTAACAATTGATTTTTCACTTGATCCGAAAGCTTCATAGATTCGATAATTTTTCCTGGTACATGTTCACCTAAAGGAAAGGGATAGTCAGAACCGAGTGCAATCCGATCTGCTCCCACGAGGTCGATTAAGTAATGCAGCATTTTCTCGTCATGTACCAGTGAGTCCAGATAGAAATGTCCGAGGTAGTCTTTAGGCGCTTTATGATCGTTGACGGCACATAAATCGGGCCTGACATCGTATCCATGTTGAACCCGACTGACGGTGCCTGGAAACGACCCGCCTCCGTGTGCAAAAGCCACGCGCAGTTTGGGCAGACGCTCAAAAACGCCACCAAAGATCATGGAGCAAATAGCGCGACTGGTTTCCGCCGGCATACCGACTAACCACGGGAGCCAGTATTTTTGCATTTCATTCATACCCATCATATCCCAGGGATGCACGAAAACAGCAGCACCCAATTCTTCAGCGCGCTGGAAAATGGGAAAAAGCTCTTCTGCATCCAAATTGTGTTCATTGACATGGGTGCCAATCTCAACACCACTCAAACCTAATTCATTGATACACCGCTCTAGCTCCTTTATGGCTAAATCGGGCTCTTGCATCGGCAAGGTCCCTAGTCCGGCAAAACGATCGGGATAGTCTCGAACTACCTCTGCAATATGGTCATTAAAATATCTTGAGGTATCATAGGCGTGCTTTCCTTCAGCCCAGTAATGAAATAAGACTGGAATCGGCGACAGGACTTGCACATGCACATCGGTTTCCTTGAGATCCCGGATTCGAGCTTCTGGAGCCCAGCAATTATCCTGTACTTCCCGAAAAAACTCATCGTCGATCATCATATTTGCACAACACGGCTTGTGATGTTCGAGATAAATAAAGCCGCCATAACCAAAGTTGTCCGCCCATTTTGGAATATGTTTGGGCATGATATGGGTATGGATATCTATTTTAAAAGAAGAGGTATCGTTGATCTTCATAGCTATTCGTATTTTATGCAGATATTTTTCGGTTCTGTAAAAAAGTGGAGGGCATGATAGCCGCCTTCTCTCCCTACACCGCTTTGCTTGGTGCCCCCAAATGGCGTTCTCAAATCGCGATGGAGCCAGGTATTGACCCACACTATGCCCGCTTCTATGCGTTCCGCCATGCGGTGAGCCCGGCTCAGATTTTCGGTCCAAATGGTAGCTGATAAGCCATATACAGTACTATTGGCAAGTTCCAGCGCCTCTTGCTCTGTCGAAAAGGGTTGTAGGGTAACGATCGGACCAAAAATCTCTTCTTGATTAGTTCGACAGGTCTGAGGTAAGCCTTCGATAACGGTTGGGGCAATGAAATAACCCTCCTTGCACCGGCCCGATCCTTCGATGGTATGTCCACCCGATAGAATGGATCCGCCTTCTTCAAGGGCTAAATCAATATAGGATTGTATTTTTTGATAGTGGGCCTCTGAAACGATAGCCCCCATAAATGTATCCGTATTCTGGGGGTCACCGACCTTTATTTTCTTGACCTTTTCTATGAAGTCTTTCTTGAATTGATCGTATATAACATCCTGAATGAGAATCCGGGAGCCGCACAGGCATATCTCTCCCTGATTAGCGAAGCTGGAGCGTACCGTCGTTTCCAACATGGACTCATAGGGTCCATCAGCGAAAATGATATTCGGGTTTTTGCCACCGAGCTCAAGGGATAATTTCTTGAAGGCCGGAGCAGCTGTGGCCGCAATTTTTTTCCCGGTAGCAGTCCCGCCAGTAAATGAAATAGCCTGGATTTTGGGATGCTCGACCAGGGCTTGCCCGACTTCATGACCATATCCCTGTACAATATTTAATACGCCCGGGGGAAGTCCAGCCGCCTGACAGACCTCGCCCAGCATCCAGGCAGTGTAAGGGGTAACCTCAGAGGGCTTAGCAACAACAGTATTTCCGGATGCGAGGGCTGGTGCTATTTTCCAGCTCAGCAAATAGATGGGTAAATTCCAGGGCGAAATACATGCGACGGCTCCCAGGGGTTTTCGATGTGTGTAGTTTATGGTTCCGGGTAGGGCATGGGCCTCCGATTGTTCTCCGATAATGAGTTGAGCAAAAAATTTAAAGTTGTTCACTGCACGCGGAATATCGATCTCTCGGGCCAATTGAACAGCCTTTCCGCTATCCTTTGATTCCGCTTGGATAAACTCCTCCATCCGTTTGTCGATTTCTCGGGCTATCGCATGCAAGTATTCGCTGCGATCGCCAGGCGATAAAATAGACCAATCGGTAAAGGCACTTTCTGCAGCCTGAATAGCTTTATTGACATCGTCGGCTGTACCTCTGGCCAATTCGGCATAGGGCTTTCCCGTCGCGGGTTCAATGACGGGAATGTACGCCTCTTGAGCAGGAGGTATAAATGCTCCATCGATAAAGTGCAACAACTTTGTCATACGTCTGCTTTATTATCGGTAAAATAAAAACCCAGCTGTTTTTTCAATTTTGAAGGCATCTTAGGCAGATGAGAACGAGGGATCAATAAGGTGGAAATGCGGTGCAAGTCTCCATAGATTTGATGCTGGTCGGCCGTTTTTTTCAAATAATCGTGCCCGGACGATCCACCGGTCCCCGTTTTGCGCCCCAGCATGCGAAGAACCATTTGAGCATGTCGGTATCTCCAGTTGATAAACATTTCATCAATATCCATCAATCGCTTGAGCAACATTTGCGGCATGTGCAATATGGGCTCTTCATTGTACAGTCGAATCATTAATGCAGCTAAGGTGGCTTTGTAAGAAAGGGTCCACTCGCCCTTTTCTTGCATTTTTTTGTGGATCTCAGGGTCGAGAATGTGCTCAAAATACTCCTGAGTCTTTTGAATCATACGTACCCGGTTTTCTCTGGACTCTTCCTCCAGATAGTCGCTTTCTTCGATTTCTTTCAACTCTTTCTCATGCATGGCCTGAACGGCATCCTTAAACTGAGAAACAAAATCGAAGTCCTCAAACTGAAGAAAGGGGGTTCGCTCAAGCCATTTCTCGAGATGATGGAGCAGTGTCCCTTCCTCTTTTATTTGGTGCAGCTCCTTTTTACTCTTCTCATCAAATACGACTTCATAATGCTTATCATTATACTTTATCCGTTGTTCGTCCGGAAGCCCCATCAGAATCTCCACCTTCCGGAACTGATGACTCTGAAAGCCGGAGGCGGGGAATAAATAGGATCTAAAATCGAGAAAGTCCAGAGGAGTCATGGTTTCCAGGACTTCTATTTGTTGAATGAGTAAAGATTGTATTTCTACTACCCGACTTAACCTTTCCACGGCTTTGAAAATGCTTCTTTCGTCTACGACCTTGTCTTTAAAGGCGTCCCGGACAGCCGTGAGTTCGTGGAGAACTTGCTTAAACCAAAGCTCATAGGCCTGGTGTACAATGATAAAAAGCATCTCATCATGAGCAGGAGTACCCAACTCTTCAGATCTCAATTTTTGTGCGTCGAGGACTTTATCCAGTTGAAGGTAGTCTTTATAATGCACGGAAGAATACTTTCGATCCATTGTAGTTGGGTTTTGAGTTTGGATTTGAAAGTACAAAAAAATTAAGGAAGGAGGAAGAAAAAAAGAGGCCGACTCAATTTGGAAAGTGGAAAACGCTGTATTGAGAATCAACAATTTGGATCGGCCTCTGAAATAAATGTACATTCTTTTAGAGTAGAAACGAAACTTACATCCCCAATCGCCCCTATTTTTCTACAACTCCATGCCTCTAGCATACGAAAAAGGTACGGACTACTGTATATTCGCATTATGAAAGAAGCCTATGCGAGATTGGAATGGTTGCTCGAGGACCGAAATCGGATTTGGCTCCATGTGCTGTTTTGGATATTTATCTACCTTGACGAGCTATTGGGCATATTGGGCATCACCCATCAGGTTGACACATCCATTATTTTAGTCCTTTCCCTGTTTCTCATGGATGCCATGACGGTTTACTTTAATCTGTATTTATTAATTAGTACCTATCTGATTCGAGGAAAAATATGGATGTATCTTGCCTTTACTGCAATTACGCTCTTTCTCAACATCGAATTTAGCTTTTTACTCAGGTATAGTTTCTTCGAAAATGATTTGGGATCGCTCCCTGACAATTCTGCAGTGAGTCAACTCATTTCGGATTTTGCCTACACCACCTTTATGTTAGGCACGGCCATCGGAGCGCATATGTTGATCCGAAATGTGAGAAATCAAAAGCGCATTCGGATTTTAGAAACTGAAAAACTAAGTACTGAACTGAAATTTTTAAAAAACCAGATCAACCCGCATTTTCTCTTCAATTCTTTAAATAATATTTATGTACTTACGCGAAAACGTCCTCAAGAAGCCAGCGAAACGGTTTTACTGCTCTCCGATCTCCTGCGATATCAGCTTTACGACTGTGCTCAAGATAAGGTGCTTCTAAAGAATGAATTAGAGTATGTGAAAAACTACCTGAAATTAGAGCGATTGCGAAGATCCGGGGCTGTTATCGAGTTCGACTATTCGGGTAAAAAGCCAGATCTTACGGAGATCGCCCCCTTTATTTTTATTCCCTTTGTAGAAAATGCAGTCAAGCACGGTAGTGTTGTAAAAGATCGGGTGTTTATTGATATCGAATTTGAGCTAAATGAAGAGGGTCAACTTTTCTTTAGACTGGAAAATAGCCTGTCCAATACACAAAAGAAACCGACACATCCATCTCATAAAAAACAGGGCGGTATCGGATTGGCCAATGTGAAAAGAAGATTGGAACTCATTTATCCTCAGCGTCATCAATTACAGATGACTCAAATAAATGAATCGTATATTGTAGAACTTTCCATAAAACTAAAAACATGATTAAAACGGTTATTGTCGATGATGAGCCTTTAGCTCGCGAAGGCTTAGAACTTCATATTCAAGAAGTATCAGACTTAGAACTTCAGGAACAGTTTGGACACCCTACCGATGCCATAGCGTACTTGGAAAAAAATGACACGGATTTACTTTTTCTCGATGTGGAGATGCCGGATATGTCAGGGATCGATTTGCTAAAGGCTCTGCAGTCCCCTCCGATGACTGTTTTGACCACGGCTTACACGGACTATGCTCTGGAGGGTTTTGATCTCGGCGTTATTGACTATTTAGTAAAACCCATTCGCTTAGAACGGTTCATTTCAGCTGTGAATAAGGCTCGGGAATATCTTCGTTTGCGCGAATTGTCAGATCAAACCGAACAGATGCCTGATCAGGATCACATCTTCTTGAAAGCCGATCGCAAATTTGTCAAAGTATTTTTAAATGATATTCAGTATATCCAGGGGATGAAGGACTATGTGATGGTTTACACATCGGAAAGCCGCGTGATTACGGCAATGAATATGAAAACGATCAACAGCCAGTTGGACAGCTCGCGCTTTGTCCGTGTCAGTAAATCCTACATTATCAATGTTTCTAAAATAGTCGAGGTAAAGAACAACTCTGTTATGATTGAAGATGTAGAAATTCCTATCGGCAAAAAGTATAAAGAACACTTTCTGGACAACTTTATAAAAAACAGGCTACTTCAGCGATAGAAATAAGGATTAAAGCTTCACAAATCTGTGGGCCTGTGATCCGAAATGCCCTTCTTGGGATTGAAATTTTATGAAGTACACTCCCGGTGGCAGGTCACTGATGTCCACTTCTGTTTTGCTTTGTAGCGTTGACCGTTCATCTATTAATCTGCCATAGCTGGAGTAAATCGAAAAAGAAATTTCTGGCCGGTTCCAGTTTAAAAGGTGGATCATAAGACGCTGCCTGGCCACGGTGGGATAAATCTTAACTTCCGCTTTCGCGATAGAGGCTACGCTAGATATGACGGGATCGCACTCGTCAAAGTCACTACAATACATCCGATAGGCCAGTGTACAGTCCAAAACAAATGGGTTGGGTTTATCCTCTTGATATTGTGCCACCTTATAGGTGCGTTCCCACTCCCTTTCATCCACAGGATCCTCCAGGTGCCATTCACATAGCGCCTCGCGTTGAATATCAAAAAAGTTCGGATCCTCACTCACGGCTTCCGCCCTGTAGACGGTATAGAAGTACATCATTCCCCTTGCGATATCTCCTTTTACCTCATCGCGAGGTTCGAACATCTCTGGTCCGAGCTTACTATATAATTCATCCTCAGCCGGAGGCGAAGTAAATTCAAGGTCTCGGTAATACCATCGACTGATATCCGAGGACCGCAAATTAGAAAAAGGGAAATTAGCTCGATCCGCATTTACTGAAACTTTTGCCGGCCGGAGATGGTGCATATCCCGCTCTCCCAAATTATTTCGGGAACCTTTCGATCGGGGCCAGGTGTGTTCCGAGTTGATGCCATCCGCAGCGCCATCTTTGAAAATGGCTTGCCTGGGATTCTCATCAGGCGGTAAATACACTGCGTGCTCGGTATATATTCCTCGAACAGAATCATCTCGCGCCTCGATAACCTTATAAAGCGTATCCCGCGCCTCTCCATACTCCATCAGCTCCGTGGGTCTATAGGTTTGTCGCACCGCCAGCTCCAGTTCGAACCCCTCTAAATCCGGGTACACAGCTTGATGTCCCTGCGCCATGAGCAACGGCCCTAAAAATCCCAGAATTACCAATATCGACACCCATCGCTGAATCATATACTCACAATTTTCAAATTCAAAGATACAATATTGATTTGTAGATGAAAATCCTTTACGTTAAATGGAAACATACTTTTTCAGATTTGACAACTCGTTCAACGATTGTTTTGGGCGTGCCCCCCGAGGTTCCGCCTGGCGGCGGATCTCGAGGGTCGGGCTATGCAGGGGTTCCGTCCTCGAGCACGCCTGCGGCGTTACTCGGGACCGCTCGCCATGCTTCGCGCCCTTTCTATCCCTCACGCGGAATTTCAGGTGCCGCTGATTGAATCACAAAAGGAAAAAATAATAAAGTGCAGAGCGAGATTCTACATTGAAATTAGCCTGGAAGTTAGTGAATTGCGTCTAAGGCCTAAATTCATTTTTTATTTTGAGCCTCAAGCTATCGATTGGGACTAAAGACCTTCAAGGCTTTCAGACTTGCTAGATGTTATCAAGTTTTTGTCCTTGTTTACTGATTGCGCCTGGAGCTCCTTGACGACTGTTTTATAATTGTAAATATGGACTTCGTATCCGATATCGATAATATCACCAATTAAGGGAAGTAAACCTATCAGGTAATCCAAAATAATACGTCCGATCAAAATTAAATGGACTCGAAGGGGGAGTTGGAATGTTCTAGCATTCCATACCCAATAAATAGCGCCCAAAAAGGAGAGGGTATCTCCGACACCGGGCAATAACCCCAAAATACCATCAAGCCCCCATCGGCGGTTTTTAAGGAAAGGAATCCGAAAGGCAGAATCCATGATGCGACTGAATTTGTATAAGCGGTTCAATCTTTTTTGTTCGGACTTGCTAAGAAATAATAATTCGACTTTTTCCATCGATCTGGAGCCTTATTTGTGTTATAGAACGAAAAAATTACTACTTTCAAGGTGCAAAGCAAAAATATATATTCCTATGCAAAATCGATTATCACTTTTCTTTCTCTGTATGTTCTTTTTAATTACATCCCTAAATGCCCAGGAAGGGATGTGGATCCCCAGCTTGCTCAGTGGTCAAAATGAAGCTGAAATGCAGGAAATGGGTATGGAAATGACGGCTGAAGATATCTATGCGGTAAATGAAGGGAGCCTCAAAGATGCGATCGTACATTTCGGTGGATTTTGCACTGGAGAAGTCATTTCTGATCAAGGGCTTTTACTCACAAATCATCACTGCGGTTATCGTCAGATTCAATCTCACTCCAGCCTTGAAAACAACTTGCTCGAAGAGGGATTTTGGGCGGAATCCCATGAGGATGAAATACCCAACCCGGGCCTTTTTGCTCGTTTTATTCGCGAAATACAAGACGTGACGCCCTTGATTCTAAATGGAGTGAAACCATCCATGACTGAAAAAGAGCGCCAGGATAAAATTAGAGCAAATATCGAGAACGTAAAAAGCCAATTTGAGCTCGGCCCCTTTGAGTCTATGGATATAAAGGCTTACTATAAGGGGAACCAGTTTTACGCTTTGCGCTCTGTTCGATATGATGATGTTCGCCTCGTTGGAGCGCCACCATCGAGTATTGGTAAATTTGGAGCCGATACGGATAATTGGGTATGGCCGCGACATACCGGCGATTTTGCTTTATTCCGTATTTACGCAGGACCGGACAATGAGCCTGCTGCTTATAGTGAAGAAAATATACCTTTTACTCCCAACCATTCGCTACCCATTTCGCTGGATGGGGTCGACGAAGGAGATTTTACACTCATATTTGGGTTTCCGGGAAGTACTGACGAATATCTGCCGGCCATCGCCATTGAGCAGCTGGTGGAAGAAATAAATCCCGCTCGTATCGAAGTTCGAGACCGGGCTCTGGCTGTTATGGATGAAGCTATGCGAAATGATCCGGAAGTTAAAATTCAATATGCGTCAAAGTTTGCCAGCATCGCAAACTACTGGAAGAAATGGAAGGGTGAAAACCTGGGATTAACCCGAACGAATGCCGTTGAATCTAAAAGAGCGGAGGAACTAGCGTTTCGTAAAAAACTACGTAATAATGAAGACTGGCTCGCAACTTATGGAGGAACTCTATTGAAATTGGAAGATAATTATAGACGTTCGCTGCAGCTGAGGAAGAGTGATGCTGTATATGGTGAAATTGTCAATCGAAATGTTGAAGGCTTGCGCATGGCTGGCTACATTGCCCGCCTGATTAGCTTTTACGAAGAGGGAGGTGATGAAGCTTTCAGGAGCTTTGCCAATCGGTTGGTTCCGTTTATGGAAAACATGTACGAAAATTACAATGCAGGTGTCGACCAACAATTAGCCGTGACTTTGCTTGAGGCGTATCCGGATTTGATGCCTAAAGAATTTGTGCCCCGCGTGATATCTGAAAACAAAAATGATCTCGACAACTTCATCGGAGAATATTACAAACTATCGAAAATTCCGAGTAAGGCAGTTTTGGATATACTTAAGAATGACGAGCCCGAACAGGCAGTGGAAAAATTGAAAAAGGACCCTTTAGTTCTATTAGTTAGCGATTTTGATTTGATGTACCGGCAAGACATCTTAAGACCCTTAGCGGATATAGAAACAGAACACGACAGTTTAATGAGACATTATATGGCTGCTCAGCTTCTGGTTGCGGATGAAGATGCCCGCATATTTCCTGATGCCAACAGCACGCTCCGGGTCGGATATGGAAAGGTCAATGGATACGAGCCCAAAGATGGTGTTAAGTACTTGCACCAAACCTATTTGGACGGGGTAATGGAAAAATATGTGCCTGGTGACTACGAGTTTGATGTTCCTGAACGTCTTATTACATTATACGAAAACAAAGATTATGGTCCCTATGCTGAAAATGGTAAAATGCCGGTCTGCTTTATCGGATCAAATCATACCACGGGCGGAAATAGCGGGAGTCCTGCGATTGATGCTCAGGGGAATTTGATTGGGTTAAACTTTGACCGCGTTTGGGAGGGTACCATGAGCGATTACAATTATGACTTTTCCATCTGTCGAAACATTATGGTAGATGCTCGATATGTTTTGTTTATCATTGATAAATATGGAGGAGCTTCTCATCTCATTGATGAGATGGAGTTGGTTCATCCGAAAGCCAAATAACCATGAAAGTGAAGCCTGCGGGTATTGCGGGGGGACATGAGCAAACCTGCGAAATTGCGTTGGATGTCTTGCGAAGTGGAGGAAATGCTATAGATGCTGCGATCGCCGCTTTTGCCGCGATGTTCGTTACAGAACCCGCAATGGCCTCTCCAGGGGGTGGGGGCTTCGCTACCGTTTTGGCCCCTGGAGGAAAACCTCTCGTGTTTG
>CAZVFU010000004.1:0-73086 GCA_964626595.1 uncultured Saprospiraceae bacterium
CCTTCAGTGTACAGATTCGTTTTTTGTCAGACATTTCTATCATTATGTCACCGCTCCGCGGTTTGGTTATAGATTCTTGAGAAAGCCGTTTTGTGAGGGTCATTTCAGGTTGTTTTGTTTCTTTTGGGTTTCTGAATCACAGCCTGTCCCGCTCTGGCGGGAGATTACACGGATTGTTACCGATTTCTAGGATTTAGGATGGAGCTAGCTTTGCTCAGCAGTGGTCCGCGAGGTCCTATTCCCCTCCATTGGAGGGGTGGCCGCCGCTAGGCGGTCGGGGTGGTTGCATTCCGGAGGTTTCCCCGGCGCGCAGGCCAGATGCATGACGGCTCTGCCTCATGCACTCGGCCATTTAATACCATTAGCCATATTAGAGAAAATAAAATGTATGTGCAGCGAAATAAGCGAAATAACTGGCGCATGTGTCTATTATCTTTATAAGACCATAAGTTCTATTTTTTAATTTATTAAAGTATGTATGATGAAAAACCTAATTATTATTTTATTGAGTAGTTTTCTAGTGTCTGGCATTTCAAATTATAAAGATATTTCCACTCCCGTTGAATTGGATTTGCATGACCAAATCGGAGAGGATATTTCACCGAAGGATATACATGCCCATCATGAGAATCCCTTGGCTTATTCTGTCGATGATGTAAGTTTCTACTTGAGCGATGGCAGTTACTTCATCCGACAGAGAAGCGAAGAGGGGGGGCACGAGTATATCTACGTCCCGATTCTTCCATAAATGATGGAGAAACCTACCCCTTTTTTTAGCTTGAAGCCACACTCGTGAATTTGGAAGGGACTTAGTCTATAATGGATGCAGTCGTAATAACACTAAAGTTTAACTTTGCCAATAAGGTTTCCATCGTGAACAGCGGGGGTGTATTCTATTGAACACCAAATTAGTTTGTACTTTTACAATATGATGAAGTGGTTTTTATTAATGGCGTTAACCCTTATCCTTGTGGCTTGTGAAAATGATCCTCAGGATATTAAACGTCTATATGATTATCCAGACCCCAACATTGAACAGGTAGAGTCCCCACGCATCACCTTTTCAGACTCAGGACAAGTGCAAGCTTATGTTCGTGGTCCACTATTACACCGCAAGTCGGGTGCAAGTGGTAATTTTACCGACATGTTTATTGAAGGTGTAGAAGTCGAGTTTCTGGGTCCTGACGGACAACCCACAAGTTGGTTATTCGCCGATTACGGAGAAAATCGAAAAGGCCAGAATGAAGTTTACGTTCGAGACAACGTTTTACTATATAATACGGAAGGAGACACTTTGAGATCTGAAGACTTGTATTGGGATATCTCTGAATCAATATTATACACAGATAAATTTGCCCGTCTTCGTTCTCGTGGCAAGCTGTTTTACGGCTTTGGTTTCAAAGCGAAAGATGACTTCTCGGAGTGGGAAATGAAGGCACTCAAGGGTGTAGCTGATGTGGATTAAAATTTTCAACAACTAAAAACGACCATCTTGCTAACTGTAGCGATTCTTTTCACCTTATTATTATCTGGATTTTTTTCCGGATCGGAAATTGCCTTTATTTCATCTTCACGACTCAATGTAGAGCTCCGGCGGCGAGATGGATCCCGGACAGGACGTCTCTTGGCAGGCATGTACGATCAGCCCAGCCAGTTTATCAGCGTGATGTTGGTTGGAAATAATATTGTCTTGGTGGCTTTTGCTTACCTCATGAGTTTAGTTCTGGACCCGATGTTAGCGCCGGGCATTGAAAATCCCCTACTGATGGGCTTGGTTCAAACGGTGATTATCACAACACTGGTCTTGTTGTTTGGCGAGTTTATTCCCAAAACCATCTTTCGCATTTTTCCAGATGAGCTTTTATCTGCCTTCGTCTATCCACTTACTTTTTTCACCTATGCTTTGGCTATTCCAGCACGAATCATGCGCGCATTGAGTCAGGGGATGCTCCGGTTCCTTTTTCGGGGTGAGCAGCAAGCTGTGAACACGAATTTTTCCCGTTATGATCTGGAAGAGTTTGTGCAGGATAGAGCGGCAGACTCTGAAGAGGAAATGGAGACGGAGATGTTTCGAAATGCGCTGCATTTAAAGCAAATCCGTGTACGCTCGGTGATGGTTCCCCGAACTGAAATCAAACACATTGATCGATCGGCCTCTCTTCAAGAACTTTCAGAACTTTTTCAGGAAACGAAACACTCTCGAATTCTCATTACGGATGATGATATCGATAACATTCTGGGCTATATCCATCATCAGCAACTCATCGGTGCGCGATCGAAAATGGATGATATGATCATGGATATCGATCTCGTTCCAGAGGCGATGAGTGTACAGGATTTGCTTTTAAAATTCATTCGGGAGAAATACAGCATTGCATATGTGGTAGATGAGTTTGGAGGAACCAGTGGTCTCATCACATTGGAAGATATCCTCGAAGAAATTTTTGGTGAAATTGAAGATGAGCACGACGAGGATGGTCACATTGGCCATCAAATCGATGAGCAAACCTATCGTTTATCGGGTCGGCTTGAAATTCAATACATCAACGAGCTATTCCCATTATTGGATTTACCCGAAGGCGATTACACGACCTTGTCAGGCTACATTGTGATGACGAGTGGTCATATTCCAGAAGAGGGAGAGGAGGTAAGCATTGGACGCCACCGATTTACCATTGAGTTGGTCAGTGATACCAAAATTGAGGTAGTATTAGTCCAATTTGTAGAAGAGAACAGTGACCCATAAAGCATAAAGGAGAGGAACTTATTATTCCTTTCCTACATAGTCAATACGATAAACGGCATTGTGGAAATCGTCAGTGACTAGTATGCTACCATCAATATAAGTGGCTACATCAACCGGCCGGCCGTATTTGTCATCACCATCCAACCAGCCCTCTGCAAATACTGAATAGTTTGTAGCGCGATCCTCTTCGATATCTACCATGGTTATTCGATAGCCCACGGGCGTGGTTCGGTTCCATGACCCGTGTTCGGCAATTAACAATCGGTTTTTGAAAGAAGGGGGAACCTCGGCATCATTTAAAAAGGATATACCCAAAGGTGCAGAATGAGCGACGAGATTTTGAGCAGGTATTACAAATTCATCACAAGAACGCATTTTTCCATACTTAGGGTCGGGTAGATCGCCTTGATGGCAATAGGGATAACCAAAGTGTTGGCCATCCTCGGTTGCTACATTCAGTTCGCAAGCCGGCAAATCATCACCCAGCCAGTCTCGGTTATTATCTGTAAACCAGAGATACCCAGATTTCGGATCCCAATCAAAACCAACACTATTTCGAATACCGTGTTGGACGACTTCAAAATTAGATCCATCCAAACTCATACGGGATATACTCGCGAAATGAGGTTCTTCTCTCAAGCAAATATTGCAAGGGGCTCCAATGGCGGTATACAGCTTACCATCAGGTCCAATATTGATATATCGCCAACCGTGATGCTTGTGTTTGGGTAAATCAGCATAAATAACTTCAGACCTTACATCCTGGCCTGGGTCGGAAACTAGATTGGCAAACTTGTGAATTTGGTGAATTTCGGCCACGTACAAATCATTTCCACTAATCGCTATGCCATTAGGTTGGTTCCAGTTTTTGGCAAGAGTGATTTTGAGGTCAGCTCTTCCATTTCCACTTGTGTCTTTTAAGGCGTAAACACTTCCATGTTTTCGTGTACTTACAAAAACCCAACCATTATCAGCGACAACTATGGATCGAGCCTCTTTTACCTCTTCTGCAAAATAAGAAATGACAAATCCCTCAGCCAACTGAATGCGATCCAGCACGAGTGGATCACTCTGCGCTTTTATAGTGGTGCCGAAAAAGAGGGCACAAATTAGAAAACATAAGGATTTAACGACATTTCTCATATTACATATTTCTTCGATACTGGCCACCCACTTCATACAGGGCGTGTGTTATTTGGCCCAAAGAGGCTACTTTAGTGACCTCCATGAGATCCGAAAAGGTGTTTTTATTTTCCAGAGCGGATTGCTGCAGACGCTTTAAGGCCTTTTCGCCTTGAACTTCATGTGCTTTCTTCAAGCGATTCAAATTTTCAATTTGATTTTCTTTCTCCTCTGTTGCTGCGCGAATCACTTCACCGGGCTGCACAGTAGGAGACCCTTCTTTAGATAAATAGGTATTCACACCGATGATGGGTAAATCGCCATTGTGCTTTAAGGTCTCATAATACAAACTTTCTTCCTGGATTTTCCCGCGTTGATACATGGTCTCCATCGCTCCCAATACACCCCCTCGTTCCGTAATTCGATCGAATTCAGTAAGTACAGCCTCTTCGACCAGGTCTGTCAATTCTTCGATAATGAATGAGCCTTGTAAGGGGTTTTCATTTTTCGTTAAGCCCAACTCTTTATTTATAATCATTTGGATTGCCACAGCGCGACGCACACTTTCCTCCGTGGGGGTCGTGATGGCCTCATCGTAGGCATTGGTATGAAGAGAATTGCAATTGTCATAGATAGCGTAGAGCGCCTGTAATGTCGTTCGGATATCATTGAAACTGATTTCCTGAGCGTGCAGCGAGCGTCCCGAAGTTTGGATGTGATATTTTAACTTTTGACTGCGGTCATTGGCCTGATATTTTTCTCGCATGGCCTTAGCCCAAATTCTACGGGCTACCCGACCAATAACAGCGTATTCTGCATCTACACCATTGGAAAAAAAGAAGGACAAATTCGGTGCGAAATCGTTGATGTCCATTCCTCGAGATAAGTAATATTCCACAAAGGTAAATCCGTTGGCCAGGGTGAAAGCTAATTGGGTAATAGGGTTGGCACCGGCTTCCGCAATGTGATATCCCGATATGGACACAGAGTAAAAATTGCGAACATTTTGATCAATAAAATAGGCCTGCACATCGCCCATCAGTTTGAGTGAAAATTCAGTCGAAAAGATGCAGGTGTTTTGAGCTTGATCTTCTTTGAGAATATCGGCCTGAACGGTTCCCCGAACTGATGATAGCGCTTTGGCCTTTAGCTTTTCATATACATCGGATTCCAGAACCTGGTCTCCCGTAATTCCGAGCAAGAGTAAGCCCAGACCTGTATTGGTTTTAGGTAGTTCTCCACTATATTTCGGTCGCTCTAATCCTCTATCATCATATTGCTTTTTAAGCTCAGCTTCCACTTTTTCTTCCATACCATGTTCGCGAATGTATTTTTCACATTGCTGGTCTATAGCAGCATTCATGAAAAAAGCACAAATGGTGGCCGCCGGACCATTGATGGTCATTGAAACCGAAGTTTTCGGATCACAGAGGTCAAAGCCGGAGTAGAGTTTCTTGGCATCATCCAGACTACAAATGCTTACTCCTGAATTACCAACTTTACCATAAATATCTGGTCGGTGGTCGGGGTCCTCCCCATAAAGGGTGACTGAATCAAAGGCTGTGGATAAACGCGCTGCCGGCATATCTTCAGATAAATAGTGGAATCGCCGGTTCGTACGCTCCGGGCCACCTTCACCGGCGAACATCCGGGTAGGATCTTCGCCCGACCGCTTAAAAGGATAGACTCCAGCGGTGTAAGGAAACTCACCGGGCACATTTTCTGTAAGTGACCAGCGGAGAATCTCTCCCCAATCCTCGAACTTAGGGAGAATAACGCGGGGAATTTCAGTATGTGACAGGGTTTTAACCTTCGTAGGTACTCTTATTTCTTTTCCGCGGACTGTATATACGTATTCATCTCCACTGTAATTTTCGTTTTTTTGTTTCCACTCGTCTAAAATAATGAGACAACGCCCGTCTAACATGATTTTATAGTGCTCGTACAACTTTTCGATACGCTTATAAACAGAACCATCTTTCTCATCTTCCTGAGCGAGTAGCTCCATAGTCTGATTCAGTCCAAACATTTTTCGGGCGATGCGTACCTGCTTATTTACCCAATCGTCATAGGAACGATTATTCTCTGAAATTTCAGAAAGGTATCGTGTGCGCTTTGGCGGAATGATGTAAATTTTCTCACTCATCTCTTCCGAAGGAGTAAAGTTTGATTGCAGGGGACTATCGGTTTTCTCTGCAATCACCTTCATGATGTGCTGGTATAAGTTATTTGTCCCCGGATCGTTAAACTGAGATGCAATGCTTCCAAAAACTGGCAGCTCTTCATCCTTCACCTCCCATAATTGCAAATTCCGCTTATACTGTTTTTTTACATCTCTTAAGGCATCTTTGGCTCCCCGCTTATCAAATTTATTGATGCAGATTACGTCGGCAAAGTCCAACATGTCAATTTTTTCCAACTGAGTAGCTGCTCCGTATTCGGGAGTCATCACATACAAGGAGACATCAGAATGATCGATAATCTCGGTGTCGGACTGTCCGATTCCGGAAGTTTCTAGAATAATGAAATCAAAGTTTGCCGCTTTTAAGATATCCAGGGCTGAATGGACGTGTTTGGAAAGCGCCAAATTGGATTGCCGTGTAGCCAGTGAGCGCATGAAAACACGGTCGCTCTTTACACTATTCATCCGAATCCGATCTCCAAGTAGTGCTCCTCCCGTTCTTCTTTTTGACGGATCTACCGATATGATTCCTATGGTTTTGTCCTCAAAGTCCATAAGGAATCGACGGATGAGCTCATCAACCAGGCTAGACTTTCCGGCTCCCCCCGTTCCTGTGATCCCCAAAATAGGTGTTTTTACCTCGCGGGCTCGTTTTTCTATGTCTTTAAGCCAACCCCCTGATTCTTCCGGATAGTTTTCAACGGCGGTGATTAAACGGGCGAGAGTTCCTTTTTGATCGGGCGAAAGATCATTATTCTCTAATTTCACCTCCTTTCCCAGCGGAAAATCAGACTTCTCTAAGAGGTCGTTGATCATTCCTTGCAAGCCCATTTCTCGTCCATCATCCGGCGAATAGATACGCGTGATTCCATAGTTTTGGAGTTCCTCAATTTCTTCGGGAAGAATGGTTCCGCCTCCGCCGCCGAATAACTTTATATGTCCGGCATGGCGTTCTTTGAGTAGATCATGCATGTATTTAAAATATTCGCTGTGCCCGCCTTGGTAAGAAGTGATGGCTATAGCTTGTGCATCTTCCTGAATTGCTGTGTCTACGATCTCCTGAACAGAGCGGTTGTGCCCAAGATGAATAACTTCAGCTCCGGAACTTTGCATGATACGTCGCATGATGTTAATTGCGGCGTCGTGACCGTCGAAAAGTGAGGCAGCGCTCACTATCCGAACTTTATTTTTAGGCTTATATATTTTTATAGCTTGTGTCATAGTGTGTGATTTTGGACCCTGATTACTTGACGATTATTTACGATTAAGGTTTGAAATATACAAAATTTAGTACTCATAGCCGAGTGCTGAAGCTTTGAATTCATTTAGGATCATAGCTGTAGCTCCCCAAATGATTTGGTCCTCTAAATAAAAGTGAGGCACATTTGGCAGGACTCGATTTTTTCCCACTTTTAGGTCTCGGTATTGAAGGTTTTTATTATCTAAAATGTCGGTTACTTTAGGTGTAATTATTGCCGCTACTTCAGATTCCTGCAGTTGAAATTTTGGTACTTCTTCACTGATCGAAAGAAAGGGGTATACAATAAAATTGCTGACTGGAATATACAGTTGACTCAGCGGTCCTAGCTTTTTCGTTGTTATTGGGGAAATACCCACCTCTTCCTGGGCTTCCCGAATAGCCGTATGCCAGTGACTTTTATCTCTTGCTTCACGCTGGCCTCCGGGAAAGGCGATTTGTCCGGAATGGGGGTCAGATGGGAATCGGGATGTCCTTTTGATGAAGCACATCCGGTACTCATCCCGCCGATCGGGGAATATATATAAAAGTACAGAAGCTGCTTTCGCGTCCTGCGGTTGATCCACACGAGGCCTTCCGAAACCCGACATTTCAGCCTGAGCTTCTGAACCCGGAAGCTGAATCCGAGAGAAAGAATCTAAAAATTGACGTAAACCTTCCACTAAATCCTGTTTGTTATCAACATAACGCGAATGGATACAGGAGTGTTTTATTTACTTGACTCCGTTGGCGACCACGATGTATTTCTCCAAAGCCATGGTCATAGAAGGGGTTTCGGGCTGTGGGGCTTTTATGTTAATCTTTAGCCCCCTATCTTCAACGGCTTTACTTGTGGTGTTCCCATAAGCGGCAATGCGAGTTTCGTTTTGCTTAAAGTCGGGAAAGTTTTTGTAGAGAGACTCTATGCCCAAGGGACTAAAAAATACCAGGACGTCGTAGGTAATATCTGCCAAATCACTCAGGTCACTGGCAACAGTGCGATACATCATAGCCTCCTGGTAAGTAATTTTTTCTTTTTTAAGATATCGAACGACTTGCTTACTGCCTAAATTTGAACAAGGAAGTAAGAAGTTTTCGTTTTTCTTATGCTTTTTAAAGGCATTCTCCAAATCGGCTATCTTACGCTTTCCAACGAAAACTTTTCGTTTTCGATACACGATAAATTTCTGTAAGTAATGTGCCACTGCTTCAGAAAGGCAAAAGTATTTGGTGTCCTCGGACATTTTGATTCTCATTTCTTCACACATTCGAAAGAAATGATCAATGCTATTTCGACTGGTAAAAATGACAGCTGAGTAATCGTCCGGGCGCACTCGCTGCTTGCGAAATTCTTTTTCACTAACCTCTTCAACGTGAATAAACGAGCGAAAATCGATTTTAAGATCGAATTTCTCTGCCAAATTAAAAAAGGGGGATCGTTGGGGTTGAGGTTGAGAAACTAAAATGGTTTCTACAGGTTTGTAAACCTGTTTTTTGGTGTTCGTTGCCATGCAAGTCTTTTTAATTTCTTAGCTGAAATAGGGTTGAAAGAACTTGTAAAGCACTGCTAAGGGTGCTATTTCGATGGTGCAAAGGTACAATAAAAAATGGAATTTATATTGGCTAAGGATAGGCGCGGCGATGAACAATCCTCTCAGTTGTCTTAAAAAATAAAATAAAACACTTATAAATAATGCAAAATATATAAAATAAATTGTTAATACGTCGGGCGAAAATGCTATAAATAGATTTGCGGGGAACAAAATTAGCCCCAAAAAGAGGTTAAAAATAAGTATCGTGAAGCTATATTGGTTTAGGGTCTTCTCAATCGGGAAAATGCTGGCTAGCAATGCTAGGGAAATGTGCCTGATAAAATAAATGGCTGCTATAACTACACTGATGGACAGTAGATTTACCTCCAGCGATATAAGTTCGGTTTGCTCAGAAATCAAAAATATAAACAAACCTCCATTGATGATGCTAAAGAAATAGAGAAAGACAAATTGAGAGAGCCCCCTGGATCTTAGCTTCCGTAGTAGTAAATTCAAGTAATTGTCGTTGAGGATAGATCGGAAGATTTCATTTACTACCGATCTTCGAAAGGAGATAACTACAGTTAAGTAGAGTACTAACAAAATGAAAGTTCCGAAAATCAAATTCCGCTTTCTTTGTTTACTTAGTGTAGAAGATGGCGATTCGAGGGACTTTTTTAAAGAATCATTATCCATCCGCAATTCTGGATTGCTCGATGGTGGGGCCTGGGTATCGGTTATAGTGTTTTCGATCTTGGAAATGGTCGAAAAAGTATCTGCTGGCAAGCTGTCTTTTTTGCCTGGGGCTAATTCGGGAGAGTTAGATGTGGAGTCCACTTTTGTATTTGGAAGTGTCTCGACAGGTTTATCTAATCTATGATGCAAATCAAAAGGAGTTTGACTTGATGCCGTAACAGCATATCCCATGCAAATGAGCAAGAAGATCCAAATCCTGATGTTGGCCATGCCCAAAAATATTAAAAAGATGTCGTATATATTGCAGCTTTCGGATAAAAAGTGACTTTTATATCGTTTATCCTTATACTCAAGCTAATCCCGTATCTTTGAAATATGAATACAAAGCTGATTTCTCGGGTCGTGATCCTGGGTGTTGTAGCGATAATAGGTATTATTAGTCTTCAGGCTTTTTGGATCTATCAGAGTTGGTCTCAGGAAAGCAAGGAGTTTAATGAACGCGTCACTATTGCACTTCGGGAGGTTGCAGAAAAAATATCGCTGTATAACGAGGGAACCTTGCCATCTCAGGATGTAATCATTAGGGAGAGCGCAAATTACTATTTGGTGAATATTGATGATGTTATTGATGCCAATGTACTGGAACACTACCTATACAGCACGTTCGCCAACCATTCGATAATTTTAGATTTCGAATATGCTGTTTTTGACTGTCATACCCGCGAAATGGTATACGGGAATTACTGCAATGTAGTGAAGGATGAGACGGGGACCTTAGATCGAGCTCCATCTGATTTGCCTCGATACGACGAGTTTATCTATTATTTTGGCGTTCGTTTTCCTACCATGCAAAACTACTTGTTTAAAGAATTAGGGCGAATATGGGTCGTTACAGGAATCCTACTGCTCACCTTGCTATTTTTCAGTTATGCCATTTACGTGATTTTAAGTCAAAAACGATGGGCTGAATTACAAAAAGACTTTATTAGTAATATGACTCATGAGTTTAAAACGCCTATTTCTTCCATAAAAATTTCATCTGATGTCATGAGCAAAGCACCGGCCATTCAAAATAATCAAAAACTAAACACTTATTTATCCATCATACAAAGTCAGAATCAACGGTTAAATCGGCAGGTTGAACAAGTGTTGAGCCTGGCTAAACTGGAGAATGATCAATTTGATCTTCATCCCGAAGAAGTTGTTATTCAGAATGTGTTCGAGGAAATTGAGGAGGCTCATCGATTGCAAATTGAATCAAAGAACGGCACATTCACAATTCAGGTACCTGAGAAGGAGATTCGGGTGAATGCGGATCGGTCTCATTTTTTTAATGTTTTGAATAACTTAGTTGATAATGCAGTTAAATACGCAGAAGGGCCGCCTGAAATCCAGCTCTCTCTTCATCAGCCCGATTCTCATCAGTTTTTGATTGAGGTGGAGGACAATGGAAGGGGGATTCCCAATGAATATTTGAATAAAATAACCGATAAGTTTTTCCGGGTTCCCATGGGTAATGTACATAATGTCAAAGGCTTTGGCCTGGGATTATATTATGTGAAAAATATCTGTAAAGCACATAAATGGGACTTTAAAATTGAATCTAAAGTTGGAATTGGAACGATTTGCCGTATCTTTATTCCCCTAACCGATTAAAAAGTATGTCTCACAAACCCCGCATTCTCTACGTGGAGGACGACGCCTCATTGAGCTATTTAACAAAAGATAATCTCGAGTTTGAGGGATATGAGGTGGAGCACTATTCAGACGGGGAATCTGCTTTAGAAGCGTTCGATGTAAATAACTATGACTTAGCTCTTTTAGACGTCATGCTCCCCAAAGTCGATGGCTTTTCTTTGGCTCGATCCATTCGGGAAAAAGATAAAAATATTCCGATTATCTTTTTAACAGCGAAAGGCCTGAAAGAGGATAAAATTGAAGGTTTGAAATTGGGAGGTGACGATTATATCACAAAACCTTTTTCCATTGAGGAGCTACAACTCAAAATTAAAGTGTTTTTGAAGCGAAGCCAGGTGAGCGATAATAAAGCAGAGGATGTTTATCAAATTGGAGGCTGGGTCTTGGCGGCCAAAGCCTATGAACTTCGATATCTTCCCAATGGTGAGGTGCATAAACTGACTCAACGAGAAACCGAAATCCTGCGCGAATTTTTTAAACACCCCAATGAAGTAGTTAATCGCAAAGATTTGCTTATTCAATTTTGGGGGGAAGAAGATTATTTCAAAAGCCGATCTCTGGATGTTTTTATATCTCGGATTCGGAAACTTCTTCGTGATGATGAGGGTGTGGAGATTGAAAGTATCCACGGTATTGGATTCCGATTAAATTGCTAATCAACTATGAAGAATATTTTCCTGAAAGCTTTGGGGTTAACCCTGACTATCCTTTTATTCCTGACGGAGATGACCTCATCTCAAAACCTGCTTTCCAATGATATCATTTGGGCTTCCGGTCAATTGCGCCAGCAAAGTCCCGGTAATTTTGCCTTCCTTTCTGATGGAAGACATTACACCAAACTGGATGGGTTTGATCTAGACGTATACGACATTGAAAATGGCAGCCGGGTAAGTTCTATATTTTCTGAAGAAGATATTTTAAAAACAGCTTACGATGGTTCTCGTTTTGAAGACTACGAATTTGGACCGGGAGAAAACAAGGTTTTATTATCTGTGGAATCCGAGAAAATCTATCGCTATTCGAAAAAAGCATTTTATTACATTTTTGATCGGGAGTCCTCCGATTTGCAACCTTTAGACTCCAGCGATAAACAATTGTACCCCACATTTAGCCCTGACGAATCGCAAGTTGCCTATGTTAAAAACAACAATTTATATATAAAGAATTTGGAAACCGGTAAAATTCGCGCTGTTACAAATAATGGAGAATGGAATCAAGTCATTTGTGGAGCTGCGGACTGGGTTTATGAAGAGGAGTTGAAGTTAACCCGCGCTTACGAATGGAGCCCGGATGGTGATTATCTGGCTTATATGGAGTTTGATGAGTCCGAGGTGAAGCAGTTCAGTATGAAATACTACACCGATGGTCCCTATCCCAAGAAATATGAATTTAAATACCCTAAAGTAGGGGAGAAGAATGCGGACGTTTCTGTTTTTATTGTAAATGTAGATGATCTTGAAAAAAGAAAAATTTCAGCGCCCAAAGGCTGGAAAGACTTTTATATTCCCCGCCTGTATTGGATGCCTGGAACCAACGAATTGGTTGTAAACTACCTCAATCGCCTACAGAATCATTTACTCCTAATGGCGTACAATTCCGAAGGAATGGACTCCCGGATTTTAGTAGAAGAGAAAAATCCGTATTACATTAGTATTCATGATGATCTTCAGTTCCTGGTTGATGAAAAGCAATTTATATGGTCAACGGAGCGGAACGGATGGAGCCAACTCGTACTTTACAATTATGAAGGTGAATTCCTCAGAGAACTGACACCCGCTCATTTTGATGTTACTCGTTGCTATGGATTTGATTCCAATACAGAGCGATTATATTACCAAGCTGCTGTTTCTCATCCTACAGAGCGTCAGGTGATAGGAGTTTCCTTATCGGGCAGGCAGGTTGATACCCTTCTGAAGAAGCCAGGTTGGAACTCAGCCACCTTCAGCTCTGATTTTTCCTACTTTATAGCGAGAAACGCAACCATTAATACCCCTCCTGAGTATTCTATTATGAGCATTGAGGGTGAGCTCATTCGGCCCTTAGTAGGTAATGAACGGCTAAAGGAATTGCAATCCGTTTATAACTGTCAACCGATCCAGTTTCGATCGATTCCGGTAGCAGATTCCATATTGTTAAATGCTTTTATTCTATATCCGCCTGATTTTGATTCTACAAAACAATACCCCCTCCTTATGCATGTATATGGAGGCCCCAATAGCCAACAAGTCGTAGATAATTGGAAAGGAAGTTATTATTGGTGGTTCCAAATGCTCGCACAGAAAGGTTTTATGGTCGTTTCTGTAGATAATAGAGGAACAGGTGCGCGTGGGGAAGCTTTTCGGAAAATGACATACAAACAATTAGGGAGGATTGAATCCAATGATCAAATTGAAGCCGCAAGTTTCCTGTCAAAGAAAAACTATGTAGATGCTGATAACGTTTCTATTTTTGGGTGGAGTTACGGAGGATACTTATCGAGTTTAGCATTATTAAAAGGAAATGAGGTTTTCTCTGCTGGTATTGCTGTAGCTCCAGTTACCAACTGGAAGTGGTACGACTCTATTTACACAGAGCGATACATGCAGACTTATGAGCTAAACGAAAAAGGATACGAAACGAATGCTCCTATATTTTATGTCGATCGCCTCAAGGGACGTTATTTGTTAGTTCACGGTTTGGCAGATGATAATGTGCATTTCCAGCATACAGCGGAAATGTCAAATGCCTTAATTCGTTCAAATAAGCAGTTTGACACCTATTTATACCCCAATAGAAATCACGGAATTTACGGCTCAAATGCCCGGCGTCATTTATTTGATAAGATTACAAACTTTCTCCAACAACAATAAAAATACTCTATGAGTAAAGAATTCCAACCCGAGATCGAATATAAAAATAGGAAAGCCAGTTTTGAATATCACTTAGATAAGCTTTACGAGGCAGGTATTCAGCTCACTGGAACAGAAGTGAAGTCTATTCGACATGGTGGAGTAAATATGGGCGACGCTTACTGCTATTTTGATAGAGGAAACGAACTCGTCATTCGCAAACTTCATATTTCGGAATACAAATTTGGGAATGATCAGAATCACGAACCGCTTCGACCGCGAAAGCTTTTATTGAAGAAAAGAGAGTTAAAGCAATTACAAAAAAAGGTCAAAGAACGCGGTTTTTCTATCGTACCCGTGCGAATGTTTATAAATGAGCGTGGATTGGTGAAAATGGATATAGCTCTTGCTCGTGGTAAAAAGGTTTATGATAAACGAGATTCCATTAAGAAAAAAGATCGGAAAAGAGATTTGGAGCGCAACCTGAAATTCTAATTTGTTCTGTCTGTCTACTCTAATACTCTTCGAAACTGAATTTGAAGGCTTAGAGATTGAATTTTATCGCGATTCGGGCCTAATCCATCTGAAAAAGGCGACAGATTTAGGATGGGAGAAAATTGAAGAAACCATCGATCCGATAAATGATGGATGACTCCCCCGCCTATGTTGATGGTCATGAAACTATTTTCATTTATACTGCCCCCTTCCAACAGGCCTTCCTGGAAATTTTTATTCCAAAGTTTGGGCTGATCCGGAAAACGAGCTATTTGTTCTGGAGTCAGATCGTCACGACTGATGTCAATAGCTGAAATATCACCCGAGCTAATCCTATAATCAGAATTTAAGGCTAAGCGGAATCCTCCTCCAAAGTGCAGAAAGGCTTCCCAACGCGAAGAAGAGTAAATATACTTTCGGGCAAAGACCCCAAAGTTGATGATTTCGAACTTTAAGTCATCGAGTCGGACAAATTTCAATTCTGAAATACCTTGCCCCTGGTATATCTCTGCATACTGAGGAGCTAAGTAACTCCATTGTTGATATCCTGCACTCAATCCAAATGCATTATCTCCAGAGCGCTCTTCCCACTCTAAACCTACAAAAAGATTCTGATCAATTTGGGTGTTTTGGGGAAGGGGATATATCGGGTCCTCAGCAGTCTGAATTCGATTGAGCTGCCAACCCCAAACCAGTCCAATACTTTGTTGTTTGTTATCAGAAAGAAGTGGGGAAGAATACGATTTGTTAGTTAAAACATCAGAAAAGGAAAGGTCAAAAGCAACCGTATTCAGGGATTCCACCTTAGCAAGGGGAAGAGGTGCAATGTAGGTAAAAGTTTTAGGAATTGAGATGGACTGGAGCGGATCGACGACTGACTGAGGTCCTTCAGCATATAAGGGGGCATTCATTTCTTTTCCCTGCAGCTGAGAGATCATATTCTTTCGCCTGGATAATTTTGTTTTTGTTTTCAGTACACTTTTTTCAGCTTGAAATTTATCCCGTGCTAAATTGTCTTTTGCTTCCGAAAAAATCATTGCAGGTGAACCTGAGCTAGAACTCTTAGCATTGGAGACCGAGCTTTCTGATGCGGCTAACTTGACTTTTGTTTTCTCCCCAATGCCTGCTCTTTTCTCATTCTCAGGGCGCCCGTTTTTGTCGTCAGCTTTTAGAAATAGTGATTTTGCTTCTTTTTGATGAACGCCGGTTTTAGCTGCTGCTTCTAAATTTTCGCTGGAACTCTCAAGCTTTGCACTGGAACGATCAATTGGACTCTTCAACTCATCTTTGGTCTCAGCTAACGGCGATTCGGTAAATAAGCCGGAGTTAGACCCTGTCCATAATAGTAAAACAAGCAACAGGAGTTCAATGGACTTTCCAATAAAAACAGCTCGATTTCGCCGACTCTGAAGATCTAAGGTCTGTTGAAATTCATCCCAACTCGTAGCAGTGAATTTCGGTTCAGAATGAGTCAGCTGTGTATCAACGATATGATCAACAGGGTGGTCTGCCTCTATTTCATCAGCGTGCAAATCCATGAAAGCATCCCAATTTCCCTCAGAGGCCTCAGGGCTCCACTCCGTGAGTGAGCTATACACCAAATCATCGATTCCACCATCAGGATCTAAGGAATCAAAAGGTGGAGGGGTCCATGTCGGAGGACTTTGGTCTATTTGGCCAAGTGCCTCTTTGATCAAAAGGTCCAAAGACGAGTCATTCATGATATAACCCTTTTTCTTTCAACATTTTCCGCAAGTGGGCGCGAGCTTTAACTAGTGCAGATCGAGATGTGGAGGCTTTTATTCCTAAAAATTCACCAATTTCGTCATGTTTATAACCCTCCATAACATACAGATTGAAAATGGTTCTCATTTTATTGGGGAGAGCCTGAACACATTCTAAAATTTCCTCCTCTGCGGATTGATTTTCTGCACTAACTTGATGCTGGTGCAAGAGTGCCATTTCATGCAAGTCAGCTGTTCTCCGAGTTTTATTTCTTCTGAACTGATCAATGGCGGTGTTAACAACAATTCGCCGAATCCAGGTATCTAAACTTCGATTTGAGTTATAGCTTTCAAAGTTGTTAAAAACTTTTATAAAAGCTTCATGGAGAATGTCCCGCGCCTGATCTCTGGTATTGCTGTACCGAAGGCTCGTACCGATCATCTTCGGGTAGTAAAACTCATAGATAGCTTTCTGAGCCCACCGCTTCTTGGCTTGACAACCCTCGATGACCTCCGAGGCTAAATTAGATTTTGAAACAGAAATATCCATAGAATTTAATCAACTACATGGAATGCGTTTGCACTCTTTAAAGGTACTACGTTTTAAATCCTTAATGTGCTGCTTCAGATCTTAAATTATCCTAGAATTTTAGGCGTAAGCCGGCATTGACAAAGAATAAGTTATTACTTGAACTGCTGTCTTCGAATTCGAGGACATCATTTAGACCAAACATATATCCCACATCCACAAAAAGAAATGCAAGATCCACCCCGGCTCCTACATTATATCCAAAAAGAGCAGAAGAAAAATCATCACCCTCGATCGAGAATGTTTCATCCAGATTTCGGTTGATTACAAACGAAGCGTTAGGCCCTGTGTAAATGCGCATATTGAGCCATGATTTACTTGAGGCAAAGCGGTATCCTAAATAAACCGGAACCCGCAAGCGATTAATTTCGATATCGTCTGCAGATACTCCACCAGGCTGGTCTAACACCTCAGTCCGAAGACTTTCCAGATGGAGACCCGTTTGAAAATAGAGTCGGTCACCGAACTGCAGTTCCGCTCCAAACTGGTATCCGGCTGCAGAAGAGAATGAGTAGCCCTCGATATCAGAGGGGAAACTATTGTAATTTAAGCCGCCTCCAATTCGTAGCTCTGCCTGACTATTTGACGTCATTGGCTGTAGTGCAAATAGCAATAGAACACATGGTAAAAAAAGTATATTTTTCATAGAATATTTATTTCCTGATAATATACAGTTTTCATGCAATAAATCCAAAAATATGATCATTGCGATCTTTTGACGCTAAAAGATAGGGATAGATCAATTGAACAGATGAGCTGAAAAATTGGAAATTAGGTTTTTATGTGCCATTGAGGAGCTCATTCTGGCTATTTGTTGGTGACCAACTCTTATGAATACACCTATTTTTTCAATTTATTTAGACATATGCGAATAGACAGTAAAATTGATCAAGACTCGTTCCGGCAGGGATCGCAGTGATAGGGCGTGCTCCCGCTGCGTAGTCCGCCCTTTGGTGAGGATTGGCTGAACAGACACCGCAACCTTAGGGCGGCTAGCATCGGGAGTGCGCACTACAAGCGGAGAGCCCGACCGACGCTCCGGCGGCGGTGCCGGCCAAAACCAAAAATAGATTGCTTGCCAAAATTTAGCTGCTGTGAGAGGATTGATCTTACAATTTTTTAGCTTTGTGATTGAAGTATAAACCTGCTCTGAGTGCCTTAAATGAATCCATGACAACTGCTTTGAATCGTATCACGCGCATCGCACTCCTGAGTTTATTGGTGTTCTCAGCGCTCGGCTTATATTTGACAGATTTGGCTCGCGAGCCTGCTGTTACAGACTTTCTTTTGGGGAATAGGCCGATGTGGATCCAGTTGTCAGTAGGGACCGCTGTGGGGTTCTTTGCCGCTCTGGCAGCCTGGTGGTGGATCCGGCAATCGTTTATGACTCAGGTACACAATAAATATGTGCAATTATTTCAGTCTTTTCGGCTTTCCATTACCGATATTGTCATTATATCGCTATCTGCCGGAATCGGAGAGGAGCTCTTTTTCCGCGGTGCTATTCAGCCCTACCTGGGAGTGATCTGGACAGCTATTTTATTCGTGGCACTACATGGGTATCTGAACCCCAAAGATTGGCGCATGGCATCCTATGGTATTTTGATGACCTTGATTATTGTAGCTCTGGGATATATGACGGAGATGATTGGAATCGTTTCGGCGATGACAGCCCACGTGATGATCGACTTATTCTTGTTATTCAAACTTATGAATTCGTCACCCCGAAAGATTAGCTAATGATACTCCACACCTGAAGACCCCGGCCTTCGGTTTCCATATATCGGGCAATAGGTCGGTGAGCAGTGGTCATCAGGTCAGGGTCTTTTTTCAGTATGAGATTTACTGTTTTGCGCGACAATTCCACAATGTCTTGGTCTTCACTTATTTTGGCCAATTTGAGACCCAAATCTCCACTTTGCCGGGTGCCGGCCATTTCACCGGGGCCCCTCAGTTCCAGGTCGACTTCGGAAATCTTGAAACCGTCGTTGGTGCTACACATGGTTTCCATTCTTTTTTTGGCATCTTTGGATAAAGCGAAATCGGTCATGAGAACACAATAGGACTTTTCGGCTCCGCGGCCTACGCGTCCGCGTAGCTGGTGCAATTGAGAAAGGCCAAATCGCTCGGCATTCTCAATGAGCATCACAGTAGCATTGGGTACATTGACCCCAACCTCTATAACAGTTGTAGCCACCATGATCTGGGTTTTCTTGGCCACAAATTTTTGCATTTCGGCTTCCTTTTCTTCAGGTTTCATCTGACCGTGAACCATGCTGAGCTGATATTGAGGGCGGGGAAAATACTCCATCAGTCGTTCGTACCCGTTCATCAGATCGCGTAGTTGCATTTTGGAGGACTCCTCTATAAGCGGGTAAACAACGTAGATCTGACGACCGCTGTGGATCTGTTTTCGAATGAACTGATAGGTCTCCATGCGCTGACCATCTCTGACATGCAATGTTTTTACAGGCTGTCGTCCCGGCGGCAATTCATCGATAGAACTCACGTCTAAATCCCCGTATAAAGTCATGGCCAAGGTTCTGGGAATAGGGGTAGCCGTCATAACTAAAACATGCGGTGGATGCTGGGTATTTTTTTCCCACAGAGCCGCGCGTTGTTTTACGCCAAAGCGGTGTTGTTCATCGGTAATCGCAAGGCCCAGGTTTTTAAATTTAACAAAAGGCTGAATCAGGGCATGAGTGCCGATGATAATATCTATTTCGCCGGCCTCTAGTTTTTCTAAAATCGCTTTCCGCGCTTGTCCTTTTACAGAGCCGGATAAAAAAGCGACCTCTAAATCCATTTCCTTTAGATAGTCAGAGACCGAAATTTCGTGCTGGCGGGCTAATATTTCAGTGGGGGCCATGATGCACGCCTGATAGCCATTGTCGATGGCAATGAGCGCGCTCAATAAAGCTACGATGGTTTTACCACTTCCCACATCCCCCTGCAATAAACGGTTCATCTGATAGCCCACCTTCATATCCCGCCGAATTTCTTTCAAAACCCGCTGCTGTGCGCCAGTCAGGCTGAAAGGTAAATGGTGTTCGTAAAAACCCATGAAATTCTCACCAATTTTCGAAAATTTGGCACCTCGTATTTTTCGTTTGTGCTTTAGGTTTTGTTTGACCATGACCCACTGCGTGAAAAACAACTCTTCAAACTTAAGTCGCCAGATAGCAGCATCTAAATCCTTTTGATTTTCGGGCCGATGGATATCCTGCAGCGCCTTTTCCCTGGAGGGTAAATTTAATTTCTTCATTAAGTAGCCGGGTAAATTCTCCGTGATTTGAGCATCGGGCAACCCACTTAATAAGGATTTTATGATGCTTCGACGCGCTTTCATGCCCAGACCTTTGCGATTGAGAGCTTCCGTGCTTTCATAAACAGGAGCAAAGTGGCGCGCCGCTCTCAGCTTCGATTCATCATAAGGACTCAAATCGGGATGCGGAAAGTTCAATTTTTGTTGAAATTGATTTATCGTCCCATAGGCAATATACTCTTTGCCGGGTTGAAGACCGGACTGCACCCAGTCTACACCCCGGAACCAAACGAGCTCAATAGCACCGGTATCATCTTCAAGATAAGAAAGCAACCTCCGCTTCCTTCCCTGACCCTGCACCGTAAAGGGCCCCAGGCGCCCTTTAATTTGTACCGGAACCTCGGTCGAGGAAATGGCAGCAATGGGTGAGATTTTAGTACGGTCTTCATATCTAAATGGAAAATCGTATAGCAAATCCCCAAACGAAAATAGACCCCGTTCTTTTTTTAAAAGCTCGGCCTTCGCCGGACCTACGCCTTTCAAGTAGGTCAGGGGTTGATCCAAATAGGTATTGAAATAGGATTTCATAAAACAAATATCTCAAAAATTCGTCGCCCAAGGGATACCTGAGCATGAAAATACAACCACTTACGAGCGGCTTTGTTACTTTTGCAGATGGAAAGAGGAGTAAGGATGAAATTCAAGTGCATCTTAAAGCGGCTGAATAAGAGTGGAAACGAAATTTAAAAATAAATGTAGGGATCCGCGGGTAGTATCCAAAGATTCTTTTTTCCATGAATATAGTGGGATGATGTGACATCTGGATTGGTCTGAATGATCAGCCAAAGCCGGCATATGGTAAAGCTTGATGGATTTTTGATTATGAAGCATTTATGATGAATTAAAAGACTCTTTGTCATAGGGAATAAATAATACCCCGAAAAAAAATAAGAATATGGAAAGCATACGACAAAAACAAGTTGCGGAAACAGTCAAACGTCATTTCAGTATTGTTCTCCAGCAGGAAGCCAACTATATGACGAGTGAACCCGCATTGATTACGGTTACTAATGTGAAAATGACGCCAGATTTAAGCATCGCTAAGGTTTACCTCAGTATTTATAATACCGAGAATAAGCAGGAAACCCTGCTGGAATTGGAGGATAATATGGCCCGTCTGCGGCAGGCTCTGGGAGCGCGACTCCGTAATCATGTACGCCGGATTCCCGAGCTGGACTTGTTTATCGATGATACACTTGATGAAATGTATCGATTAAATGCATTGTTTGATAAACTTGAAGATGAAAATCAGATGGGCTCAGACTCTGAAGAAGAATGAGGCATTGGGCATTTCATTGGACAGAAGTGGATAAATAGTATACTGACTTTTCGCTATAAATCGATAAATTTTAGCCCCAAATAATTAATTGGCGCCTTTCGGAGGAATAGGAGATCCGTGAGGATCGCTCTCAGGAGAACCTAATAGTTCATCGACCTCATCCAGAAGGTCGTCCGATAAGAAGTGCTCATAATTTTCGGCTTCATCGTGAATCTGGTCAGGGCTGAGGTGCAGCTTATCTACTAAATAAGTTTCCCATAGTCGGTGCGCACGGATGAGCTTGAGCGCCATAATTTCTCCTGCCTGGCTCAATTCCAGGTAAGGCTGTATTTGAGTGATCACTCCCTTCCGCATTAGCCCCTGAATGTACCCCCTCACTTTCGCTTCCGATAGATTGAGTTTTTGCGCGATATCCGCCGGCTTCGGCTTTTCCTTGTCACTCCGGAAGATACATTTGATAATATCTTCCTTATAGATACGCCGGTTGAGTTTGATTCGCCGAATATATTTGTAAAGCAACCCCTTTCGAAAAGCAAACACCGCTGACAATAAGTAAAAAATAGTAGCCACTAGCACCATCACAGGGCCCGGGGGACTGTCCAGGATGATGGCCATAGCTAATCCCAAGACTGAGGAAGCCACACCGAATATCGCGGATAAAATGAGGACATACTTGAGCCGATCAGTCCACAACAGCGCGGTCGAAGCCGGGGTGATCAGCAGAGCTACGACCAAAATGACTCCTACGGTTTGAAGTGCCGAAACCACCGTAAATGACAACAAAATCATGATCATGTAGTGGATAAAGGTCACCGGTACACCCATCGCTGCAGCAATCATAGGCTGAAAGGTGCTAATGAATAGAGCCCGATAAAAAACGACAACCATAAAGATGACATACAATGAAATGGCAAGCGTTAGCCACAAATCTTCATCAGATACGCCCAGCACATTGCCAAACAGGAAGTCTTTCAAGTCCAAATGAACACCCTCGGACTGAGACAGCCAGGATATCCCAATCACTCCGATCGAAAACATTGCCGTAAAAACAATACCTATGGCGGCATCTCCCTTGGTTTTCACCCCATGTTCCGCCCAGGTTATGCCCAGTGCTGTAATGATCCCCGCCACTACAGCCCCCAGGAAAAATCCGCCAGCGTTATATCCAAATATTAAAAAAGCAAAAACAACGCCCGGCAGTATGGAATGCGAAAGAGCATCTCCGATCATCGACATGCGCCGAAGAACGATAAAAACGCCCAGCACACCACAGCTCAAGCCGACCAAACAGGATGCGGCGAGGGCTCGTAACACCCAGGGCGTCGATACATAGGTCCAAAATTCCATTTGCGCATTAAGTTTAGACAAAGCTAAAAATAAATTTCATGAATACACAAAGCATTCTTCAGGAGCTTTTTCGTTTTTGGGGCTGCCCCCTCGATCGCCCTCGGGCGACTCGGGGTCGGGCTATGCAGGGGTCCCGTCCTCGAGGTCGCTTACAGCGATCCTCGGGACCCGCTCACAGCGTTCGCGGCCCTTACTATCCCTCAGCCGAAGGAAGAAGTGATGCTGTAGGAGATGAATTTGACTCGGGTAGCCTGAATATAATGGGGACCCGGAACCCATGGTAAAAAATATTTTGGGCGGTCTTACAGGATATATTCCAATCTCAGATTGATAGAAAAGGGAAATAGGGAATTGAGTTCATTAGGGAGATAGGCGGGCGCGACGGCACGGATGGATCTTGTATATCTCACATTCAGTGCCCAGTTTCGATTCCATTGAAATCGAAGTCCTGCCAGCAGACTGATGTCCTGCGAGCTGATCTGATTTGCAGCCTCCTCGTCAAATCCAATCGCCCGACTTCGGATCAATCGCCCATAGGAAGCTCCTCCGTATAGACCCAATTTTCCGTACTTCATGCCGTCATCGGACTCTTGAATCCAATCTTTAATAACCACAGAAACAGGAATCTCAATGTAATCCAGATCAAATCCAGTGCGATCAATAAAGGAGCGTTCAATCAAGCTTGATCGACTCCCTCGTTGGGAGTATAGCAAATCAATATATAAATCAAAACGGTCGTTTAGAAAAACAATACCCTGAAGACCTCCACTCACACCGACTTTATCATAGCCCGCATTTCCCTCTCCCTGCACTTGAGATAAAGTCGGTCCAAGGACGATGGCAGCACCAAAACGCTGGGCAAAAAGACCTGCAGTGCAACTCAGGGCAACAAATAAAATGATAATATATCTCCGCATAGGTTTAGTTTCTCATATATACAAACAGCTTGACGACTCAAGTTATTCTTATACAAAGAAAAGGAAATAATTTTTCTACTTTTGATAAAAAGGGTTAATCAGTGAAGCGAACCAGACATACCTTAAAGAAAATAGAGCATTTGTTTGAAGAGGCAGGCTATGAAATCATCTACGAAAAAGGCCAGTTTACCTCCGGCTATTGTCTTGTTGAGCATCAGAAAAAATTGGTCATCAATAAATTCTACGACGTCGAAGGGCGTATTCAGGCTTTTTTGGATTTGTTGGAAGAGATAGATATAGATCAAAGTTTGCTTAGTGCCAAAACAAGGAAGACCTATCTGGAGTTAGGTAAAATAAAGACATAATTTGAAAGTAACTTTTTTAGGAACGGGAACTTCACAGGGCGTTCCGGTCATAGGTTGTGACTGCGCAGTCTGTGTTTCCGGGGATGCAAAGGATAATCGCTTGCGCTCTTCCATTATTATAGAAGAGGAAGGGTATTATTTACTTTTTGATACCGGACCTGATTTTCGATTTCAAATGTTACGAGCCCGTATTCCTAGATTAGATTCGATACTGATGACGCACTTTCATAACGACCACGTGGCCGGATTAGATGATGTTCGTCCATTTAACTTTCGGCAGGGACGTTCCATTGATGTCTATGCCGACGATTTGACTTACAAAGCACTGCAGCAGAAATATGATTATGTTTTTGCGGCTGAACCCTATCCGGGCGCACCAAAAATTGATTTATATCATCATAATTTTGAGCCACTCTCACTAGGACCTTTTCAGATTACGCCTTTCAAAGTATTTCATGGGCGCCTGCCTATCACGGCTTACCGAATAAATGATCTACTATATATGACAGATGTTAAAACCATCCCTCAGAAAGCTTATAACTTATTTGAAGGAGTAGATACCTTAATCATAAATGCCCTTCGGAGAGAGGAACATCATTCTCATTTAAATCTGAGCGAGGCCATAGAGGAATCAGAGCGTATTGGAGTTCGCGAGACCTATCTCATGCATATATCCCATTATCTTGGTCTTCATGAGGAAGTCGATGATGAGCTGCCTCCTCATATCCATCTTTCATATGATACGATGACTATAGAAGTATAAATGAATATTAAACTATGGCAAACCCACTTCAGTACGAGCACAGTCCATATTTGCAGCAGCATAAAGACAACCCTGTAAATTGGCACCCGTGGGGAGCTGAGGCTTTTCAAAAAGCGAAAAGCCAGGACAAGCCTATCCTGCTCAGTATTGGTTATGCAACCTGCCACTGGTGTCATGTCATGGCACGTGAGTCTTTTGAAGATGAAAGCATTGCCTCTCTTATGAATGAGTTGTTCATCAACATTAAAGTGGATCGCGAAGAGCTGCCAGCAGTGGACCACTATTATATGGATGCTGTGCAGCTATTGACCGGAGCCGGCGGTTGGCCTATGAATTGTTTCCTCACGCCAGACAAAAAGCCCTTTCTTGGAGGCACCTACTTTCCACCAGATGACAGAGGTCGACAAGTATCATGGCGAAAGGTTCTTTTGCACGTCGCAAAGGTGTTTCAACAACAGAGGGCACAAGTAGAGGAGCAAGCGAAGCGCGTGCACTCCCGAATTGAAAGCCAACAGACTGAAAGCTTAAACTCCTTATTGAATTGGGAGGGAAAAGGAAACAGGTTTGACATAGAAGCACTGATGAAACAGACTCAGGCTAGTTGGGATCGTGATTATGGTGGGATGAAGGGGGCTCCAAAATTCCCCATGTCCCATTTTTATACATCAATGCTTCAGTGGGGGCTTAAAATTCACGATGATGAAATCCTTTCTTTTGTCAAAAGAACAGCGCGTGCTTTTATTCATGGCGGACTTTTCGACCCTGTGCATGGAGGGTTTGCTCGATACTGTGTAGATAGTAGGTGGAATGTGCCTCATTTTGAAAAGATGCTTTACGACAATGCAGGAATCTTGAAACTGCTTACCCTCCTGGATCGCTCCTCAGGTCATCCGGTGGTTCGGTGGGGCCTTAAAAAAACGGTTGATTTTCTTGAAAATCAAATGCGCGATGAGGATGGCTTATTCTTCAGTGCCATTGATGCCGATTCAGAAGGGGAGGAGGGGAAATTTTACGTTTGGACCTATGCTGAGATGAACGACGTTTTGGGTCCTCAGGAGTATGATTTGTTGAACTCTTATTTTGATATCAGTAAGAATGGAAATTGGGAGGAAACAAATGTTCTTTATACCGACTGGGTTCGTGCAGATCAATTTCTTAAAGAACATTCGCTTGAAAATTTAGACCGGGTATTGGCAAAATTAAAAGTGGCATCCCGGGATCGGGTTCCCCCATCTACCGATACTAAAAAACTCATGGATTGGAATGCGCTTCTAATTCACAGTTTGTTCCTGGTAGCTAGGTATAGTGATCTTCAAAAAGCCGGTGATACAGCTCTAAAATCATTAGATCGGCTACTTCTTGAAGCAGTATCTTCGACCGGAGAGTTAACCAGCCATGCGAAAAAGGGAGATGATTGGTATGGAGAACCTACGATCGATGATTATGCTTTTTTAATTCAGGCTTGTATTTCGGGATATGCACATACCTTCCAGCATGCTTACCTTCGGCAGGCGGAATCATTGACTGAACATGCCATCTCTTTATTTTCAGAAGATGATGTAGCTTTATTTTACTCGATCAGTAAGGATTCAAAGCAATTAGACCACAGACCGATTGCTTATTTTGATACCCCTTACCCTTCAGGAAATTCTATAATGTGCAAAAATTTGCATATTTTAGGAAAATACTTAGATCGAATGGATTGGATACATCGGGCGGAAAAAATGTTGCACCAACTTGAGGACAAAATTCAAAAATCTCCCTCAGCCTTAGGTTCATGGTTGGATGTGATCATTCAGATTCAGGAGCAGAATCACGAAATTGCAATTATAGGACCCAAGGCGAAAGACTGGGGGCATACCATAAAGAAAGAAGTGTTGCCAGGTAGTATAGTTATGGCCGATAGTCAGCCCGACTCTTCCATACCTTTACTGGACAGAATATCAACCGAGGATAAGACGCAAATTTTCCTTTGCGAAAATTATACTTGTAGTATGCCGATTGATGATTTAGATTCGTTTTGGAAGCAATACGCGACAAATAACCCCATCTTGCATGAAAGCAAGCGCAATGTTTAAAGTGATTATCGGATTTCTTTTGCTTTTAAGCATGAGCCATTGGAGTTCTGCGCAGCAAATGCCTCACTATTCTTTGTTTGAAAAGAATCTCTACGGTTTAAATCCGGCTTACGGGGGTATGGATTTAAAATTGGCTGCCACGGGTATATATAGATCTCAATGGAGTCCGATTGAGGGGCAACCGGAACGCTATCACTTTAATGGACATTTGCCTGTTTTCGCCTGGCTGGGAGGCGCTGGCTTTTTACTGGAGACGGAGACCATTGGGCCCAGACGCTGGACCCAAATCGCACTTTCTTATAACTATGTTCTCAGTTCCGATTATGGTATATTCTCCTTTGGCATTAGGCCTGGCTTTAGATCCTGGTCTTTTGATGGTAGTCAACTAACTACCCCGGGAGGAAGTTACGAGGATGGGGCTATTGACCACGACGATCCGGTCTTATCTGCCCAAAGCCTGGGCGCCACTCAATTCAATTTTGACCTGGGAGTGCATTATCGAGGATTTAACGTGGAAGCCGGCATATTTGCGCAACAAATTCTACCCGCTACAGCCAATTTAGCTGACAATTTCGGATACGACGCAAATCTGGAATGGGGATTATATGGACTATATTCTTTCCAGAGCGCATTTAATATAGAGTGGCGTCCTGCCCTTTTATTGATTAGCGACGGGCAACGAACTCAAACCATGCTCAAGGCAGGAGCCGTGTTCAGCAGCTCATATTACGTTTCTACAGGACTCCGCGGCTACTCAGCACGTTCTATAGATGCATTCGTTATAGGGGGCGGTATTAAGTTAAACGAAAACTTTTGGGTGTATTATAACCTAGATTTAGGTATATCTGACTTGAGAAATGCCCATTCCGGGTCTCAGGAGATTATTATCACATATAATTTTTTAGGTAATATAGGAGCGGTAATGCCGCCTCGGGTCATTTATAATCCGCGTTTAATGTAATAATATCTATGAAAAGTTGTCGTTCTACAATATATTTTCATAAATTAGCGAGACCTTTGAATACCTTCGTGTCAAAATTATGTTGGAAGCGCAATTTTCACGATAAAAAAACAGTTTACATTTTGATAGTTCGATGAACAAGCTATCTTTACACAGGTTTTAACCCTAATCTGAATTGAAATCAGGACCAGACATGAGAAATCAAACACTACACATTCTATTTATTTCGCTGCTCGGGACACTTTTAGTATCCTCCTGCGGAACCAAAGAAACCGGACAGCTTATTGGTGTCCAAGAACGACCAGCCTGGAACGGAATTAACCCCTACGGCATGGTTTATGTCCCATCCGGTCAATTACATATCGGCCAAAGTGATGAGGATATGTTCACCACTTTCAATGCTCGCCCTAAATCTGTCTCTATATCCGGTTTTTACATGGATGATACAGAGATTTCTAATAACGAGTATCGACAGTTCGTCTATTGGGTGCGCGATAGTATCGCTCACGTATATATGGATGACTTTATCGAGGACGAATATGGAAATCAAAGAATTGATTGGACTTTCGAGCTAGACTATGGTGATGAGCTTCTAGCCGATATGTACCTTACTCCTGATCAAACTCTCTATGGTAAGAAAGAACTCAATACTGCTATTCTGGATTATGAGTGGAAATGGGTAGACTGGCAAAAGGCTGCTCATAATCGCGATGCATCCACCGATGAGGTTCTTAATGTTGAAGTTGATAATATTTATCCTGACACCATGGTCTGGATTCGTGACTTCAAATACTCTTATAATGAGCCTATGACGAGAAATTATTTTTCTCACCCTGCATTTGATGATTACCCGGTAGTCGGTGTAACATGGAAGCAGGCCAAGGCATTTTCCTATTGGAGAACGCGAATGTGGACAACGAAGAGACAGGATGAGCCGAATTCTGAGGATTTCCGCCTTCCAAATGAATACGAATGGGAATATGCAGCTCGCTCTGGACGCGATATGACACCTTACCCGTGGGGAGGCTATTATATCAGAAATTCCAAAGGGTGTTTGCTAGCTAACTTTAAGCCAGGCAGAGGAAACTACGCCGAAGATGGTGGACAGACGACAGTGGATGTTTACGCTTATTATCCAAATGACTACGGACTATATAACATGGCGGGTAATGTAGCTGAGTGGACGGAGTCCGCTTACTTTGATAACTCTAACTATCATGTGCATGATTTAAATCCTGACATGAAATACGATGCGGAAGACTCTGATCCGAAAGCAATGAAACGAAAAGTAGTTCGCGGCGGATCCTGGAAGGATATTGGATTCTATTTGCAAAATGGAACGCGTAACTGGGAGTATCAGGATACGGCTAAATCCTATATCGGATTTAGAAATGTCCTTACATTTCTGGGTCGGTCAGCAAACGACTATTAAGAAATTTCTGCCTGGGCAATATGCGGCCTAACAAATTATATCAACATACAAATCGAAAAGCACTCCGTTGCTGACTTTACTTGTAAGTCTGGCTTGGCTGTGCTGTACACACTAAACACTTTTACCTAACCTAAAATTTGGCTACCATGTCTTTTATCAAATCGAAACAATTCAAATACATTAAGAACTTTGTCATCGGTATAGGTGCATCAGTCGTGATGCTGGGCGCACTATTCAAAATCATGAGCTGGGAAGGAGGTGATACGATGATCACTGCCGGGCTCATTACTGAGGCATTTCTGTTTTTGATGCTAGGTATTATTCCCCCCGATAAAGATTACTATTGGGAAAAGCTTTATCCCGGATTGGACGATTACAATTCTAATATATCGTCTATTACAGCTGGCGAGACTTCTGCAAAACCATTGGATGGTCAGGTAGTTGAAAAGCAACTTGGTGGAATGTTATCTGAATTGCAGATGATGTCCAAATCTCTTGGTAGCCTTAAGGCACTTCAGGAAGTGGATTTTTCCAAGACGAAAAATCAAATCAAGTCCATGGGGGACTACTACACCAAAATGAACGCAGCTATGGAAGAGTTAGGTGCAACAGCTGAAGACACGAAGAAGTATCGAAAAGAGTTGACCGCCCTCAATGAAAATGTATCTTCTTTAAATGGAGTTTACAGTGGAGTATTGAAAAATACAGACAGTATGACTGCCGCAATGGAAGATATGGCCTCATCAGCTTCAGAGACTAAAAAGTATAAGGAACAAATTGCTAGCCTTAATAAGAATTTGAGTTCCTTGAATGGTGTCTATGGCAATATGCTATCCGCTATGTCCGTTAAGTCATAATACTGTAGCGGTAGAATTGTATTGCTCGAACATCCATTAAAAATGACACAAAAAAGAAATTATGGCAATTCCTAAGGAACCGAGGCAGTTAATGATCACTATCATGTATTTGGTATTGACCGCGCTGCTCGCATTGAATGTTTCTGCTGAGATTTTCAATGCATTTAAATTAGTAAATAAAGGATTAGAGAAATCCAATGAAGTACTTGACCGTCAGAACAAACGTGTTCCTGATCAGGTGAAGACTTTGGCTCAGAAAGATCCTGAGCGATATGGCGAATATGCCGAACGCGTTGATGATATCGTTAAAACTGGCGATGAGTTTGTTTCTTACGTTGAAACAATTTGGGATTCCTTACTTTATAAATCTGGCGGTACCATTGAGAAGAATGGTAAGCAAGTCATGAAGAATAAAAAGAATAAGGATGCCACCACTCGATATTTAGTCGATCAAGGTAAGGGTGAAGAGTTAAAATCCAAAATAATTGCAGCCCGTGAAGAGTTTTTAAACTACATCGAACCGGAAGCGCGAGAAGCATTTGAAAGTAAGATCGCTTTGGAAGTTGATGATAAGTCATGGAGAGAGGCTAAGAAAAAAGCGAGCTGGGCTGACTTTAATTTCCGACAAATGCCCGTTGGCGCCGTTCAACCTATTTTGACCAAGTTTATTAATGATGCAAAAGCGACTGAATCAGCGGTTTTGAATCACTATCTTGAGAAAGTGGGTGGTACTGATGTTGTATTTGATAAATTTGAAGTGGTTTCGGCTCCTGAAAAGTCTTACATTGTTACGGGTGACACCTATAAATCGAAAATATTTTTAGGTGCAGCGTCTGACAATGTTGATGAACTGAATGTTTCAGTTAATGGAAGATCACTTTCTGTTGAAAACGGTGTCGCGGAATATTCTGCGGCAGCTTCAAGTACGGGTATTAAAAAATATACTGCGCGTATATCTTTTAAAAACCCTGTTACTGGTGAATCAACGGAAGTTGAGCGTCAATTCGAATACGAAGTCGGTGAACGGTCTGTTTCCGTCTCTGCTGATAAAATGAATGTGTTTTATATCGGTGTGGATAATCCGGTTACCATATCAGCTGCAGGAGTATCCTCTAACCAGTTGAATGTGACTACAGGTCCTGGAATTACGATTAAAAATACTGGAGGTAGCTCCTATGTGGTTACTGCTAACACACCAGGTAAGTCATCTGTTAATGTTTCAGGTGGTGGATTGCCTTCTACTTCGAAAGAGTTTCGAGTGAAACGTATTCCTGATCCAGTACCAAAACTTAGTGGTGAACGAGGTGGAGGAATTCCGAATGGAGTGTTCCGTGCACAGCTGGGTTTAATAGCGGATCTTGAAGATTTTGATTTTGAAGCGCGATGTGAAATTATTGGTTTTCAACTCGTTCGGGTGGCCAGAAGACAGGATCCGGAACCAGCCACTAACTCAGGCGGTCGTTTTAATGATTCAGCACAAAGACTGGTTAATAAAGCAGCTCCTGGCGATCGATATTTCTTTGAGGATATAAAAGCAAAATGCCCGGGAGACAAAATTGGTAGAGATGTAGGAAGTATGACCTTCCTGATCCGATAAATTTTAGAACATAATATCTACACTATGAGAATCTTTTTGTTAGCGATTTTATTGAGTATCTCGAGTCTGTTATGGGCTCAGGTTCCTCAAGAAGTCGATGTGATTACTGAATCCACTACTGACTTTGAACGCGACCAGATGTCCGAAGAGAAGTATATGGATGGCGTTGTGGAGAGAACTTTGTATCTCGACGCGGGTGTTATTCCTTATGAGCCCGTTAGAGAGGCTGATGTCCCCTGGGAAAAAAGGATGTGGCGCGTTATCGATTTAAGAGAAAAAATCAACGCACCTTTTACCTATCCCCAAATGCCACTGATTACTATTCTAAATGATGCGGCAGCAAATGGAGATATTACGGTATTCAGAAAAGATGATTTTCAGGAGCCCTTGCCTCCGGAGGAACTTGAGCAGCAATTATACCGAATGGATACCATTCGTGTTCAAGATCCTGAGACCTATGAGGAGACCATTAAGGTAACACGATCGGATTTCAATCCGGATGATGTTAGAAGATTCCGCATCAAAGAAATTTGGTTCTATGATAAAGAGGTTTCTCGGCTTCGTAATCGGATTCTAGGGATTTCTCCAATTCGAGATATTTATGATGATGATACCGGACTATTTAAGCGTGAGCAACCGATGTATTGGATTTATTTTCCAGGTGCGCGGGAATTTTTAGCCTCATTCCAAGTGTTTAATGGTGCAAATGATGCAGCCCCACTTTCATGGGCGGATTATTTTGATGTTAGAAGATTCTCCAGCTTCGTTTATAAGCAGACCAATGTCAGAGATTTTCGATTGAAAGACAGATATCCTGATGATAGATTAGAGCAGTTATATGAATCTGAGCGGATTAAGAATGATTTGTTCAATTTTGAACATGACTTCTGGTCGTATTAGAGGATTCCATGTTTAAATAAATTATGAAACCCGGTAGTCAATCTATCGGGTTTTTTTATTTCCAGTTGAATTATTTCTTGATTTGTAATCTGTCCTTTTATGCTTATAGGGTTTCCATGTTTTATTATGATCTCATTTATAAGGTATTTCAGATGTTAAATATGAGTCCAGATCCACCCTACTTACTTTTAATGTTAGAAAGATAGGTTAAGTAGGTAATTTCTTCTGACCTGCAAAAATATGGGATAGCGAAGGTTCTGCATTGGCCTGGTCAGAGTGGTTTCTTTTTGAATGAATAGTTATGCTCATCTGGATAGTACTTTTGCGATAGCGATGCGCAAGGGGGCACCAAAGGTGCCGACCGAGAGCCTTTAGGGCTGAGGGCCGAGCGAATCCGGCGGAGTCCTGATATAGGTCTCATGGAGACCTTATTGAGGACGTAGCCGGGGAAAATGAGCGAGCCCTGAAGCGTAGCGCCACGGCTCGTATTCGAGGCGGGGATCGCCCAAAGGACCTTGATTAATTTCCTCTACGGAATCTCAAAGTTTGCTTAATTTTTAAATTTCTTACATCAACTCCTAGGCCTATGAATAGGAAAAGGTATTCCAGTATGTGGAACGGAATGACAACTTCTTCGGGTAAATTCGTATAATAGATATAGCTAAAAATGATGCTGAATGACCATGCCAGTACCCCGTAGGACATTCCAAAGGGTAGGATAGCCAGAGCAGGAATAATATACCAAGGGTGGATGGTCGTGGAAAATAGCAGATAAATGACCCAGACAGAAATTAGGGTGGCGGGCAAGTGAAGGTTCGGATTGAAATAAAATCTTCCGTACACTCCCATAATGAGTAGAGCTGATATGATTTGTAAGCTGGGTCCCAGAATGGCTATAGGGTTGTATCCATAATACAGACTCAATAGTTTTCGCACAATAAGATAAAGGGAACCATTGAATTCAAAAGTTTGATAATAGAGCTGAATACTGGATAAAAAATGGGCAGCTAGCCCCCAATTCCACCAGAGGGGATAAAATAATACTCCAAACATGAGGATGGATAGAAGCCCTATTTTCCAAATACTCTTTTTTTCTTTTGTGAAAAGTAAGGGGGGGTAAAATATAATAGGTGATAACTTAGCCCCTATGGCCATTCCGGAACTAAATATAAAGGCCCAATTGGATTTGGCTTTTAGGAGAGCAAGGATGATTCCTCCTGCTACAAGCAGCTCAGCGTGCAAATTGCCCATCAGCTCTATGACGATCAGAGGGTTTAATGAGTAAATCAGCCAATTGCGCTTGTTTTTGAGGCCGAAATATAGGATGGCCAAGATCATGATCTCAATACCGAAAAAAAGCCCACGCAGCCAAAATACAAAAGAGGGAAGCGTGTCATTAGATAAATAGAAAGCTGTTCTGTAAAGGGTCTGAAGCAGGGGTGGATATACAGAATAGTACTCCGGGCTGTTAAGTTTATTATAGATGTCTGGCGAAATGGCTTTAGGGTATTGGTCCAAATAAGCTGAAGGGGTATAAGCGTAAGCGGATTCACCAGAATCTGCCACTTTTGCATCCCAGTAAAAGCGGTAATAATCATCACTGAGCTTCGGTGATTCCGCAAAGCTCATGCATCGAATGGCAATGACCAGAACCCATAACCATTTTATCTGTGAATGTTCGACGAAGCGATAGAAAAGGAGGTAGCCGGCAAAGGCAATGGTGTAGAGGCTAAGAAGTAAAAAAAAGTCATGCTGCTCGACATAAATAAAGATACTGGTCACTGAAACAAAGATCAGTATTGCTAAAATGAGACATTGACTATTGCGCAGTCTGCCTTGATTCATGAGTGCTTCACGTGTTTAATGGAGAAATAGGCTATTCCGCCAAAACCGATAGTCAGCAAAACATGGAATAAAAAGAACGCCATATAATCAATATACCAGCCATAAGCAGATGCGCTTAAAAACAAAAAAGCCAGTGCTATTTCTACTTTTGTTGAGGTCGGCACGGTTTGACTGAGGTAGGGATGGCCGGAAAAGCGATCTTCTTTTTTTCGAATATTGTATTTTGGAGTTCGGATAAATGAAGTGCGTTTACCTCGAAATCCATCCCATACGGCAATACTGTTGTGCAGGGACAGTCCCATGGATAGGGAGAGGAACATGGGGAACAGCCCTATAAATTGTAGGGCTTTTTGACTTCGGGTGCGTGGATTTTGTCCCATCTGGAGTACGTTCGCAGAATAGTAGACCGCTATGATACTCAAGGTAGCGGCCAGAAAAATGCCTAAAAAGTGAGCGGGGATTCCTCGGTACGACATAAAAAGCAGCATCGGTATGCTGCACACTGCGCCTAAAAAGATGAGTAAAAACACACTACTCGATAGCAGGTGAGCCGTACCCTGTACTTTTCGTCCCAAACTGATTGAACTTTTCCATAATTGAGGCAAAATCTTAGTCGCTGTTTCAGCCCCTCCTTTCATCCATCGGTACTGCTGGGATTTGAGGCCGTTCATTTCTACGGGGAGCTCAGCTGGACTCCCCAAATGATTTAAGTAGGTGATTCGCCAGCCTTTGAGTTGCGCTCTGTAAGAAAGGTCCAGGTCCTCCGTTAGGGTATCTGCTTTCCAATTGCCGGAATCTAATATGGTTTGTTTTCGCCATAAACCTGCCGTCCCATTAAATTGTAAAAAATACCCACCACGGAATCGACCACTCTGCTCAATCATGAAATGTACATTGAGCTGGAAGGCTTGTAACCGAGTGAGTAATGAGTAGTTTTCATTAACATGCGTCCAGCGAGTTTGAACCACACCTACTTCCGGACTTACAAAATGGGGTAAGGTTTGCTTCAAGAAGGACCGGGATGGAATAAAGTCGGCATCAAATATAGCAATGAATTCTCCTGTCGCCCTGGGTAAAGCCCCTTCTAATGCCCCTGCTTTATATCCCTTCCGGTTTGTACGGTGGATAAGCTCAATATTTATGCCTTCGCCTTTATACTTTTTTACCGCTTTGCGACTAATCTCCAGAGTCTTGTCTGTCGAATCATCCAAAACCTGAATTTGTAATTTGTCTTTTGGGTAATCAAATTGAGCACAGTGTTTGATAATGCGAGAAGCTACTTGCATTTCGTTAAAGATGGGCAACTGGACGGTCACCGCAGGGTAGGGGCCTTTTGTTAAGTGTAATTCTTCTGGCAATTTTTGGCGACCATAGTGGTGTTTCCAAAGCAATTGCAGTTGAAACAGACAGTAGAGCAAGATATAGGTGAGAATCACACAATACAAGGCAATAGCCAGGTAACCGAAGAAGTCAATGATCATGAGCGCTTCATTATTCCATACCAAAAAATTAAGCCCAGGATTTTAGTTCCGGCCCCAATTACCCCCCGAATGGTCCCACTTACCTTTGAAGTTCCAATGCGTTGTCTATAGGAAACGGGGACCTCCAGGGACTTCATCCCCATTTGAGCTGCTTTGATTTGCATTTCTACAGTCCAGCCATAATCCGGGTCTTTCATATTCATTTTTTCCAGGCTTTTATATCGCACTGCGCGAAAGGGGCCTAAATCCGTAAACTGTACCCCGAAAAGGATTTTCATGAGGACCGTCGCCAGTCGATTTCCAAATCGCTGGGGAAGCGTCAGGGCTCCCTTCTCTACCTGACCTAACACTCGAGATCCGATCACCAGTTCGTAATCGGTCTTTAGCATAGGAGAAACCAGATCAGGAAGCTCATTCGGGTAATCTGAGTAATCCGCATCTAAAAACACGATAAAGTCCGGCTCCTTTTCCAATTGCCGAAGGTACGCAAGTCCTCGTTGACAAGCACTTCCATAGCCTTTTCGTTTTTCATATACTACGACAGCACCCCGAGATTGCGCTGCCTGAGCCGTATCGTCTGTGCTGCCATTATCGCAAACAACAACATGCCGAATCAGTGACAAAGGCAGGTCGTCAATGACCTTCCCCACCGCATTTTCTTCATTAAATGCCGGAATGATGACGTCAATCGTCACCCCCTTCCATGAACTGGGCTCTAGGCTATTGACCATAATTAATCTACGAGTTTCAGCATCAATACTTACAGTCTGTTTTTTGGCGGACGCAACAGCGCTAAGAGTACAAAACCAAGGAGAAAATATACACTTAAAAGAAGTAAGCCACTTCTCATGCTTCCGCTATACTGATCCAGGAGAGCAAAAGTAAAGGTACCCATCACAATCGCTACCTTTTCTACTAAATCATAAAAGCTAAAATATGAACTGACATTTTTCTCGCCTTCCTTCATTAACTTGGAATAGGTGCTACGCGATTGCGATTGAATGCCGCCCATGACAAGACCCACAAAGCAAGCCAAAATGTAAAAGGAAAATTTTTCTACTAAAAAATAACCGCTGATACAAATGCCCATCCAGAGAATCACCATGATCATCAGACCGACTTGGTTACCCAGTCTCTTTGAAATATAGGCGAATAAGTAGGCTCCGGCCGTGGCTAGAATCTGCAAAAGCAAGATCAGTAAGATCAATTCACTAGCACTCAATCCCAACTCCTTTTCTCCAAAAGTGGAAGCTACAAACAAAACGGTTTGCACACCAGCGCTATAAAAGAAAAAAGCGAGCAAAAAACGCACGATAAACCCCTGCTTTGCTACCTCACGAGTCACATATAAAATTTCCCTATATCCCGAGGCAATAGTCCGCAGACGAATGGGGGTCTGTTTATCAGCAGGCAACCCCCGAATGCTGAAGTAACCAAACCCAATCCACCACAGCCCGACCATGATAAAACTCAAACGCGAAGCTGCTGCTCCATCCGCAAGCCCAAACCAAGCGGGGTATTGAATGACGATTAAATTTATGATCAGTAAAATGACACTCCCCACATACCCGTATGCAAAGCCCATTGCACTCACCCGATCATATCTATCCTTAGATGTTATTATGGGTAAAAATGAATTGTAAAAGACCAGTCCACCCGCAAAGCCAATGATTCCCAGCATAAAACATATAATACCAACCCACCATGCATCAGGAGAGCTAAATGCCGCTAATCCCATACAAGCTACCCCTCCTAAAACAGTAAAGAAATGTAAAAATGATCGTCTCCGCCCGGCATAATCAGCGATACCAGAAAAAAGCGGGGAGCTAAACGCAATCAACAGATAAGCAAGGGAAATCGAGTATGTATATACTGAACTATCTGTAAACTCCATTCCAAGCAAATACAGAGTATCCGGACTCATGCTGGCAAAGTACACGGGAAATATGGCAACGGTAATGACCAGAGCAAATGCGCTATTTGCCCAATCAAAAAAGGCCCACGAACGAACCACCTTGTCTTCCGGAGTACGAAACTTTCTTATCACGAAGTAAATGTAAGGTATTTCATACGATTTCTTTTTTTTGGGGGGTCCCCCCTGTGGGGGTCGCTACGCTACGCAGCTCTCTATTCGCTCGGCTCCGGCCTCCGCTTTTGCTGCCAAAGCCAGAAGCGAGGCCGGATCTCCCTCCCTCTGGTCGGGCCTGCTTCGCATCGCTACCCCAGCCGAAAAAACCGCTGATTTTATCACATCGAATGGGCGGCTTGTACGATATAGTTTCACAACTATAATATTTTATATCTTTAAGTTTTTCCCACATCTAAGACCTGCCTATGAGCCCGATATTTCATCTTTCAATTCACCTTCATTTCTGAATATGAATATCATTATTTTATCCAGAAGCCGGGAGCTATATTCTACTCAGGCCTTGGTCAAGGCTGGTCGTCGCAGGGGCCATCAGATCAAGGTGTTAGACCATATGCGAGTGGACATATCGGTGGGGGAGAAGCGGGGTAAGCTTTTTTATCACCGGCAACACGTTCGGGGTGTTCAGGCCATTATTCCTCGAATAGGGGCGAGTGCTACAAATTATGGTGCTTTGGTGATTCGACATTTTGTTCAGCAGGGTGTGTTTTCGCCTCTTCATCCTGAGGCACTTATGAGGGCGAGAAATAAGTTTTCTTGTTTGCAGGTCTTATCACACCATCAGATTCCCATTCCCAAAACAATTATTTCGGCTGCCGGACTATCTGGGAAAGAGATTTTCAACATTTTAGGTTCTCCGCCATATATCATTAAATTGATTGAGTCTACACATGGGAATGGCGTGATGAAAGTAAACTCCGTACCCAATGCTGCTTCCCTCTTAGGCCAATATATTCAAGCAAATAAGCGTATCATTATTCAGGAGTATATCAAAGAATCTGGAGGGGAAGATATTCGCGTATTTATTGTCGGTGATCAAATCGTAGCTGCTATGCGGCGAGTTCCAGCCCCGGGGGAGTTTCGTTCCAACCTGCATCGTGGTGGTGTGGGATTCAATGTGACACTTTCCGAGGATGAAAAAAAGGTGAGCCTTCAAGCAGCACAAGTAATGGGGCTTAGCATTGCGGGCGTGGATTTGTTGAGATCGAGGAGTGGCCCTAAAATTTTGGAGGTCAATGCATCTCCTGGATTGGAAGGCATCGAAACCATTACTCGGCAGGATGTTTCGGGTAAAATTATCGAATTTTTAGAAAGCGCTATCCAATAAATTCAATCAATAGATCATTTTGAAGTCCATGAACAACGAAGTTTTAAATATTAACGGAATCGAGGTCGCCCCTGGCGAAAAGAAACAAATTCGAATCCATGTGGGAAGGCTCCCATCTGGAACCCAAATAAATATTCACGCGCAGGTATTTCGCGCATTAAAAGAAGGACCGTGCATGCTTGTATTAGCCGGCGTTCATGGGGACGAAATAAATGGAGTTGAAATTGTGCGCAGTGCACTGGATCAGGGATTTTTTGACCATTTAACGGCAGGGACAGCTATTGTTATTCCTCTACTTAATGTGTACGGATTTCTTCATTTCTCTCGCGAAGTGCCGGATGGCAAGGATGTGAACCGCTCCTTTCCGGGCAATTTTAAGGGATCTCTGGCTTCTCGTGTGGCGCGAACCCTGACAAAAAGAATTTTGCCCGTTACGGATTTTGGCGTTGACTTTCATACGGGCGGCGCCAATCGTTATAATTTCCCTCAAATTCGATATACACGGGGTAGTGATTCCGCCCTTGAATTATCAAAATCTTTTTCTCCTCCCATCATATTTGCAAAACCCGCCTTTTCAAAAACATTTCGAAAGGAAGCCCATAAGATGGATGTTCCGATTCTTGTCTATGAAGGAGGAGAAGCATTGCGACTAGACGGATTGAGTATCGATACTGCTTTGTCTGGACTGAAACGACTCATGAAAAGTCAAGGTATGCTTGACCACGCTCCGGAAGGCCACCGAAAACCAATGCATGTGAAAAAATCGGGCTGGGTTCGTGCTGCGGTTGCTGGTGTCTTTGAATGGGTGAAGGATAGTGGTCAGCCAGTTGTAAAGGGTGAAACCATCGGATATATTCGGGATCCACATGGTGGCCGACGGAAAGCAGTTACAGCTCCGAAAGATGGTTTTATTTTAGGACACAATAATTCACCCGTTGTTAACCAAGGTGATGCCCTCTTTAACGTGGGGTATACCATGGAAAAGTGGGGAGAGTTTTAAAGAATGTTCTTTTTACGGAGTATTCTTTTGTAGTGCTACCTGGCAATCCATACTTTTTCGAGGTAGATTTTTTTCTATAAAAATTTTGTTGTGGGTCGAGCTGTCACCTGTCAAATGGAGTGCCCCACAAGCTAATTTTGTGGAATGAGGCAAAAATCTCAATAATTGATCAGTAAATTTTACTCGAAATAGGTCCAAATCTAACTATTATTGAAATTTGCTCTTCAATTTTCTTAATCAGTGCTTTTAAGTGATTTCTCATTCACGATGAGAGCATCTCTTTCCGGTCCTGTTGAAATCATACTAATTTTCGTGGATAGGCTCTCTTCAATATACTGGAGAAGATCAAGAGCTTGCTGCGGTAATTGATCTCGAGACGCTATTTTAGATACATTTGCCTCCCAACCCGAAAAAGCTTTATAGACAGGCTGAATTTCAATATTGTCGAGATCAAAGGGCAAGCGATCTGTTTTCTCTCCATCAATCAGGTAATGAGTGCATACTTTGATTTCTTCAAATGAATTTAGGATATCAAGTTTAGTTAGAATGATCTGAGTAGTTCCATTTATCATGTTAACATATCGCAATTGGGGTAAATCTATCCATCCGCATCTGCGGGGACGTCCTGTGGTGGCTCCAAACTCTTTTCCAGCTTTGCGCAAAGCTTCTCCTTCATTCCCAAAATCTTCAGTTGGAAATGGACCGCTTCCTACCCGAGTACAGTAGGCCTTAGATATTCCATAAACTTCACCAATTTGGGCCGGTGATATACCCAGGCCAGTGCAAACACCAGCTGTTGTGGTATGAGATGAAGTTACAAAAGGGTATGTTCCAAAATCGATGTCCAGCATGGACCCTTGAGCTCCCTCAGCTAAAATACGCTTACCGTTTCCAATGAGCTCTTGCACGTAATATTGGGCGTCGATAAGGTCAAATCCCTTTAATTCTTCAATCGCCGAAAACCATTCTTCTTCTTCTTTCTGCAGAGGAAAATCTATCGCGGGCAAGCCTTCCAGTATGCCCTCGTGCTTACTTTTCAATGCATTGTACTTTTCTTTAAAATTCGGCGCCAGAATATCACCGACACGAAGACCATTCCGGCCTGTTTTATCCATATATGTAGGGCCAATACCCTTTAAAGTAGATCCTATTTTATCCTTCCCTTTTGCAGACTCAGATGCCGCGTCAAGATACCTGTGAGTGGGGAGAATCAGGTGCGCTTTTTTTGCGATTTTTAGCCGCTGGTGCACTGGAACCCCTTTTTGCGTTAGATCTTCAATTTCTTTGGACAAAATAGTGGGGTCAATGACGACACCATGTCCAATAATATTTTCTACATTATCCCGAAAAATACCTGAGGGGATGGTGTGTAAGACCGTTTTTTGCCCGTCAATGTAAAGAGTGTGGCCGGCATTCGGTCCCCCTTGAAATCGGCAAATAGCATCATAGCCTTTCGATAGGTAATCAACAATTTTACCTTTCCCTTCATCTCCCCACTGCAAACCCAAAAGAACATCTACTAACATATATCTGAATTAAGTCCCAAATATAGCTAATGTTGAGTCGGTTTGTGCAATAACTTAAGGCGAAATCCCTTGAAATTTGTTATCCTTAAACGATTGGCAAAAGTGATTTGAAGTCAATTTAAACGCCAATTATTTCTGCCTTGGAGAAATGGTTCTTAATCTTTTTCAACAGATTTTTTCTTGTGTTCACATTCATAGGTGCATACTCCGTACAAATTCAAACTGTGATGAGTAATATTAAATTGGAGTAGCTCTCCCATCATATCCTTTATCTGTTGTACCCGGGGGTCGCAGAATTCCAATACCTTTCGGCATTCGAGGCAGATTAGGTGGTCATGCTGTTTAAATCCGTGCGACTTTTCGTATTGCGCCAGCTTTTTGCCAAACTGGTGTTTTTTTATGAGATCGCAATTCACCAATAATTCAAGTGTATTGTAAACGGTAGCCCGGCTCACCCTGTAGTTTTGGTTTTTCATATGTATGTACAACGCTTCGGCATCAAAGTGATCAGTACGGCTATATATCTCGTCCAGAATGGCATAGCGCTCTGGAGTTTTTCTGTAGCTATTTTCTTCCAAATGCTGGGTGAATATCTCTTTTACCTGCTCTTTGAGCTTCTCCTGATTATCTATCGTTATGGGCATATTTTACATTTATTCTATTCTCGTAACATTAGAAACCATATTGAGGTTTTTAATCGATCGGATGGCTTTTTCCAACTCATTTTTATTTTCAATGATCAAAGATACTCTTCCCTCAAAATAACCGTCATTTCCTTCGATATTGAAGGACCGAATATTTAACCCCAGATTTGAGGAGATTTTATTTGTCAGTCGCTCTATGATTCCCGGGCCATTATCGACACCAGTTATAAGTAACTTGACGATAAAAGAGGTACTATTATTATTTACCCATTCAGCCTTCAGGACACGGTAACCATAACTCGCCATAAGGTGAGTAGCATTCGGACAACTGGATCTATGAATTTTGACTCCAGAGCTAGTGCTTAAAAAGGCAAAAATATTATCTCCGAAAACCGGATTACAACAATTCGCTAATTGAAATTCATATTGGTCTGCGGGTTCTCCGCCTATCAGTAGTTTAGGTTTACTTCCTGATTTATTTTTTCGCGGTCTTCTGATCTCAATCTCTGGAGGTTGGACGGCTTCCGGGGTCTCGGTCTCACTTTCTTCTTTAGGAACCAATAAATGTCCTTTTGCCGAAAAATTCTCCTTTATTTGGGAAAGGTCTATTTCACCTCGGGCTATTTCGAAATAAAGGTCAGTTCGTTTATTCAGATCGTAGAAATCCGTTAAAAGGTCAACATTGGATTCAAAATCTACTTTTAAGTTCTTAAATTTTCGCAATAGAGCTTCTTTGCCAAACTCTCCAAAGCGTTTTCGTTCTTCCCGAAGGGCGGCTCTTATTTTTGAACGCGCTTTCCCAGTTACTACCATCTTCAGCCAGTTTTCAGAAGGCTTTTGATTTGAACTGGTCTTTATGGATACCTGGTCACCATTTTGAAGCTCATAACTTAGGGGTACTAATTTATTATTGACTTTTGCTGCTGTACAGGTCGCTCCGACCTCTGAATGTATGGAAAAAGCGAAGTCCAGAGTCGTGGCTCCTTTGGGTAGTATGATGAGGTCCCCTTTAGGTGTGTAAACGTAGACCTCATCATGAAAGAGATTTGTCTTGAAATCATTTATGAACTCTAAAGCATCACCTTCATCATTATCCAATAAATCACGGACATTGTTCAGCCAATTGTCATAAACAGACTGACTATCCTGAATACCTTTATATTTCCAGTGTGCAGCAAAACCTCTTTCCGCTATATCATCCATGCGTTCGGAACGGACCTGAACTTCTACGTAACGACCCTGGGGACCAATTACTGTGGTATGCAGACTTTCGTATCCATTAGACTTTGGAGTTGTAATCCAGTCTTTCAAACGTTCAGGGATGGGAGTATGCACATCTGTAACAATACTATATACCTGCCAGCAAATACTTTTCTCTTTTTCTTTCGGAACATTTACAATGATGCGGATCGCGAATAAATCGTAAATTTCCTCGAAGGGTACACTTTTCGTTTTTATTTTATTGTAGATCGAGCTGATGGACTTGGGGCGTCCCGTTATGCGGTATTCGACTTCTAATTCATTGAGTTTTTTACTCAATGGTTTAATAAATTCAGCGATATAGCTATCTCTCTCCGCTTTGGATTGTCTCAGTTTATCTGCAATATCGAAATACACATCAGGTTCGAGAATACGCAAACAGATATCCTGGAACTCAGTTTTGATGTTGTAGAGGCCGAGTCTATGCGCAAGAGGAGCATATATGTATTGAGTCTCCGCGGCGATTTTGAGCTGCTTGTGTCGGGGCATGGCTCCCAGAGTCCTCATGTTGTGAAGGCGATCTGCCATTTTGATTAAAACCACGCGGACATCGCTTACCAGTGTAGAAAGGACCTTTTTGAAATTTTCCGCTTGTGGACTGCCCTGATCGTAGGTGCCATCTAGTTTGGTCAATCCGTCGACAATATGCCCGATTTTTTGCCCAAAATCACTTTTAATTTCTTCAAGGGTGACTGGAGTATCCTCTACGACATCATGCAGTAATGCACATATGACAGCAGTAGGCCCTAAGCCAATTTCTGAGGCACAAATCCGTGCCACTTCAATGGGGTGAAGAATATAAGGTTCACCAGACTTTCTTCTTTGATCGCAATGTGCTCCCACAGCTAATTCGAAAGCCTTATTCAGATTTACGTCATCTTCAGGCGTTATTGTCGACTTAATTGATTTCAGTAAACGCGTAAATTGCTCTTGAATTTTCGAGCGTTCATCTGTTTTTATTTCTTTAACCTCCGCCATACAATTTTGGTCATCTTTCTTATAAAGTAGAACACGTTTTTTCTTTCAAGGGTTCCATACAGCAATTTCAGAGACTGATTACTTGATCTTTCGAAATCTCACCTTGAGGAATATTTATGAAATTTATGTTACAAACTTAATGATCTCACCGTATTGTTTTGGTGAAACTTTCAAAAGGAGTTTTCAACATAGCGTTACAACTACTAGTGAGAAGTTCTGAACCTACAATATTTATCAACCCACCCCTACTGATAGTTCGGTTAATCCCTATACTTTCCAAATGGCTTAAACCTCACTTTTCTCTTAAGAACCTATTCTACTAATTAAAGATGAAAAAAAATGATTCAATAACAAACCTCTAAATGAATTTTTATTCGATTTTCGTTGGATATTGTTTAGTCAGGTCATTCGGTACTTTCATCGAGAACTAAACCATTGGCATTAAACCGAAGTGCAGAAAAAAATGCCTTGTCGACTATATCTTTTTCAAAAAATGAATTATATTTGCGATCGCTTTAAATTATTGCATGCGGGTGTGGTGAAATTGGTAGACACGCTAGACTTAGGATCTAGTGCTTCACGGCTTGGGGGTTCGAGTCCCTCCACCCGCACTTCCTTTTCTTTATCCTTGATCTCCTCCATAATTCCTCTTAGGTTTTTTATCTTTGCACTTCTTTAACGAAAGGCAGAAAACAATTTATATGAAGTCAAATATTCTGGAGCAATCTCCATATTCAGCAAAGTTTGAAGTTACCATAGAAGCTGATGATTATTCAGCTGAGCTTAAGGATAAGCTCAAAGAAAAAAGAAAGTCCTCCAACATGAAAGGGTTTCGACCAGGCAAAGCACCTATGCGATTGATTCAAAAAATGTATGGTCATGCTCTTCTAATAGATATTATAAATCAGAAGGCTTCGGACGCCTTGAAAGAGATTTCAGAAGGTCAGGAATGGAGACCATTAGGGGAAATGGATTTGGCAGAAGACCAGCCCAATCAGGATTTTGATCCGGTTCAAAATAAGGATTACTCCTTTATATTTGAAACGGGGCTATTGCCTAAGATGGATCTTAAAGGTCTAGACGGCTCATTATCCGTTCCTTATTTTACAATAGAAGTGTTAGATGATAAAGTTCGCGAGCGATGGGATGAAATTTTATCTCAAGTTGCTGAACAAGTCGAAACTGAAGGCCCTGTGAAGGAAGGAGACGTTTTAACTTTGGAGGCCTCTGAATTGGACGGTGATAAGGAAAAAGAGAATGGTTGGATTTCCAACTTTTCCATTGCGGCTGACCTAATGGAAGAGGAAGCACAGAAGTTAGTCATGGGTGCTAAAATTGGGGAAACTTTTGATTTTGATATTTATAAACTCGAGAAGAATGCCGATGAGGAGTTTGTTGAAAAACACTTACTTAAGATTGAAGATGAGGAAAAGCCGGAAATGAATTCAGACTTCAGGTTTGAATTAATGACCGTTAAAACGAAACAGGAGGCCGAGATTAACCAGGATACCTTCGATAAAATATTTGGCGAAGGTGAGATCTCTTCTGAAGAAGAAGCTCTGGATAAAATTCGGGAGAGTATGGAAATGGCCAATCAGGGAGGGAGTGACAATCTTTTTTATTGGGATGCGAAATTTAAATTGACGGACGAAAACCGTCTGGAAGATTTGCCGGAATCGTACGCCAAGAAATATTTACTGGATAAAAAAACAGCGGCTCAATATAAAAATGAAGACCTACCTCAAACCGTAAAAGATGAGCTCATATGGTCACTTATAACCCAAAATATTGCTATTCAAAACAATATTCAGCCGACTCAGGAAGCACTAATCGGTAAAGCTCAGGAGCGGATTTCTCAAATGCTCCAAGGGCAGGCTTTGCCGGATTCGGTTATGAATCAATTGACACAGACTATTTTGGAGGATCGAGAGCAAATGAATAAGATTGCTCAGGAAGTTACTCAAACTATGATCACCGACTTTATTAAAGAAAATGTTACCATTGAACAACAAACGGTGTCTGAGGATGAGTTTAAAGCTGAAGTAGAACGAATCAATGAAAAGGTTGATAAAATCAACCACTATCTGGGGGCTGATCAAAGCGAGGAAGAATAATTTATACCCTATTATTGCATTAGCTTTCAAATGGGTTGAACTCTATGCGGCTTCAGGTCGTTTAATACAAAAATATACAAATGATTGATCCTAAAGAATTCAAAAAGTTTGCCGTCCATAGCCAAGGCATCAACAGTGCACATATTGATAAATATATGGAGACTTCTGTCCCGAATATTAACAATTTCACACCTCAAGTTATTGAGGAACGACAAATGAATATCGTGGGAATGGATGTTTTTTCCCGTTTGATGATGGATCGCATTATTTTTCTGGGCGTACCCATTAATGATTATGTGGCTAATGTAGTCCAGGCTCAATTATTGTTTTTGCAATCCACAGATCCGAAGAGGGATGTTCAAATGTACGTTAACAGTCCGGGAGGATCTGTAATAGCGGGATTGGGTATGTATGATACGATGCAATACGTATCTCCGGACGTAGGAACGATTTGCACCGGCTTAGCGGCTTCAATGGGAGCGGTCTTACTCGCAGCCGGCGCAAAAGGGAAACGCTCTATATTACCCCACGCCCGTGCTATGATCCACCAGCCTATGGGAGGGATGCAAGGTCAGGTTAGTGATATGGAAATCAATTATAACTTGATAAAGCAACTGCAAAAAAATCTGTATGATATATTGTCTTACCATACAGGCCAGGATTATAAGACTATTGAAGAAGACAGTGATCGGGATAATTGGATGATAGCCGAAGAAGCAAAGGCCTATGGGCTTGTAGATGAGGTTTTAGACACTCCCGTTTCTAAGAAGAAGAAAGAAGAGGACGAAGATTAGGCAATATTGTTGTGGTTAAAATGATTTAAGAGGTATGAAATCGACAGAAGAAGGTGTGAGATGCTCATTTTGTGGGCGAGATAAAAGTGAGGCCCTGATTCTCATAGCGGGAATCCAGGGGCACATTTGTGAAGTTTGTGTTGAACAGGCTCATGAGATTATTCAAGATGAAATCAAGGGAGGAGAACTCGGAGGTATAGATGGTGATTTTTCTATGCCTGAGCATGTCACACCTGCTAAAATTAAAGAGTATTTGAACCAATATGTTATTGGGCAAGAGGACGCGAAAAAATTCCTGTCCGTGGCTGTGTATAATCACTACAAACGAATTAATAATGATTCGTCGGATGTTGAAATTGAAAAGTCTAATATTCTTTTTGCCGGCCCTACGGGTACGGGTAAGACATTGCTGGCCAAGACCATTGCAAATTACTTGAATGTGCCGTTCGCTATTGTAGATGCCACAGTATTCACAGAAGCCGGTTATGTAGGTGAAGACGTTGAAAGTATGCTCAGTCGTTTACTGCAGGTTTGTGATTTCAATGTAGGAGCTGCAGAGCATGGTATTGTCTATGTAGATGAACTCGATAAAATAGCCAGGAAAAGCGATAACCCATCTATCACCAGGGATGTCTCTGGTGAAGGCGTGCAACAGGCTCTTCTCAAAATGCTAGAGGGAACTGAAGTCAATGTTCCCCCTCAAGGGGGGCGAAAGCATCCAGAGCAGAAAATGGTAAAAGTCAATACGAAGAATATATTATTCATTTGTGGAGGTGCTTTTGATGGTGTAGAAAAAGTGATCGGCCGTCGGCTGAACACTTCCGTAATTGGTTTTAGCGGAAATGAGAAGAAGGATATTCAAAATGAAAACCTTTTACATTACATTACACATCAAGACCTCAAGCATTTTGGGTTGATTCCGGAGCTTTTAGGTCGACTGCCCGTTTTGACACATTTAAACCCGTTGGATAAAGAAACCTTAATTCGAATTCTTACGGAGCCAAAAAATGCGCTGGTTAAACAATATCAGCGTTTATTTGAGTTGGAAGGTGTATCTCTAAAGTTTGAAACTGAAGCATTGGATCGCATCGCGGAAAAATCATTAGAATTTAATTTAGGGGCTCGTGGATTGCGTAGTATTTGCGAGGCTGTTCTTACGGACGCCATGTTTGAACTTCCCAGTGAAGAAGATGTCGATGAATTAGTCGTTGACAAAAGTTATGTGGACGAGAAACTAACGGGTTCTACCATCAATAAGCTTAAGGCCGCATAGGGAAAATGAGGCGCTATTTTATTTGGATTCGGTATCTCGGCACTCATTTTTCGGGTTGGCAAATTCAGCCCAATGCACCAACTATTCAGGCATCTATTGAACATGCATTACAACAATTACTTAGACTTGAAAAAGTAAGTATTGTAGGCTGTGGCAGAACGGATGCAGGCGTTCATGCTTCCTCTTACGTATTTCATGTAGATTTACCTTTCATTTGGGATTCTAAGCTTTCATGGAGACTCAATCGAATGCTTGGCCCGGATATTGTTTTCACTCAATTTCAGGAAGTGAATCAATCTTTGCATGCTCGTTTTTCTGCGAGAAAAAGAACCTATAAGTATTTGATTGATCTTGAAATGCCTACATTTCTTCAAGATTGTGTGTTTGCATACCCCTATAATCCTGACCAACTTAACATTAATCTTCTTAAGTCTGCTGCCGATCTTCTTCTGGATTATCAGGAGTTTTTTCCATTTTGTAAGAGTAAGTCAGAAGCAGAACATTATCGGTGTCAGATCTATGCCAGTGAGTGGAAAATCATTCGGAATCGATATTTGGTATATCGCATTGAAGCCAATCGATTTTTACGGGGCATGGTTCGACTGATAGTGGGAATGTGTCTAGGAGTGGCTGAAGGAAAGATCGCTTTATCTGATGTTCGAAAAGCAATGGAACAGCAGGTTAGATTACAAAAACCTTATTCAGCTCCGGCAAAGGGTCTTTTTTTATATCGCGTAGACTATAATGATCCTCAGATCAAGTCCCCACCCAATGGCGAAATATTTTTCCCCATTTAGGATTAGTATCGACTTTGTATACTTCTTTTTTGATCGCTCCTAGTTTGTCTGCTTTTAAATCTTCACCAAATAGATTGAAATCAAACCGAAGAGGGCGTTCTGCATGGAGACGAATTAAATCATCCGCCATCAGGAGAAACAAGGATTCTTCTACCTGCGGTTTTGCTTTAAAATTTAGCAAGGTAAAAAATCCATTGTAATAAGTGAATAGTGCTGCGGCACCTATTTCACCATCCGAATCACAATAAACTGTGGGGAATGCAGTACCTCTGTGCATCAGGTTATAATGAATGCGCATCCACATGTGGGTGTCTGTATCACCATCTATAGTTGCGAAAAAATCAACGAGTTCTTCTGGCTTAATATGGGAATGGGGCATCCAGTTTTGGTCTCGACCGTTTTCAATCAAATCCAAAGCTTTTGGGTCATATCCATTTTGGATGATTTCATAAGGCGCTGAAAGATCTAATTGGTACCAAGCTGATGACGTTGCATCCGGCAAATCTTTTATTATAGATTTATTGTACTCATTAAAGGATATTTGTTGACCTAAATAAGTGCTTGGTATGGCTTCTATAAACTTTTGAATTCTGGGAGGCGAGAGCACATGCACAGAAAAAATGCCTAGTCTTCCTATGTCATTGGGATGAAATAATTGGGGGTAATTCCATTTAGATGTCCGTGATATGAGTGGCATTACGCTTTCATAGTTTCCTTCCACTAATGCATCGAACTCCCGAGAGACATTTTTTAAAAACCAATGGTATCCAAACACATTTCCATTAATAGCAAAGTGAATACAACTGTTCCAACGAGTCACGTCAATTTCGTCAAAGGGAACAAATCTAACATCCATAAATCGAGGTTCTATAGTCGTAACTCATGAGGGGAATAAATAGTTTTAACCTTCTTTACAGATAGTCATAGGGGAGAGATAATTAAGAGCCAGAACCTGTAATGAATAGCGGTGTCCGAGCCAAGAAATCGGCTTTTCAAAGTCTTTAATAAAGGAGGTTATTTTATTGGTTTCTGTAAAACTTAGGATTTGAAAAGGGGATATTGATTCATTTTTTCAACGACCTTTTTTCTTATACTTTCGATTCGCACTTCATTTTCGGGATCCTTTAGAACCTCATCCATCCAATCGACTAATTCTATGCAATCGCTCTCCTCCAGACCTCGAGTCGTAATAGCAGGGGTTCCAATTCGCAGCCCTGAAGTTACCATCGGCTTTTTGTCATCAAAAGGAACGAGGTTTTTATTCACCGTAATCTCGGCATGGCCTAAGGCCTCTTCTGCCACTACACCCGTTATGTTTTTTGAACGCAGATCAATAAGCATGAGATGATTTTCTGTGCCCTCAGAGATGATTTGATAGCCTAATTCTTTAAATCTACTGGCCATGGACTTCGCATTTTTAACAACCTGCTTTTGATAATCTACAAAATCAGGTTTTAGGGCCTCTTCAAAGGCAACAGCCTTTGCTGCAATAATATGTTGAAGGGGGCCGCCTTGCATACCAGGAAAGACGGCCGAGTTTAGCATCGCACTGAGCATTCTGACTTTTCCAGATAAGGTAGTAATGCCCAAAGGGTTGGGTTGATTTTTTCCCACCATGATAATACCGCCCCGGGGTCCTCGAAGTGTTTTGTGGGTAGTGGAAGTAACGATATGGCAGTGGGGCAGGGGATCATTGAGCAGATTAGTGGCAATGATACCAGCAGGATGTGCTATATCTGCCAGGAGTACGGCGCCAATTTCGTCTGCAATGGCTCGGAATCGGGCATAATCCCAATCTCTAGAATATGCTGAGGCCCCACAAATGATCATTTTGGGCTTAATTTCGAGGGCTTGTTCCTCAACCTTGTCCATATCGATAAGTCCGGAGTCTTGCTCTACGCCGTAAAAGTGAGGCTCAAATGTTTTTCCGGAATAATTCACTTTTGAGCCATGGGTGAGGTGTCCACCATGGGATAGGTCAAAGCCCAAAATTTTGTCGCCGGGTTTTAGCATGGATAAGAAGACAGCGGCGTTGGCCTGTGCCCCGGAATGGGGTTGAACATTAACGTATTCGGCGCCAAATAATTTTTTCAGACGATCTATCGCTAATTGTTCTGACTGATCAATAAATTTGCATCCTCCGTAGTATCTCTTACCCGGATAGCCTTCTGCGTATTTATTGGTCAGACAACTCCCCATTGCTTTGAGAACATTTTGACTGACAAAATTTTCAGAGGCTATCAATTCTACACCTTCGAGTTGCCGTTGCTCTTCTTTTCTTATGATATCAAATATAGGATCCATAGGCCGTTAATTTCAAGCTAAGATAAAGATAACAGGATGCAAAATAGAGGAACTTTTTAAATAGATGGGAAAGAATCTCAGATGTATGTAAAACTTCGTAGAGCTCATTGGAGTTTCGGGTGGCAGAGGTAGTATCGTCGGAGAAGTTGGGTGTCTAATTTTGCGTCTGTTTCTAACGAAAGGGGTTGGATTTTTCCCGATTTCATCAAGATATTTATTTCAGGGGAGGTCGCATTGTACAATCGGTTGGTTTCCTCGCCCTGAATGATAAGGTCTTTTATATAATGTGCCTGATTGGACTCTAGTTTTTCTAATAGTTTGAATTCAATTTCTTTTATTTCAGCCGGCGTTAAGGGCTCTTTTTGGAGATAAACCCGGAAAAGTTTTCTATTCGTTAAACCTCGACTGAGAATTCGCAAAACTGGGTTTTTGCTATGGATTAGGCTTTTAATCCAAACATCGATATCTGCATCATCAATCGAGGCATGCCATTCGAGCATTTCCAGTGGGATAGTCTTCATGCTTTTGGGGTTTTTCGGTCCCGATAAGAAATATTCAAAAGCCGGACTCAAATGAGCCTTGGATGCAGTGGGCTGAGATTTGTAATATTCGAATAAACGAACGAGCATTTTTTCGGCACTTAAGGCTGTTTTATGCAAATAGACCTGCCAATACATGAGTTTGCGGGAAAGGAGGAATTTCTCTACTGAATATAACCCTTTCTCTTCTACCACTAACTGATTATCATATACATTTAGCATTTTGATGATTCGATCGTAGCCAATAATTCCTTCGGCGACGCCGGTATAATAACTATCTCGAATGAGATAATCCATTCGGTCCATATCGAGTTGGCCGCTGATCAGCTGGTGAAGAAATGTTTTAGAATACTGATTTTTGAATATTTTGATAGCCAGGCTTAATTTGCCTTCAAATTCCTCATTGAGTTTTTCCATATAGGCCAGAGTGAGTCGCTCATGTGAGACGGGAATGAAGTGGCCTTCCAGCGCATGAGAATAGGGACCGTGCCCAATATCGTGGAGTAGTATAGCTAATTGGACACTTATGGCTTCTTCTTCAGTGATTTCTACATCTTTTGACTGTAGGACCTCAATGGCTTTTCGGGTGAGATGAAGTGCACCCAATGCATGCTGAAAACGAGTGTGAACGGCACCGGGGTATACAAAGTGGCTAAGGCCGACTTGCTTGATGCGGCGGAGTCGCTGAAAATAGGGATGCTCAACTATGTCGTAGAGGATAGAATAGGGTAGGGTGGTAAAACCATAGACGGGATCGTTGAGGATCTTATATTCTGCACTCATACCCTAAAAATAAGAGTATTGATGGATTTTCTTATATCTTAAGCGTAAATAGTTCCATATGATATGAAGGATAGGGCAGTCTGGTTCGAACTTCGCGTTAGGGATAGGAACGGTATACCGATTGCGGATGAACTTTTTTCTTTAATTGAGGTCGAGAAGAAAGTCATCTGGAAGCCATTAGAGTTTCTTTCTTTTAGCGGCAATCGGTGTAGGAGTGGATAGCCCGACCCCGGCTGGCCGGGGTAACGCCCAAAACACAATTCTGAAGGAATTTAACATAAGATTAGTATATAGATTATGTGTTGATAATCAATTGGCTATACTTGACTTTTAGGGAATTTTGCGGTTGAGGTTGAACTTGAGTCGAATCGATATACGAAAAGGAGGTACTAAAACGGTTTTAAAATAAAAAATATGGAAGATATCAAGATACTTTGGGCTGATGACGAGATAGATATGCTGCGTCCTCAGCTTGTTTTTTTAGAGAAGAAAGGCTATCAGGTGGAGACGGTAACAAATGGGCATGATGCGATTGAGGAAGTAGACGAGGGGAATTACGATGTAGTTTTTTTGGATGAGAGTATGCCGGGCATGACGGGATTAGAAACGCTGGAAAAACTGAAGAGTTCTCATCCACAGCTTCCGGTGGTGATGATTACTAAAAATGAGGCGGAGGATATTATGGAGGATGCGATAGGGTCACAGATCACCGATTATCTGATCAAGCCTGTGAACCCTAATCAAATTCTGCTTTCGCTGAAGAAAATTATTGAGCAGAAGCAGCTGGTACGATCAAAGACGAGTACAGCATACCAACAAGCTTTTCGGCAAATTTTGATGGATATAAATAGCGGTCTGGATCACAAAGGTTGGGTTGAAATCTACCGGCGAATCATTGACTGGGAGCTAAAAATTGATTCATCGAAGAGTACGGAGATGGGGGAGATTCTGGATATGCAAAAGCGAGAGGCGAATACGGAGTTTTCAAAGTTCATCTTGTCTCATTATAAAGATTGGGTGCGCAGTGAAGGTGAAAGTGGGCCTGTGATGTCGAATCGGCTGATGCGAGAAAAGGTGTTTCCGGCGATAGATGATGATCGACCTACCATTTTATTATTGTTGGATAATTGCAGGTATGATCAATGGAAGGTTATTGAACCCTTGTTTTCGGAGTTGTTTACGGTGGAAGAAGAAGATACTTTTTATAGCATTTTGCCAACAAGCACCCAGTATTCCAGAAATGCGATTTTTTCCGGACTCATGCCACTGCAGATTCAGCAGCGGTTCCCTGATTTGTGGTTGAATGATAATGAGAAGGGGGGGAAGAATAATAGCGAGGACGTATTTTTAGCGGATTTGATAGATCGAACGTTTCGCAAACCCATTAAACACGATTATGCTAAGGTGACGACAAATGAGAAAGCGAAGCATGTTCAGGACAATATTCTGAACTATCTAAATAATGATCTCACGGTGATTGTCTATAATTTTATTGATTTTCTTTCTCATGCTCGTACAGAGATGGAGGTTCTCAAGGAGTTGGCCGGCGATGAGACAGCGTATCGGTCTTTGACACGATCCTGGTTTGAGCATTCTCCACTTTATGAGGCCTTGGAACGCGCGGCGGAGCGCGACATGCAATTGATTGTGACGACCGACCACGGAACGATTCGGGTGGGGACACCATCTAAGGTCGTAGGAGATCGCGAGACGACGCCGAATTTGCGATATAAGGTTGGAAAAAACCTGAAGTATAATTCTAAAGATGTATTGGAGGTGAAAAACCCGGAAAAGCTCATGCTCCCTTCCCCCAATGTCAGTTCCCGCTTTATTTTTGCTCGAGAGGACATGTATTTTTTGTATCCTAACAACTACAATTATTACAACAACTACTATAAAGACACCTTTCAGCACGGCGGAATATCTCTGGAGGAGATGATTTGCCCGATCATAAAAATGCGTTCGCGGGGATAGGGGTTTACTTTTCGATCAATTCGTCAGCACGCAGATGAAATTCTTTTATGAGGAATCGCGATTCGATGAATGTAATATTTTTGCCGAAGCGGGTCGAAGAATGAAAGCTGAAAGTGCCTACATGAAGGAAGAGCAGCTTTCTATCTTTTAGTGTTTTTACGTTATGCCATGGAATTCGGATTGTGGTAAAAAAGTTGGACACATATAGAAAATGGTCGTCAAACTCTACGCGTTTGAGAGGGAGTAGAGTGAAGTAGATAACGATACTCCCGCTGACATAAAAAATAAGTACAGCCGTTTTAAAGCCGCTTTGATCAAAAATTTGGAGTTGTGTGTCTGGTGCTACGAAAAGGGCAAGTACTACGGCTCCATAAAAGACGAACCAAAAGGTCGGAAAAAAGATCTTTAGTCCCAGTGTCCAATTGGAAGATATTCGCTGTATGGAATTGGAATTAGGCATAGCTTATGATTTTGGCATTTGTCTTCGCGCAATAATGATACTTATTTCATAAAGTACGAATAAGGGCAGGGCGATTAGAAACTGTGTGATTACATCAGGCGGAGTGATAATGGAAGCGGCGATGAAAATGATGACGATGGCATGTTTTCGATACGTTTTGAGGAACTCTGGAGTGACCAGTCCAATTTTAGCTAAAAAGTAGATGACGATAGGTAACTCGAAGACCAATCCTGTGGGGATGGTAAACATGGTCATATAGTTCACGAAGGAAGATAATGTCGTGGTATTCAATACTTCCGGGCTTACAGAGTATGCGGAAAGAAAGGAAACGGCGAATGGCGAAATAACGAAGTAACCGAAGAGAACTCCCGCTATAAACAAACTTGAACAGGTAAATACCATACCGCCTGCAGCTTTGCGCTCGTTTTCATACAAACCAGGTTTTACGAAGCGCCAGAACTCCCAAAATACATAGGGGAAAGCAACTATTAAACCAATCCAGAAAGAGGATTTGATGTGCGTGATGAATTGTTCTCCGATATCTCGAGTGATGATATCCAGCGAGGCCCCCGGCTTGAGACATAAAAATTCTCCCAAACTACATAGCAATTGGTAGGTCAGAAAGGAGTCTTTGGTCGGGCCGAGAATAACGTGATCAAAGACAAAATCTTTTGCTAAGAATACACCAATTCCAACAACTACAATAGCTACGAGGGAGCGAATGATATGCCACCGTAAGTGTTCGAGGTGGTCTAAGAAGGACATTTCCTCTTCACCATCAGGGGGGAGTTTATCAACATCGACTTGATCTAAAGGCATATATTGCAATTATGAGTGGACAAAGGTAAAAAGTGGCGAGATTAATTGTTTACATTTGCATCAAATATACGGCGATTCATGGAGGTTTTTCTGTATTTATTGCTTCTTGGATTTTCCCTTTCTGCTTTGATCGTTGGGGCCGACTGGTTTGTTGCGGGGGCGGAAAAAATTGGAATACGATTGGGAATCAGTCCTTATGTCGTAGGGGTGACTATCGTAGCTCTGGGGACGTCTTTACCGGAATTAGCTTCTAGTATTGCAGCTATTGTTAAGAATGAGTCCACCATCGTTACCGGAAATGTCATCGGATCCAATATTACGAATATTTTGCTGGTGCTTGGTTGTGTGGCTGCATTTTCGCGGATGATAACTTTTGAGACAAAAGTTGTCAATGTGGACTTGCCGATTCTGAGTATGTCTGCCTTTTTGATTGTTTTCATGCTTCGTGATGGTACTTATTCCATGATTGAGGGGGGGCTTTTGCTCATGGCTTTTCTGATTTTCTTGATTAACACTTTTCGATCCCAAATTGTGAAGTCAGATATTGATGAGGAAGAGCGACAAAAGCCCCTGCGCTTCAAGACCATCCTTTTTTTGGTGCTTGGTGGTGTATTGGTCTATTTTGGTTCAGAGTACACCATTGTGAGCATAACTGAATTGTCAACGCTATTGTCTATGCAGCCGGACTTTATTGCCTTGACCCTGCTGGCATTGGGAACGTCGCTACCCGAACTCGTGGTGAGCTTGCAGGCAGCTCGCAGGGGGAATACCGGAATTGCGGTAGGAAATGTGATTGGATCGAATATCTTTAACACTTTTGGCGTTATGGGTATTAGTCGATTATTTGGGGTGATTATTGTTCCCACTAACATTAGTGACTTTGGTGCTTACTTTGCTTTGGCCATTACTTTGATTTTAGTCATTATGACGCGGTCGAAACGAATAACTCGATTTGAAGGTGGGATGCTTCTCATTTTATATTTGTACTACATTGTGGAATTAGCGGACTTTATCAACTAATAAACTAAATCGAATAGCTATGTTTGGAGATATGAACTCACTGAATGAAAAGCAGGAAAAGGTAGATCAAAAATTAGCTGAACTGGAGCTCACGGCGACTGCTGGAGAGGGGCAAGTGCTGGTTAAGGCGAATGGCAAAGGGAAGATCCTTGATGTCATTATTGATCCGAAATTAATTGAGGGCGGAGATAAGGATGCTATTGAAGATTTTGTTCTATTCGCAATGAATGATGTGTATGAGAAAATTATGGAGGCTCAAATGGAGGAGTCTAAAAATCTATTTTCGGGATTACTTCCCGGCATGTAAATTTTGAATAACTGCTTATTATGCGAATCATAACGCTATTTTTTCTATTTATTTCCGCCATTGTATTTGGACAGCAAGGTGAGGCTGAGCCCATCGTTTATTATACCTTCGATGGGGGCTCTGCAGATGACTTTGGAATCGGCTCGCGCGATGGTGTTATTTCGGGTACTCCTGAAACGGTATGTGGGGTTATCGGAGACGCTTTGGCGTTTGATGGGCAGTCTGATTTTATCCGTTTTCCGGATAATTTTTCAACTCTTTTTGCTCAGAATTTTACCTTCAGTTTTTACTTTCGCCCAGATGGAGGGTCGGGAGAACAGCAGTTATTTTCCTATACCAATGCTTGCAATGATGCTCGGCAATTTGAAATCACTTATGATCCGCAGGTCCGCCGTTTACGTGTAGAGTATGGAGAGAATGATCAGGACCGCATTGTTTTACAAACGAATTTAGAGCCGAATCGGTGTTGGTACCATGTCGTGATCATACGGGATGGTCGACGTCAGTCTTTGCGAGTTGATAATCGAACTGTAGATGAGGCTGCCAACTTGATTCGAATCGATTTTAATAACTCAGGTACCTTTTCCATATCGGACGGCCCTTGCGTGGGGAGTTTATTCAACCGATTTGAAGGAGCGATTGATGATGTTCGGATTTATAACGAAGTTTTAGGTACCATCGATCTCAATTCCTTGTACGTAGCGCCTGAATCCATCCTAACTCCCGACACCTTGCTTTATTTGGGAGGTGAGGTTCAGATGCGTGTTTCTCCTGGGTGCTCGAATCAATTTTCCTGGACCCCTATAGATGGATTGAGTGATCCTACAGCAGCCACTCCGATAGCTCGTCCAGACACGACCACAACTTATCAACTTCGATTTGAGAGTGCGACATGCATAACCACTGACGAGGTTCAAGTTCTAGTTGTCGATCCGGATGACGTGGGTTGTGAATCTCTGGCAATGGCCAACGGTTTTACTCCTAATAATGATGGAATAAATGATGAGTTTGGCATTGCAAATCCCTTTGTTATCGATGAATTGACCAGTTTCCGAATTTTTGATCAAAGTGGGGGTTTAATGTTTGAGTCGCAAGATCCATTTGATCAATGGAATGGGCAGTACAAAGGGAACGCCGTGAATCCCGGCACCTATTTGTTTCAAATCATTTATATCTGTGAGGGGCAGGAGCAGGTTCAGCAAGGAACGGTGGTAGTTCTCCGTTAAGAACTAAAAGCTAATAAAAGGAGGTAGGGTAAAGATGAAGGGTGCTTCTCAGAGCTCATTCAGTACGCCCTAAGAGCGCAGGGTATGATGTGATAGCTTGTCAAACGAAACAGTGATGAAGTATAGAATTGTTTAGGCTGTCAGTCTTTTTTAGAACAGACACCTTTATGTTTTAATCTTAAGCCATTCGCATGTAAGAATGACTAATAGTTCAAGCTTAAAATTGAATATGAAATATTCTAAGGACGTTTCCATACTTCAGCGGAGTAGGAGGGATATTCCACTAGAAAACGCATTGGTTCTGAACCTTCAAAAATTGGCGAGATTTTCTGGGTGAACTTATTTTAAACTTCGCGATTTGGATAGGGTTACGGTCGCAGTCTTTGCCTGTGCCGTTGATTGTTAAATTTAAAATAGGTTTGATATTAGGAGAAATATAGAGCTAGCTTTCCTCAAATCGGCCACAGAACCCATTCAATACAAGATTTTATCAGAATTAAAATGATGTTCTCTTATCTAACAATCGTTACATCTCCTCTGTAAGTAATGACTCTACCATCAATAAATAGGATGTCTATTTTGTAGGCATAAACACCTACAGGGGCTGATTGCCCGTTGCGTCTTCCATTCCATCCCGGTGAGCCTTCGCCTGAAGGCAGCAGGTTTCGGCCTTCCCACATTAATCCGCCCCAACGGTCAAACACCTGAAAAGAACTGATTAGATCGACACCGGGTCCTGAGAATACTCGAAACACGTCATTAATTTCGTCACCGTTTGGTGAGAAGACATTTGGTATATAGATATCTCGTTGCGTATTTGTTCGAATATTGGTTATAGCCGCTGCGGTACATCCATTTGCATCCGTCACAATCAAGGTGTAGGTTGTATTTCCACCCGGAGTTACTTCCGGATTCGGGCAATTGAAGCAGGAAAGACCTTCCGAGGGACTCCATTGATAATTTACGATAGGAAAAGGTCCTGAAATGACCGGAAAAAGTTGCAAACTTTCCCCCAATCTGATTTCCTGATCAGGGGCCAAAGTAATTTCAATAGCTTGTCGTGTCGGAACATCGATAGAGGTGTCAATTGAGCAGCCGTTACCATCAATGATGGTGAGGGCTTGATTACCTTCACTTACCGGAACAGCCTGGCCCAAATCTACAAACCCCGTACCTGGAAACTGATACTGGTAGGGGCCACCGCTTCCACCGGAAATACTATCGATTTGAAATAAGACCGTTTCTCCATTACATACGGGAGTATCTGGCTGAGGTAAAACAAAGGATATTGGTGGATTCGTAAATAGAGTAGCCGAAGTGGTATCTGAACATCCATTGGCATCAGAAACGGTTACCTCATAGGTACCTACTTCCAAACCTGAAGCCTCATTTGACTGACTAATTCCATCCTGCCAATCGTAAATATAGTTTGGCCCAAATCCTCCATCAACGGAAACCGTGAGCATTCCATCAGTTTCGCCGGGACAACTCGGATTGAGGACATTTCCGGGCTCAAAAAAGGCAATGAGCGAATCAGGTTCATTTAGTGAAATGGTGTCAATTAAAGTACAGTTCAATGCATCTGTGATTTCCACAATATATGTTCCGACCTCTAAATTTGAATAGCGCGTATTTTGGGGCCCTCCCTGCCATTGATAAGTAAAGCCTCCATTGCCTCCAGAGGCAGCAACCTCGAGACTCCCATTGGCATCTCCAAAGCAAGAAGGAGGTACACTGTCCACGACTTGATTGGTAATGGCATCTGGAGCGGGAATATTTACTGAAAAGGTATCTGTGCAAATATCTGATGAAAGTATAACAAAGGCTTCGTCGGGGCATAAATCATTCGCTACCGAGCTGGGATTTCCAGAAGTAGAGAAGCCGGAATTCCAGGTGAAGGTATATCCACTAGGATCAGTGGGGCCGCCTGAACCCGTGGCCTGTGCTGAGCCATCGCAGGTATTAAAACAGGAGGCATCCATGATGTTATCGAATTGAACGTTGAGTGGATCGGGTTCCTCGAGTTCGAAGCTCAATTCCAAGGTCCCACAATCGTTGATATCATTCACAGTTACGGTATAGCTTCCATCGGCTAAATCATTTCTTATGCCAGGGCCATTAATGGTGTCAACCTGACCATCATTCCACGAATAAATATAGGGCATCTCACCTCCAAGTAATCGTACTTCTACGGAACCATCTGAGAATGAATTACACGAGGGATTTACTGTAATGATGGTATCTAACTCCAGGGAATCGCGCTCGGGGAATTCACCCAAGGGCACAGGCATGGGGCTGTGAATGCATCCTGCCTCGTCCTCGATCTGAACCAGAGAGTATAACTGACCACTACAAAATCCACCAATAGTTAGCATGGTTTCATTGGTCAAGGTGTCTAAAACCTGACCAGGCCCAAGTCTAACTCGATAGCGGACTATTTCAAAGTTAGGATTAGGTTCAACTACGATAGTTATAGTCCCATCACAGCTCTCGGGACAAGTGGGAGGCACTTCAATTATTTCAATGAACTCTGGCGGCATGGCTTCGTTGATTGTCAGGTCCACCGTTTCTGAACATCCATTGATGTCAGAAACAATTATGGAGTAATCTCCCGGTGGGAGGTTGCTCTGCGATGATGAGTTTGGCAAACCTCCGGGCCAGAGGTAATTGTAGGGAGGTGTGCCTCCTTCCGGCGTCAAGGTAGCCGTACCATCATTCCCAACCAGACAGGTCTCATCGGAGGTCATAACACCTACCGTTATAGGTTCGGGTTCTATAAGCTCTACGATCGTATCAAATACACAAGCATTCGGCATGGTTTGATCCGTAATGATAATATTGTAAAACCCAGCTTCTAAATTACCGGCTCGAAAAACGGAAGGTCCAAAAGGTACAGCGAGGTCGGTACCCAAGTCGTCAAGTATTTGGATAGAGTAAGGGTCATTGGCGGGTCCACCCAAGGTTTGTCCGCTTACTCGAATGGAGCCATCTTGTCCTTCAAAGCAGGTGGGAGGATTTATAGCAAAGACATCATAGGTGACCGTTCGGTCTGCTGTGACAAAAAAGGAGTCGACGAACAGACAATTATTGTCATCGCGAACTTCAACGGAAAACCATCCCTCGGGTATTCCAGTAATATTTGCGTCTGTTCCTGTTGTTACTCCGCCACCTCCAACTGTCCACGAATACTGGTATTCCCCTGCGCCATTTGGCGTTCCTCCTGAAGCAGTTATGATAGCCTCTCCATCCGAATAACCACTACAGCCCGGATTGGTTATGTTGGCGCTAATTTGGATTTGAGATTGCGTCAAAGTTTGGTTGCGTTCTTCTTCACAGCCAAAATTATCGGTAACCGTTACTCTGTATGTGCCTCGTGTTAGGTTCTCTAAGGTATCTACATTGAATTCATTGGTTGACCATTCGATTAAAAAGGGTTCGGCATCGGGGTTTGGGGTGATAGTAATGCCCAATGATCCGTCATCACTATCAAAACACCTTGGATTTTCAATAAAAGAAAAGTTGTAATTGGGTCGAGGCAGTCCGTTTACTCCTCCATCATATACCTCTTGAGTCGTACTGCTCATATCTCCATTATCATCTGTAATGGTAATTGTGTACATACCAGGAGGCAGGTCATTAAAAGTGATGGATCCTCCTTCCGTAAGAATAGGTCCATTATCGTTTTGAGGTCCTGATATATTTACCTGATATGGGGGGACTCCTGAAAAACCAGTGACTGTAATAGAACCGTCGGTCCGTCCAGGTAAACTTCCACAGCTTGCTGCTACCGGAGTTAATCCGTTAGCTTCGATAATCACAAGTCCGGAATTCACGTTAACATCATAAAAGCCTCCTTTACCGGTAATTTCTATATCTGTAGGGCCATTGCCAATAAGGTCTACAATGGATTCATCTCCCACTGAGGCTCCAGGTGCAGTCGTGAAGCACAGTTCAATAAAAACGCTTCCGTCCGAAAGGGTTTGCCCCTCCTCTAAGTCGTTCGCGAACCAAATAAAACGGACAAGGCCATTTTCAGCCTGGTTGTCACCGATTATGGGCGCGGCGTCACCCGGAAAAGCAAAATTTTGCAAATCCACGTATTCGAGTACATTGGGGTCGAAATTAACCACAAAAGTAACAGAGGTTACCGAATCAAAATTCGATACTGTTATGGGTAGACAGAAACTGTCTCCAAGTCCCACAGTGGCATCTCCGACATTTAATTCCACAGCTTGATCTGAAAAGGTAACCGGGAAAGATAATGGGCATGCCTTTTCATCTTCCACAATTACGGTATAGTCGCCAGAAACAGGGACAGTGAATTCTATAAGGTCGCCCGGACCCAATGACCCAGATGTTAAGGTCCCAGTAATACTATTGTCATCATCATTTATGATTTCGATGTTGGTGTAGCTAGATGACCCATTAAATTCCGGGTATCCACCTGAAACCCGAAAACTACCCGAGAGCCCTGAAGTGTTGGAAGAGATCAGCTCAATAGGATTCAAGTAAACCAGCTCAAAGGCTTGATTTATACTCACATTTACGCAGCTGCCATTATTTTCAAAGGCGGGGTTACCGTTAAATACGTCAAAAGTGATCGGAGCCAGGATAAAGTAGGTTGGATCTCCGCCGGAAAATAAATTATTGATAGCTCCGTCATTGAAAAGTTTAAGGTTCGCGTCTCCAGGTCCCATGGCCCGGGAAATCCAGATGCCATTTGCGGCAGGAGGAGGGTCCGTAATCAGACAAGGGTCAGCTACGATACCTCCCAATTCATCACCGATAATAGATGGTGTACAATTATAAAACGCATAACCCACTTCTCCCGGGGTGTTTGGGTCCGGATCCCCTAATAAGGAAAAATCACCTCTGTGAATAACGAGTGCACTGTCATTCGCACACAAAAAACTCGTGTCGATTAAGGTGATAGAATTACTCTGGGTAGTCGGATAAGTTGTGATTCCGCTAACTGTTCCTGCATTCTGAGTATCTGTGCAGGTCTCTGGTCCATCCGGGGTGGAGAAGACCTCTACTGATTGTGGATTTTGGCCATAAATGGCAGAAAAGCTAATAAATAAACCACAAATTAGCAAGATGTTATATTTCATAAAATGTCTTTATATCACCATTTGATGGCACAAAGGTACTCAATGACCTATCAATGTACAACATAATTATAGCAAGGAAACGACTATATATATATACTATTGTTGTACAATGACTGGAATCACGTTTTGCGTGCCATTGTAATATAAGACATGAATGTAATATAAACCGCTGCTCGGTTGAAAAAGATTGACCTGATTTTGGTTTTCAGGCCAGACTGCTGAAGAAACTCTACGGCCTGATTGGTCATAAATAACGAGGTGCGAAGGCCGTTCTTCAGTAGTAGTTTTGTGGTTCAAATAGAATCGTCCGGAATTTGGGTTAGGCCAAAGGGTAAGACCTTGTGAGGGTAGAGGTCCATTTAAATGGGTTAGTCCATCAATCCTAACGGTGTCAGTGTTTCTGCAATTATTGGCATCAATTACAAGAACTTCGTACCTTCCCGCAGAAAGATTCATGGCCACTGAATCCGTTTGAATTGGGGCTGTATTCCAGAAAAACTGATATGGAGGTAATCCACCAGTTACTATAGCTACGGCCAGTCCATTTGATTGTCCATCCGTTTCATTCTGGGTTTCAAAATCTATAGAAATAGAATCGGGTTCGTTGACTTCTATAGAAATGGTGTCCCGACAATTTCTGTTTGTGCTGATCGTTACCTGATAAATTCCGGAAGCAATGGGTCCGAGTTCTGTCGTCGTATCTCCGGTATTCCATTCGAAATTGTAATCTTGGCTATTGTCATAAATTAATAGAACACTTGCAGAGGTGTCACCAAAGCAGTTGGGCTCTTCAATTATAAAAGAATCTAAAATAGGAGAGGGGGGTGTAGGAATGGAAAAGGAGAAGGAGTCTATGCAACCTTCATCGTCCGAGACGGTGACTACATAATCTCCATTTAAAACAGAGTCCAGAAGTTCACCTTCCTGCCCATTCGACCATGAAAATTGAAATGGACCTCCGTTGCCTCCAAAAGTACTGATATTGATTTGTGCATTCGGTAGATTACAGTCGCCACTTCGAATAGAGAATGTATCTAAAAGTATAGGTTCGGGCTCTTCAATTATAATCGTGCTATCCAACATACATCCAGAAGACGAGAGTATAGATAGCGTATAGGTGCCTCCGGAGAGCTCTTCTATAGAACTGCTTAAGGAATCTAGTTTTACCGAGTCGATATTGCTGGGCGTTAGGGCATATTCGAGATCGATATTTGATCGATATTGCGTATCAATTGTAAATGAAACTGCCCCGTTCTCATTTCCAAAGCAGTTTACACTTTGAACATCAACTTCTGTCCAGGATATGCGTAATCCAGTATCTATTATAAATGATGCAGACTGGGAGCAAAAATTCGCATCGGCAATTTCAAGTTCGTAGCTGCCTGGTTGTAGGCCTGTTCTCAAACTATCATTGTTCCCATCCGTCCAGGAATAGGAGTAGGGAAGAGTTCCACCGGCAGGAGTGATGGAGATGACACCATCATTTTGGCCAAAACAAGTTTCAGCTTCTAACTCAAAGTCAAATTCAAGGGAGTCCGTATCCTCAAGTACGATGGTTTGGCTATCGAAACAGCTCGAGGGGAGGGCCGTATGTGTGACTTGCAGGGTGAAGGAATCCGGGCGCAAGCCCACGGCCAAAAAAAACGAATCTGTAATTGAAGGGTTCGGGCCAGACCAGTCAAAGACGAAATCACCGGGCCTGACTATATCCAATCTGGCTGTCGCTGAGACTAAACCATCGTTGGTTCCAAAGCATCGAGGATCAACCTGATTGATATTTTCTAATTGAATGGTGTTGTCAAATGGGATTGTCACATTTTGAGTGTATATGCAACCCGATGTATCCTGGATGAAATAGGTGAAGGGTCCGGTGGGAATGGATACGATTTGGAGAGCTGTCGTTTGAAACCAATCTGTTCCGGTAAGTGAAAACAGCAAAGTGCTATCTTGAAACCGATCCAAATTGAGGACATCCACCATTAAACTTCCATCTTCCGAGGTCTCACAAGTGGCCGAAACTACTGTCTCTTGAACTATAGCCTCGGGGCCTTCGACTTCTACATCAACATTATAGGCACAATGATCTTCATCAATTATGATTACTTCATACACTCCCGGAAGTAACTCCTCATAAGCCCTAAAGTGTAAGGTGCTATCAGGCCATAACACGGTGTAAGGCGGATTAGCGCCTTCAATAAAGGGCAACTCGATACTTCCATCCGGTATTTGAGGACAAGAAGCCGATTCAGTAATAAATAGAGGGGCAAGATCCCCTTTTGCTGTGACATTTAAACTATCTACCCAAACCGTGCTATCGAGCGGAGAGGACAAAACAAGTTGATAATTTCCGGTGGCTAAGTTCGAAATGATATGGCTACTATCTGGAAAAAGGTTTCCTGTCAAGACCGTATCATTCTGTTGCGTTTGAATTAAAGAAAAGGGATAGGAAATCGTATCTCCAAAGAAATTGACGCGCAAGTCATAGGCCTCAGCACTGTCCGGGTTATTGCAAATGGAATAGGTGAACCCGGGGCTATCTGAAGTGGTAACAGAAATTTGGATCGCAGATGGTTCGAAGGGGATAAAATCAGCACCATCAAAGGCCTGTAATTGGAGTGGATACCCCTGCACACCAAATAGCGTGCTGGATCCCGGGGTGCCTGTGGCCGTAAACACTATATTGCATAAAGTATCTCCATCTGTCATCTCGATAGGCATTGCGCCTCCAAGCGCCACAAAAAATATTCGGCCTTCGACCGTTTCAGAAAGACCTATGTTGTCAGAAAATATGCCTGAAGTAGTATCTAGTGCATTTATCTCAACGAATGAAAGCACATGGGGATTAAAGTGAAGATTAAATTGAATGGATTGAATATCATTAAGGTTTTCTGCAATAAGGGGAATACTAACCGTATCACCAAAAGCTATACTTCGATCGTCTCCGTGACTGAAGGAAACAGAGGCTTGTGCCGATAGCTTCGTACTCAAAAACCCAAATAACGCTAAACAAAATAGCAAACCCAGCCATTTGGAAAAATAGATCCATAGAGGGGGAAAATATTGGCGCTTGTTATTATTGAAATACGTTTTAGTAGCCATAAGTCACTGAATTATATTTTTTTACCGGATATGTAAACCTGGTCGATATGATCGGTTCCATATGCATATGCCATGTAATCGAGACTATTGATCGGCTTGGTCACGATAAAGTTGGCTAACTTCCCTTTTTTAATGGAGCCTACCTGACTTTGGAGGTCGATGGCATAGGCCCCATTAATAGTCGCCGCCTGAAGAGCCTCAGCCGGAAGCATGTTCATTTTAATGCAAGCCAAAGAAAATACGAAAGGCATTCGGCCCGAAGGAGTAGACCCCGGATTGTAATCGCTAGCTAAGGCAACCGGCAGTCCGGCATCGATCATATTTCGAGCGGGTGCATACTGAAGTCCAAGAAAAAAAGCAGTTCCTGGAAGCAAAGTAGGCATGGTTTGAGACCCTGATAAAGCCTGTATTTCCTCATCCCCCGTAAACTCTAAATGATCAACAGATCTCGCCTTATTCTCGACGCCTACCTGGATCCCTCCGGAAAAGTCTAACTCGTTCGCATGAATTTTTGGAGGCAAATTATATTGAGCAGCGGCTTTTAGAATCGTATTCGTTTCCTCTGTCGTAAAGAAACCTCTATCACAAAATACATCACAATAATCGGCTAATCCTTCCGAAGCCACGTGGGGGATCATCTCTTCTGTGATCAGTCTAATATATTCCCCTCTTTTATTCTGGTAATCTTTCGGGATGGCATGAGCCCCCAAAAAGGTGGCTTTTATAGGTAGAGAATAGTTCTCCTTTAGTCTTCGGATGGTGCGAAGCATTTTGTATTCAGCCTCAGGCGTGAGACCGTATCCACTTTTTATTTCAATGGCTCCTGTACCATAATTCATAACCTCCTCAAGTCGTTGACTGGCGGATTCGTAAAGGAGATTTTCATCCGTTTCCTGAAGTCGCTGGGCTGAATTTAATATTCCACCGCCACGTCGGGCTATCTCTTCGTAGGAGAGCCCCTTAATGCGATCTACAAATTCCACTTCTCGGGATCCCGCCCACACGATATGCGTATGCGAATCTACCCAGCTGGGTAAAACGAGCCTATCCTTTAGTGAAATGTAAGTACTCGCATGGTCGGGTAAGTCAGACATCGGGCCCCAGTCCTGAATTTTTTCACCGTCGATGAGTAAATAGGCATCAGACTGAACGGGCAACTGAGCCAGGTCTTTTCCACTTACCTTTTCTTTATTTTCCGTTTCCGATTCTACACCGTAAAGGAATTTAATATCTGTTAAACAGATGCTTGACATAAATTTATAATGTTTTGCTGTTGTGTTTTTTTTCATTCATCACTTGATACGAGTATCCATATGTTTCCAATTTTTCTCGCAGTTTCTCTGCGCGATCTTGTACCAAAGGTCCAAATACGACTTTATGATGTAAACCATCCTGTATGATTCGCGGAGATATAGAACAAAGCCGGGTCAGGCGATTCTTTAATTCGGTGGCTCCGGCTTCTTTTGAAAATACACCTACCTGAATGCTCGTGGCATCTGGAGGTGATTGCCTCTTTCGATCCGTTTTAGGAAATACGTTTTGTTTGGGTCGGAGCAGTGCTTGCAATAATTGTTCTTCTGATAAAACTTGATTATACCGATGGAGAATGTCTCCTTTTGGTGAAAATATAATGAGTGTCGGAAGGTATTTAACTTTATAGTACTCTTTCAATGTCAGACCATCAAAATCGTTAATATCCACCTGAAGTCCAATGAAGGACTGCCTCATCACGCTTTGAATGGCTGATTTATCAAAATGGTTTTTTATCTGCTTACAAGTTGTACAGTCTACTTCACTGAATAGTATCACATACGGGCGATTTAACTCGATGGCTGACTTTCGTGCTTTGATATAATTTTCTGCCCAGGGAGTGACAGAAGTTGGAGCTTCATTTGGAAAAATGAAGAGACTGGACATCAACAGTATATAAAAAATATACATAGGAATACAACTTACTTTACCCCTGATACTCCAACAATCGTACCAAATTGCAATCACAGCTGTAGAGCTTGGGCACAATATTTTTTATAACTTAACGCCATCAAAATGAAAAAAATACCATGAATCGAATTCAAGCTGCAATAACCGGTGTTCAAGGATGGGTTCCCGAGGATGTTTTGACCAATAAGGATTTAGAGCAAATGGTGGATACCAATGACGAGTGGATCAAGACCCGAACCGGTATCGAGGAAAGACGAATCCTCAAAAAAGAAGGAGCTGCCACCTCATATATGGCTACTAAAGTGCTGGAAGGTCTGTTACAGAAAACGGGTACCCGAGCTGAGGAAATTGATCTGCTGATTATAGGTACAGTGACAGAAGATTACCGATTTCCGGATACAGCAAACCTGGTCCTTTCCAATGTGGGAGCAAAGAATGCGTTCGGTTTTGATCTTCACGCGGCTTGTTCTGGTTTTCTTTTTGCCTTGACTACGGGAGCGCAGTACATTGCTTCCGGTGCCTACAAAAAAGTGGTTGTCATTGGGGCAGATATGATGAGTTCTATTGTGGATTATACCGACCGGGCCACATGTATTTTATTTGGAGATGGCGCTGGAGGTGTTTTATTAGAACCAAATACCGAAGGATATGGACTGGTTGATGCGGAACTTAAAGGAGATGGGTCAGGAGGGAAGTATTTGCACATGAAAGCAGGAGGCTCAGCAATGCCAGCGAGTTTAGAAACCGTAAAACAGGGTCTTCATTACGCCTACCAGGAAGGGCGCCCCGTATTCAAAGCAGCCATTCACGGTATGAGTTCGGTTATTCAGACTGTATTGGAGCGCAATCAGATGACAAATGAAGACATAGATTGGGTTGTTCCTCATCAGGCCAATATGCGTATTCTACAATCTGTAGCAAATGCGCTGGATTTCCCCATGGAACGAGTAATGATCAATATTCATAAATATGGAAATACTACAGCGGCTACTATTCCATTGTGTTTGTGGGAGTGGGAGGATAAACTCAAAAAAGGAGATCATCTCATTCTTACCGCATTCGGAGGGGGATTTACCTGGGGGAGCATTTTAATAAAGTGGGCATACAACTCGCAGTCTGAATAGCCCGAAATGCATGTATGATTGAACACCAAAGCAAAAAAGTAGATTTGTTTCATTTCATCGATATTCTTTATCTTCGTGGCTGATAATAAAAAAATTGAATGGCAAATACATCTGATATACGAAACGGCATGTGCATGGAATTTAATAACGACATCTTTATGGTCGTTGAGTTTCAGCACGTTAAGCCTGGCAAGGGCAATGCCTTTGTCCGAACCAAACTCAAAAGCTTAACCAGTGGCAAAGTTCTTGAAAACACTTTTCCCGCTGGCCATAAAATAGATGAGGTTCGCGTGGAGCGCCGACCTCACCAGTATCTATATTCCGATGATATGGGATATCACTTCATGAATACAGAAACCTATGAACAGGTCGCGATTCAGGATGACCTGATCGATAACGCTCAGTATTTGAAGGAAGGCGGAATGGCAGATATCCTGTTTCACGCAGATAAAGAAATGCCTCTAGCCGCTGAGTTGCCGCCGCATTTAGTGGTAGAAATAACATATACGGAACCTGGCGTTAAGGGAGATACCGCAACGAATGCACTGAAACCCGCTACTATTGAAACCGGAGCGGAAGTTAGAGTCCCTTTGTTCATCAGCAACGGAGAGAAAATTAAAATTGACACGCGCACAGGAGAATATCTTGAACGTGCAAAATAAAAAATGAAGTCATGGTAGACTACAAAGAAATTACGAAACTGATCAAGCTTATTTCGGAATCGAATCTCACCGAATTTAAAATGAAGGATGGAGACTTAGAGTTATCGATTCGAACCGATAAATACGTAAAGAAAAATAAGGGAAGCCTGCCTCCTCAACAAGCCATGATGCCGGCACAGCCTCCTCAAATGATGGCGCCGCCTTCACAGCCCAACCAAGCCGCCCCTCAAGCAGCTCCAGCGGCAAGTCAGGATAATCAAAGCCCCAATACTGCAGAGGCTGCTGGAAATGCTGCCGCTGAAGAAGATAATAAAGACCTGGTCGAAGTGAAAAGCCCCATAGTCGGCACCTTTTACAGATCTTCCGCACCCGATAAGCCGCCTTACGCCAAGGTAGGAGATGAAGTGAGTGTGGGAGATGTGGTTTGCATCGTGGAAGCCATGAAACTCTTTAATGAAATTGAATCCGAAGTCAGTGGAAAAGTTGTAAAAGTACTGGTTGAAGATGCTACTCCGGTAGAATATGACCAGCCTCTATTTCTCGTTGATCCGAAGGCATAGCACCGCTCCAAAATCGAAACATCATGTTTGAAAAGATATTAGTGGCAAATCGGGGCGAAATTGCCCTGCGAGTCATTCGCACTTGCAAAGAGATGGGAATCAAAACCGTGGCGGTCTATTCCCAGGCCGACAAAGAAAGTCTGCACGTTCGGTTTGCCGACGAAGCCGTCTGCATTGGCCCAGCAGCCTCCGCAGACTCCTATTTGAATATCCCCAGAATAATGGCGGCCGTCGAGATTACCAATGCTGATGCTATACATCCCGGATATGGCTTTTTGTCTGAGAATGCCGATTTTGCAGAGGTGTGCAGCGAGTACGGCATTAAGTTTATCGGACCCAAAGCGGACCATATTCGCAAAATGGGAGATAAAATCACAGCCAAGGAAACAATGATTAAGGCCAAAGTACCCGTTGTGCCCGGCTCTGAGGGCCTGGTAAAGGATGTACCCTCCGGAAAAAAACTAGCGAAAGATATTGGCTTCCCCGTCATCTTAAAGGCCACCGCCGGTGGAGGTGGAAAAGGAATGCGAATCGTCTGGGAAGCCGATGAGTTTGAAGAACAGTGGGACCGAGCGCGAAAAGAAGCAGCCTCCTCATTTGGCAATGATGGAATTTATGTCGAAAAATTCATTGAAGAGCCCCACCATATCGAGTTCCAGATAGTAGGTGATCAACACGGGAATGTCATTCACCTTTCGGAGCGTGACTGTTCTATACAGCGCCGTCACCAAAAATTAGTTGAGGAGGCACCATCTCCTTTTATGACGCCTAAGTTGCGTAAGAAAATGGGAGAAGCGGCGATTAATGCGGCGAAGTGCATCAATTACGAAGGCGTAGGTACCGTAGAATTTCTCGTGGATAAGCACCGAAACTTTTATTTCATGGAGATGAATACCCGAATTCAGGTGGAACATCCCGTGACGGAGGAAGTGATCGATCACGACCTCATCAAAGAGCAAATCAAAGTAGCTGCCGGCGACAAGATTGGCACCAAGAGTTATACGCCAAAAATGCATGCTATCGAGTGCCGAATCAATGCTGAGGATGTATTTCATAATTTTCGACCCTCTCCGGGTCTGATTCAATCTTTTCATTCACCCAAGGGGCACGGAGTCCGCGTGGACACCCATGTGTACGCCGGCTATGCGGTGCCTCCCTATTACGACTCCATGATCGCCAAGCTCATTTGCAAGGCGCAGACGCGGGAAGAGTGCATCAAGAAGATGCAGCGAGCCCTTGATGAATTCGTAATTGAAGGCATAAAAACGACCGTACCTTTCCATCAACGATTGATGAAAAATGAGGATTTTATCAATGGCAATTACCACACCGGCTTTTTGGAAACCTTCAAGATGAAGGAAGACTAGATTAAGCATTTCAGTATTAGGTATTTTTTGATTTGGGCACCTCCCTTCGCGCTGTCGCGAAGGGACCGGGCTATGCGAGGCTATCGGTCTCGTCCTTCCCTTTCGGTCAGCACGAGACAGCCCGCTGCGCGGCCTCCTCTACTATCCCTGGCGC
>CAZVFU010000005.1:0-70054 GCA_964626595.1 uncultured Saprospiraceae bacterium
TCTACTGTCCGTTTTATGAGTAAGATAACCAGTCTTAAGTTGACGCGCATGCCCTGCGCGGCTAAGGCTTGTACTCCAGAGAAACGCCATGGTACACTGAATATCTCGGCCGAAGGCCGAAAGCGTGAGGGATAGAAAGGGCGCGAGCATCGCGAGCGGTGCCGAGTATCGCCAATGGCGATATTCGAGCACGGAACCCCTGCATAGCCCGACCTGAGTCCCGAGGCTTTGGCTCGTGGACGAGGGGCACGCCCCAATACATAAAATCCTAATCGGAAAGGCCTTCTGCATGATCATTGGATCTGGGATCACCGGCGCCGATGTATATGCTGTCTTTTTTTAGTATGGCTTTAACCAGCCCCAGATGAGTAAGCGTATCTAATTGATGCCCTTTGAGTTGTAATGCCTGACCTAATTCATCAGGCCAGCCTCCGCCTTCGATCATGATGTGATCAGGTAGCCATTGATGGTGAAATCGGGGGCGCTGAATGGCTTCGGGTAAGTTCAGGTGTCCTTCCGTTAAATGAAGGAAAACCTGCAGAATGGAGGTGATGATCGCGGACCCCCCTGGACTACCGATAATGAGAAATAACTCTTCATCTTTTTCAAAAATCGTGGGTGTCATGGAGCTGAGCATCCGCTTTTCGGGCTCTATTGCGTTGGCCTGACTGCCGACCAAACCAAATTGATTGGGCACACCGGGCTTGGCGCTGAAGTCATCCATTTCATTATTGAAGAAAAAACCTCCCTGAGGATGCATGACCTTGGATCCATAATTGGAATTCAATGTAGTGGTAAGGGAGACGGCAAGCCCGTGGTCATCCACGACTGAAGTATGAGTGGTCTCAAAACTTTCCTTTTGAATTTGAATAGAGTCAAGACCGACCTGAGCACTTTGCGTAGCGTATTGGGGATCATAAGAATCCCAGCGTTTTTGTAAATAGGTGGTGTCCAGCAGAAAATCGGGAATGTTAATAAAATCTTCATCACCTAAGTACTGGGCTCGATCGGCATAGGTGCGACGCTCTGCTTCTACAATGGCGTGCGCCGCCTCTGGATTAAAGATATCCGTGCTCTCGAGTTCGGATTCCAGAGTGAGCAGCAATTGACCTAAAGCGATCCCTCCGCTGGATGGCGGCGGCATCGAAATCATCCGGTAGTTCTTGTAATCTATTCTAATGGGGTCACGCCAAATGGCTTGATAAGAATCCAGGTCCTCCTTGCGAATAAAGCCTCCGCTGGTATCCATATACTGTTCGATTTGATCAGCAAGGGTGCCTCGATAAAAGGCATCAGGACCGTCTGATTGAATCTTTTTCAGTGTTTCGGCGAGCCGGCGCTGAACCAGAATATCTCCAGCTTGCCATGCGCTATCTTTAATCATCGGGCAAAATGAGGGGGAGTTCCATTTTCTGAAATCACTTTGATACTGATTGAGCCGCTTAGCCTCAGATTCGGTGATGGCGAAGCCTCTTTCGGCCATTTGTATGGCAGGCGTCAGCAATACCTGCCAATTCTGTAGAGCAGAGTATTTTTCAAAGGCGGCGAAAAGACCCGCTACGGTCCCCGGTACTCCCGACGCTGTGGGGCCTTCCAGGCTCCATGCTGATACTACTTGATCCATAGAATCTCTATACATTCGCTCATGGGCCTGTTTTGGGGCTTTCTCTCTGAAGTCCAGCGTTATTGCTGTTCCATTGGGTTCTCGTAAAACTAAGAATCCGCCACCTCCAATATTGCCTGCTCTCGGATAAACAACGGCTAGAGCAAACTGGGTGGCTATAGTGGCATCAATGGCATTTCCTCCTTCCCGGAGAATACTGAGTCCTGCCCGGGTCGCTAAGGGATGGGCACTGACGACCATAGATTGATCAGTGGCTGCCGTATCAACTCGTGTAGAGGGAATAAGAGGGTAGGGATTAGTGTTCGAATTCTGACATTGCAGAAAAATAAAGGGAAGGAGGAGTAGAATCCAATACTGGCGCATAATATGAGTTTTTGTCGAATATAGGCAAATCCTGAAGTTCACGTATGATGAGTGGTTCGACACTACCTTAGAAGTTTGTAGGTGATTGATAGGATCTGAATTCTCCATTGAGCAGGGCCTTTTGTTTGACCTGTGCTGCTGTTTTTATTTGAGGGATGAGTTGATCAATTTGGCGAAGCACCTGGATTTGCCGATCGTATTCTTTTTCCATACTCAGTAGCTCGTATTCCTGTTCGAGCGTAAACCCAATGCTGTGCGCAATGTGAAAGCTTAAAAGCAATTCGGGTGCGGGCAGCTTTTTTTCAATTTGTAGGCTTTCAAAGATCAATATCATTTTTTTGCGAATTTCTTTAGCGAGATGTGGATCTCCCTCGCGATCAAAGGGGTGGGGCTGGACTTCAGCACCGGCGTACATTTTGCCAGGCAGGGGATTTACGTATTCGTTCATTTCATACAATCCCTGTGCTTCTGTAATGATATCAAGTCGTCCGTCCGAATATTCTTTTTCAATTTGACGTATTTTCATGACTGTTCCGATTGGTTTCACCTTATTATCTATGTATGGAGCTAAGCCAAAAGCACGGTTGTTTTCCATGCCATCTTTGACCAACTGCTTGTATCTGGATTCAAAGACATGGAGATTGATTGACTCGACCGGAAAAGCCACCATGGGAATGGGAAATAATGGGATCATAACATTCTTTTTCAACGAACGTCCGGTATAGCTCATTTGTTTTTGTTGAAATTAGACATGAGAAGAATTGCTAGTATCTTCGCTCGCACAAGTTTATGAAATATCATGTCCATCAAAGCACCGGCAGAAGTATTGAAAGAAGTTTGGGGTTACGATACTTTTCGTCCCCTTCAGCGTCCCATCATCGATTCGGTTTTATCGGGTCGTGACACTCTGGCTTTGCTGCCCACGGGAGGAGGGAAATCTATTTGTTATCAAGTACCCGCATTATGCCTGCCCGGATTGACTATCGTAGTTTCGCCTCTAATCGCTCTTATGCAGGATCAGGTTCAGCAGCTGGAACAGCGCAATGTTCCAGCAAAAGCGCTCCATAGTGGCTTGAGTCGGAAGGAGATAGAGCAGATCCTGCAACAGTGTGTTGATGGGGAAGTGAAGTTGCTGTACCTGTCACCTGAGCGATTAAAAACAGATTTGTTTCTGGGGCATTTGCCTTATTTACAAATATCGCTATTAGCCGTTGATGAGGCTCATTGTATTTCCCAATGGGGCCATGAGTTTCGGCCGTCATATCGGGAGATTGCGGATGTACGACCTTACTTGAAAAAATGTCCGGTGCTTGCTGTTACGGCGACGGCTACTCCACCGGTGGCTGAGGATATCATTGGGCAGTTGGCCATGATTGATCCCCAAGAATTTAAGGGGTCTTTCCATCGAGACAACTTAAAATATATTGTCATAGAAGATAGCTATGAAATGGATCGCCTAAGGCATGTTGTAAATGGGATTAAGGGTTCACAGATTATTTACACGCAGTCCCGTTTTCGCACAGCTGAGATTGCCCGGCATTTAAAACAGCGAGGTATTCAAGCCTTATTCTATCATGCAGGTCTTAGTGCTCGAGAGCGAGCAGAACGGCAACGGAAGTGGATTCAGGGGGAGGTTCAGATCATGGTGGCGACAAATGCGTTTGGAATGGGAGTAGATAAGGCAGACGTTAGGGGTGTTATTCACATGGATATGCCCATCAGCCCTGAGGCGTATTACCAGGAGGCCGGTCGGGGAGGCCGGGATGGGAAACCTGCCTTTGCCGTTTTAATTTATGATCAGCAATCCATAGGGAATATGGAGGATCGTTTAAATCAAATGTATCCTTCCCTTGATTTTTGCAAAAATGTGATGCGCGCTATATTTAAATGGAGCCGAGTGGCCGTGGGAGCGGGGCAATATGCCAGCCTGGACTTTGATCTAGTGAAGTTTAGTAATAACCATGACTGGAAACCTATTTCTGTTTTTCATGCTTTGCGGCAGTTGGAGCTGAGTGGATGGATTCAGCGATCAGAGGGACTGGCAGTTCCTTCTCGTTTTCGGATTAAAGCGAGCCGGGAGGAGTTATATCGCTTGCAATTGGCGGACAAACAGTTTGATGTCTTTATAAAGACCTTGTTGCGTTCTTATGAGGGGGTTTTCATTGACTATGTTCGTATTCGCGAGCGGGATATGGCCAGACAACTGGAAATCAGTCCAGAACAGGTAAAGGCGTATTTGCAGCGCCTGCATCAAAAAGAGTATGTGGTGTATCTGCCTGCAAAAAGTGGAGAGCAGATCACTTTACTTCAATCTCGTCCACCTACCGGAGATATTTATATAGATCATAAGGCAATCCGAAAGAATAAAAAACGAGCACAAAGGCGTTGGCAGGCCATGAAAGGGTACATCGGGGCAGAAGGTTGTCGAACTCGAACCCTATTAAAGTATTTTGGGGAATCACTCAAAGAAGATTGTGGGGCATGTGATATTTGCTTGGGAAGTCAACTAAAGGTCTTCAAAGATGCTGAAGAAAGAGACTCAATCGTGGCGGCACTTCAGGAATGGTTGTCGAATGAAAAATCCATCTCGATTCGAAAATGGATATATAAGTATCCTGTGGTTTATAAAAAGCGCTTATTACATTTACTATCTGAATTAGAAACTTCAGGAGAGCTTAGAGTCAATTCAAGCCTTGAAATTGAGAAAAGCGATGGAAAGTAAACTCACTGGAAAAAGAATATTACTCCTGGTCAGTACGGATATCACCTTCGACCAACGCGTGCAGCGGACGGCACGAACCCTAACAGGATTAGGGGCTTACGTCCATATCATTGGACGGAAGCTTCCTGCATCCGTCGCCGTCGACTGGCCCGAGATTCAGATTCACAGGTTAGAGTTGTCTGCACTTTCTGGCCCCAGAATGTATTTTCAGCTGAATCAAAGGATGTATAAAAGCGCTCGAGGTGCCCAATGGGATATTGTCGTAAGTAATGATTTTGATACCCTTTTAGCGGGCTATCGTATATCCAGGGCAAGTCATGCAGCCTGGGTCCTCGACGCACATGAGCATTTTATTGAAGTGCCGGAGTTGATAGGTAGGGATAGCAAGCGATACGCTTGGCATGCCTTAGGGCTTTGGGCTAGCAAGCGCCTTGATGCTGCTTATACCGTTTCGGATTCACTATCCCGGATTTTGACAAGTACCTATGGGATTTCCTTTTCTACCATTGAAAATAGGCCCTGGTATCGCAGCGATTTTCGCGAGATAGACCCTGAGCCTCGTTTGTTATTTTATCAGGGCGCATTAAATCGAGGGCGCGGGTTAGAAACAGCTATTTTAGCTATGCGGGAAATGCCTAATTATAAATTGCAACTCGCCGGCGATGGGGATATCCGTGGGGAACTGGAAGCACTGGTACGGCGCTACCATCTCAGTGATCGTATTGAATTGCTGGGGCGGATTTCTCCTGATAAACTGGATGACTATACGGCCCGTGCATGGTTGGGTTTAAATTTACTCGAAGGCCAGGGATTAAATTATTACTACTCGCTGGCCAATAAATTTTTTGACTATGCGCAGTGGGGAGTCCCTTCTGTAAACCCGTCTTTTCCTGAATACAAAAAATACCAAAAGAGGTACGGAGGGTGTCTTCTGTTGGAGCATCTTAATCCGTCACAGTTCAAAAGTGCTGTGTTTTCACTCGAAGATGATCCCGAAGCCTACTCCCGCTTGAAAGCAGGAGCTTTGAAAATGAAAGCAGAGTGTCATTGGGAGACTCAAATTTCAGAATTAGAAAAAATATATTCTTCAGTTTTATAGGTAGAGATTTGATTACAGAGGTCTCAACGTAAAAACTATCCGAATTCCCATACGCCTTTGACTAAGATGCATCTCATTAAAGAAAGATAATATTTTTCTAAAGTATTTCTACTGCGCTTTTCCCACAAGGTCTAGCAAAAAGGCATACTCTCTGGCTGTATCTTTATAGCGTTCAAACCGACCTGAAGCCCCTCCATGACCGGTATCCATATTGGTGTAGAGTAAAATCGGCGCAGTCCCTTGTTGATGATCCCGAAGTCTGGCGACCCATTTTGCGGGTTCCCAATATTGAACCTGAGAATCGTGAAGGCCGGTGGTTGCTAAAATCGCAGGATACTCTTGATCGGTAATATTGTCGTAGGGCGAGTAAGACTTGATATACTCGTACGCATCTTTTTCGTTGGGATTGCCCCACTCATCGTATTCTCCAGTGGTCAAAGGAATGGTTTCGTCTAACATGGTGGTCAGCACGTCCACAAAAGGAACAGCAGCAACAATACCTCGAAATAGATCTGGGCGCATATTGACAACTGCACCCATCAATAATCCGCCGGCACTTCCGCCCATAGCCAATAGCTGATCGGATTCAGTATCATTATTTTCAATGAAATGGGAAGCCACATCAATAAAGTCTGTAAAGGTGTTTTTCTTGTTCATTAATTTACCATCCTCGTACCATTTTCGCCCCATTTCTTCACCACCTCGAATGTGAGCAATGGCAAACATGACGCCCCGATCCAATAAACTCAATCGCACATGAGAAAAATAGGGATCTATGGAATAACCATAAGATCCGTATCCATATAATAGCAGAGGTTGGGGAGAGCTTCGATCCAAATCCTTATGGTACACCAGGGAAACGGGAACCTGCTCGCCATCTCTTGCTGTGACAATAATACGCTCCGAAAGGTAATTGTCTTTTGAGAAAGAGCCGCGGACGTCTTGCTCTTTGATCAACTCCAGTCTTCCAGAGTCAACGTGATAATCCATAGAGCTCATGGGGGTTGTCATGGACGTATACTGAATTCGAATCACCCGGGAATCTTTTTCCTCATTTACACCTATGTAGCTGGTGTAAGCATCCTCTTCAAAATCAATATAAAAGGGATCATCTTTCCAATCATACAATGCAATTTTGGATATTCCTTTCACGCGCTCTGAAACAGCCAGACCTCCTTCAAACAATTCAACATCCTGAATGAGAATGTCTTCCCGATGTGCAATTTTCTCTTCCCAATTTGTCTTCCCGGTGGCTTGCTCTTCGCAAGTCATGATTTGAAAATTTTCGGCTTCCCAATTTGTTAAAATGTAGAAGGTGTTATCTAAATGGTCGATATCGTATTCAAGGCCGCGTTCGCGGGAGTGAAATAGAATAGGTTCGCGATCAGGGGTATCTGCGGGAACGATTCGATACTCGCTTGTTTTGGTAGCTGAAGAAGCGATGAAAATATATTTATTCGATTTTGATTTATCCACATAACAAACAAAAGTCGGATCTTTTTCTTCATAAACTAAGTGGATGGATTGCTCGTCATGAATATTCTGTCGCCAAATTTGAAAAGGTCTTAAGGTGGCATCCTTTCGACTGAAAAACACCGTTGTATTGTCATTTGCCCAACTGGTTTGGCCAGTTGTGTTTTGAATGGTGGTTTCAAGTGTTTTTCCACTTTTGAGATCTTTAAAATATATCGTATAAATTCGGCGGCTCAATGTATCTACACCATAGGCTAACCATTGGTTATCTGGGCTCACAGATAATCCGGTAACCTGATAATAAGCATATCCGTCTGCCAGTTCATTTACATCTAGAATGATTTCTTCCTCTGCATCAAGGCTTCCCTTCTTTCGAGCATAAATGGGGTGCTCCAGCCCCTCTTCATATTTGACGTAATAGTAGTACCCGTTCTTTAGGTATGGTGCGGAAGTATCATTGGGCGCAATTCGGGATTTGATTTCCTCAAAAAGAGAATCCTGGAATCCTTGCAGCCCACTCATGACACTATCCAAATATCTATTTTCGGCCTCTAAATGTGCCTTGACATCAGGGGCAGTTCTTTCATTCAACCAGTAATAGGGATCGTGGCGTTCATCATTGTGTTTGGCTAAGATCGTATCTTTTTGTGCAGCTTGGGGAGCCGTGACCTCCTGTGCTTTGTCAAGTATATTCATATCTTTATTTTTTGCGTCTTTACATTGAAACAATAACAAGAGCGAACCTAAAAGGATGAAGAGTATTGAGTATCGTTTCATTTTATGTAATTTTTGCCAACGAAGATAGATATTTTCTAAGGGCTTCCCATTTTAGAAAATGATCGAACTACCTTAAACCGAATACGGAATAATTTGAGATATTTGCCCGCCGATGAAAGAACTTCCCTCATATAGGCACATTTTTAATCTCTCGTTTCCCATCATGTTGGGAAGTGCAGCTCAGAATTTAATTGCATTAACGGATTCTTTGTTTCTCTATCACTTTTCTGATGTGGACTTCGCCGCTATTGGGCTGGTTAGCGTATTTTATCTGACGATTAATGCAATTGGCTTTGGTTTCTCTAAGGGTGGGCAGATCATGATGGCAAGACGGTTTGGCGAGAAAAACTTTCTTCTGCTTGGCAAGACGTTCCGAATGCTGTTTTTCTTCGAGTTGCTGCTCGCTGCAGGTATGTTTCTTTTTCTCTGGTATGGAACCCCCTGGCTTTTCAAACTCTTAATTCAATCCAATGAAGTGTACGACCGGTGCTTAGATTATCTGGTTCATCGCTCGTGGGGTGTGTTTTTTGCGTATGCGGGTTTATGTATGATGGCTTTGTATATGGGTATTTCCAGATCCAAATTTATCATTGTAAATACGGTCGTGCTTGCCATAGTCAACATATTTCTGGATTACGTTTTAATATTCGGTCACTGGGGATTCCCGGAGTGGGGGATAAAAGGGGCAGGCCTGGCCAGTAGCTCCTCGGAAGCCGTAGCAGTTCTGTTGTTTCTGGCTTATGCCCTGTATGACAAAAAACTACGTCCTATGCAACTCTGGAATTGGGGTCGAGTAAAACTCAATTTGCTTCAAAGTATTTTTAGAATTGCATCTCCAATAGTTATTCAATATGCAGTTGGAGTAGGAAGCTGGTTTGTTTTCTTTTTATTGATTGAAAAAATGGGAGAGGAGCCGCTGGCCATAACAAATCTAGGGCGAATAATCTACCTGGGATTGAGCATTCCTTGTTGGGGGTTTGCTTCCGGAGTGAATACCCTGGTCAGCAATGCTATAGGACAGGGGCACCCCAAACTAGTTCTTCCAATTATCAGAAGAACAGCCTGGTTCACATTCCTTTTTACCGTTTTACTTGCTCTACCTGTTATTATTCTTCCTCAGTACGTACTTTATCCCCTATTTGGTCGGGAAGATATGGCTTTGTTTGTAGCCGCTCAGCCAGTCTTTTATGTCATATTACTTATTTTAATGACATTTTCTATAGCAAGCATATACTTCAATGGCCTAAGTGGAACCGGGGCCACGCTCTTTGCTCTTAAAATGCAATCATCTACCGCTGTTGTTTATGTCGGCATTTTATTTTTTGCTATTCTTATTCTGGATGTTTCACTCCCCTGGGCCTGGGCTATCGAAATCTTTTACTGGGTTTTGATATTTTTGTTATCCTTTTATTATCTCCGGACTGAAAAATGGAAAGATGTTGTATTCTAAAGGCAAACCCATAAAAAATAAGCTTTTCTCTCTCATGCCCTCTGACTCTTCATAATCCTTTTAGATAACAGATCATATTTTCGATAAAGACGCCTATCATAATTCTTTGGAAATTTGACATGCGCTTGTTCCTCTGACTTGTACCTTTCTTTTTCTATCTTTGTCGGCTATGAAGCTTCTCCGCCTTGAAATGAAGGGATTTAAGAGTTTTGCCCGGGAAACTGTCATTCATTTTAATGAAAGAATTACCGGTGTCGTCGGCCCAAATGGGTCGGGTAAATCTAATGTCGTTGATGCTATTCGTTGGGTTTTGGGAGAGCAGAAGTCTTCAGAACTCCGGCTGGAAAAAATGGGCGATATTCTGTTTAATGGAACTCAAAAAAGAAAACCCGCGCCTGTCGCTCGGGTTTCTGTCACCTTTGAAAATGACAAAGGCCTCATTAATTCCGAGTACTCCGAATTATCCGTGACTCGAATTTTATATCGATCGGGAGAAAGTGAATACCGACTCAATGATGTCTCCTGTCGACTTAAAGACATCCGCTCTGTTCTTTTAGATACAGGCATTGGAAGTAATTCCTATGCCATTATCGCTTTGGGTATGGTGGATGATATCCTTAGCGATAAAGATCAGGCCAGAAGAAAAATGTTCGAGCAAGCGGCTGGAATTTCCAAATACAAATCTCGCAAGCGCGAAACGCTCAACAAACTAAAACTGACAAAAGCGGACCTGGATCGGGTAGAAGACTTGCTGCACGAACTCGAGAATACACTTAAACAACAAAAAAAGCAGGCTCGAAGAGCTGAAAAATACTTGAACTTAAAGGATAAATATAAATCCTATAGCATCGATTTAGCGATATTGAACTCCAGTCGTGCCCGGTCGGACTTCAAGTCGATAAAAGAGGAGTTGGGGCAAGTACAATCTGCATTTGACGAAATTACAGCCCAAATCAATACGAAAGAGGCAGAAGTAGAGAGTAAAAAGCAGATTAATCTCGAAAAAGAAAGCTCAGTATCTCAAAATCAAAGAGACCTTTCTGCGATTGTTCGCGAAACCCAATCTCTTGAAAACAAAAGGGATATTACCCGCCAAAGTATTTCCTACGGACAGCAGGCGATTAAAAGACTGGAAAATCAAATTTCAGACAAAACTCAAAAGCTAAAAGAGTATACGAGCACCATTACTCGCCTTGAGTCTGAAATTCTCGCGGAGAATGCGATCCTAAAAGAGCGTCAGGATGCTCTTGAGAAACTTAAGACTCAAAAGACAGAAAGTCAGAAATCATATCAGGAAATAAAATCGGGGCGATCTGATCGACTGCAGAAATTGCAAGTTCTCCAACAGCAGGAATATGATTGGAAACAAAAAATTGCTGTACTCGAATCGCGTGTTGAAACTATCCAAAGCCAAATGAAACGCTTTGATGAGCAATTGGAATCGCAATCGCAGCGAAAAAGTGAGTTGAAGGCAGAATGGGACCGCCAAAATGAATTATTGATCCAGCTGGAACACAATCTTAACCAACTTCAAAAGAATGAAGCCGAGCGCAAAGAAATGCTGGTTTCCCTTGAAGAGCAAAAGGAGGAAAAGACAAAAGAAGCTCAGGAGCTGGAGCGGAAATACGACGCTCTTCAAAATGAATTTAAATTGCTCAAAAACCTGGTTGAAAAACTCGAGGGATTTCCGGAATCGACCAAATTTCTCATGCGCTCAAAGAAATGGAACAAGCCAGCAGCCCTCTTTTCGGATGTGCTGATTTCTCCAGCAGAGTATCGAGCCGCATTGGAAAATTATTTAGAAAATTATCTCAGTCACTTTATCGTGAACCAGGCTCAGGATGCATTGGAAGGGATCAAATTGCTCAAAGAATCCCAAAAGGGTAAAGCACACTTTTTGCTAAACAATATCTCTGAAAACTCATCTCAAACTCAGGACATACCTCAGGCAAAACCCGCCTTGCAAGTTGTCGAAACCGACTCCGCCTACGCCGGCTTAATTGGACAGCTACTTCACGAGGTTTATCTGGTTGAGAACGAAGACCTGGGCTATAGCCTTTCTCAGCAATATCCGGACTATACCTTCCTCGTCAAGGATGGTAGCGCTTCCTTTCACAAATCACTCATGAGCGGAGGATCCTCCGGCCTATTTGAAGGAAAACGGCTAGGGCGAAAGAAAAACCTGAAAAAAATTGAAAGGGAAATCCATTCGATTTCTCAGGATTTGCAAAATAGGCATCAAACCATCCAATCTCTGACTCATGAGATTCATGGCCTGAAAAAAGAACAGCAAGAAGAGGAAATGAGAGCCCTGCAGGCTAAACTTGCAGATGCGAAAAGCGCCACGCAAAAAACGAGTTTACAGCTTTCAAACCTGGATGAAGCAGCCGGGGAATTCCAAAGCCAAAAACAAAATTTAGCGACCGAAAAATCCGAAATTCATAAACAAATTATCCATATCCAGGAGCAATGGGAAGGCCTGAAAAAGGAAAAGTTTGAGCTGGAAAAAAAAGTCGAACAAGTCGACTCCATTTACGAACAGCATGCACAGACTTTTTCTGAACTATCCCAAAAATACAATGAGGCACATATCAAGCTCATTCAGCAGGAAAATAGATGTAGCCAGCTAGAAAAAGATCTACAATACCAGAAATCCAGAAAGACGGAACTCTCAGATTTGCTCGAACAGCATAAAACGGAAATTGAAGAGCAAACAGAAGAGCAAAAAAAGCACAAGCAAACAGAAATTGAAACCAAAAACCGGCTAGCTCAACTATACCGGGATAAAGAACACAAAAGTGAAGCCCTTAATGCTGCGGAACGCATTTATTTTGAAGCGCGAAACATGATATCGGGACTTGAAAAAGAGGTGAAGCAGCTTCTCCAGCAACAGAGACAAAAGCAGGAACTTATCCAATCCCTGAAAGAGCGCCACACGGAGTCTAAAATGGTTCTTCATGGTATTTCTGAACGCCTGAAAGTGGAATTCGATATTTCAATAAATCAGATTATTGATCAGTCCCCCGATTTCGAGGGTACCCGTGAGGAATTGGATCATGAGTTGACGAAGATCAAGGGAAAGTTGCAAAATTTTGGCGATGTGAATCCCATGGCTGTCGAAGCATTTAAAGAAACGCAGGAGCGTTATGACCTGATGCTCAATCAGAGAAATGACATTCTTGATGCTCAGGATAAATTGGAAACTACGATTAAGGAAATTGAAAAGCAGGCCACAGAACAATTCATGGAGGCTTTCGAAAAAATACGGACCAATTTTATTGATGTGTTTCGCACCCTATTCACCGAAGGTGATGACGCAGATCTAATTCTCAGCGATCCCGAGGATCCTCTGGAGTCACTCGTCGAAATCGTCGCAAAACCGAAAGGAAAACGCCCTAAAAGCCTATCGCAGTTGTCGGGCGGTGAGAAAACGCTGACCGCGACTGCACTATTGTTCGCTCTCTATCTACTGAAACCAGCCCCGTTTTGCGTTTTTGACGAGGTGGATGCCCCATTGGATGATGCTAATATTGAAAAATTCAATCGCATTATTAAGCGATTTGCGGAGCAGTCCCAGTTCATCATCGTTACTCATAATAAGTCCACTATGGCTGCCGTCGACATTATTTATGGCGTGTATATGAACGAACCTGGCGTTTCCGGCCTCAGTCCGGTCGATTTCCGAAAATTGGAGCACAAGTCAGTGACAGATACACTTTCTACAGCCAATTAATTTACTTTTTGTGAATGCCTGGGCGTGTCCGCCTGCCGGCGGACCGGGCTATTCGCTCATAGTCAGGGCTCTATGTGCCGGCATCCGTATGGCTGCGCAGGGCTTCCTTTCGGTCGCCTTCTCGCTTTACGGCTGCTTCGTCACCTACAGCCCTGCCTGCCGCTGCTATCCCTCACGCAGGGGGGATCTTTATATGACAGACTGAAGTCCAAAACGATAAAGGAATGATTCAGTCCTAGTCTGGGAAAGGGACAATCTGTGAGTCGAGATCATATATAGGTAAAGTTTTTATATAAAATTTAACAATATGACTATATTTGTGTCACCATATAAAGAAATAGTATGCGAACATATTTAGATTTGTTGCAGGATATTTTAGATCAGGGTGTCGATAAATCTGATAGGACAGGGGTCGGAACGCGATCTGTTTTCGGGAGGCAAGTTCGCTTTAACTTGCAAGAAGGATTTCCCCTGATTACCACGAAAAAAGTCCATTTAAAATCTATCATTTACGAACTGCTCTGGTTCTTAAAAGGAGATACCAACGTGAAGTATCTGCAAGAGCATAATGTTCGCATTTGGAATGAATGGGCTAAAGATGATGGAAGTTTAGGTCCGATTTATGGGAGACAATGGAGAAGTTGGCCCGATGGCTCTGAAAGTGGAATCGATCAGATTCAACAAGCCATTGAGGCGATTAAAACCAATCCGGATTCTCGACGAATAGTTGTCAGTGCCTGGAATGTTGCTGAACTTGAAGAGATGCAGCTGAACCCCTGCCACGTAATGTTTCAGTTTTATGTTGCAGAGGGAAGGCTCTCATGTCAATTGTATCAGCGATCTGCAGATGTGTTTTTAGGGGTGCCCTTCAATATAGCCTCCTATAGTTTATTGACAATGATGATCGCTCAAGTTTGTGATCTGCAAATTGGTGAATTTGTACACACATTTGGCGATCTTCACTTATATCAAAATCACTTTGAGCAAGCCCGGCTTCAGTTAAGTCGAGAACCTAGAGCTTTACCTACGATGAAAATAAACCCGAACGTAAAAAATATTGATCAATTTTCTTACAATGACTTTCAGCTCCTGAATTATGATCCACATCCATCCATTAAAGCAAAGGTGGCGGTATGAGAAGATGCTGCAATTTAGACAAGTTCTAAATAAAATCGATTAGCATGGCTTTATTGGTTTTAGACGGAAAGGATTCTATTTTTGAGTGACCAAATTAAGACGCAGATAAGCGTGATATACGACAATGATTGACCTACATAATTAGACATTAGATATGAACTATAAATTGCTATCATTATGTGTGTTTCTACTTACTTTTTCCTTAACTGGGCTCACTTTGCATGCCCAGGAAGGTGAAGAAAGTGAATCTGGCACAGCAGCAGTTGACCTGGATGCGGGAAAAAGTTTATTCCGCTCGCAGTGTGCATCCTGTCACAATAAGAATATGAAGGATGACCTCACTGGGCCAGCTTTGGGTGGTACACAAGAAAGGTGGGCCGAATATCCCCGTGAAGACCTTTACACTTGGATTCGATATTCTCAGCGTATGATTTCTGACGGTCACCCTCGCGCGACTGAACTCTGGGGTACTTGGAAGCCAACCGTCATGAATAATTTCCCCAATCTTACGGATCAGGAAATCGAAAATGTCTTGGCCTACATCCAGGGCGTATATGAAGGTACATATCCACCTAAAGCGGCCGGAGAAGAGGTTGCTGCAGTAGATGTGGGAACAGAAGAGGATTCCTCAAATACCTTTCTTTTCATCACCTTGGCTTTGATTCTCTTTATTCTATCATTTGTACTGGCCCGTATTATCGGTGTTTTAAATGCAATTGCGCGGGCCAAAGCAGAGGGAACAGTGGCTCCTTCCCGAAGTATTTGGCAAGTTCTTACCTCTAAATCAGTAGTTGGACTCCTTATTTTTGCCTTAGTTGTGGTAGGAGGGTATACGACAGTAAATAATGCCATTAACTTAGGTCGTCAGCAGGGTTATGCGCCTCAGCAACCGATTAAGTTTTCTCACGAAACTCATGCTGGTCTACACAAAATCGACTGCCAATACTGTCACGATGGAGCGCGTCGAAGTAAGCACTCCGTCATTCCAGCGGCTAACACTTGTATGAATTGCCACAGAGCAATTAAAAAAGGGTCAAAATATGGAACGCAAGAATTGACAAAGGTTTTTGCATCCATTGGTTACGACCCGATAAACGATACATATATTGAGGACTATGAAGAAATGTCCAATGAAGAGATAGCAGACATCTACAAAAAATGGATTGAAGCGGAATATGTTAAGGATAATGAACTGGACATTATTGATGAGGAGGGTAAACTTGTCAGAGATGATCAATGGGACGAAATTGTCAGTTCTCTCACGAACGAGCAAAAAGAGTCAGTAGCGGGACCGATCGAATGGGTTCGCATACATAATATGCCTGATCATGTCTATTTTAACCATGCCCAACATGTTACTTCCGGGCAAGTAGAATGTGAGCAGTGCCACGGAGCAGTGGAAGAAATGGAGGTGCTGGCTCAATATGCCCCTCTATCGATGGGGTGGTGCATAAATTGCCACAGACAATCTGAAGTTAAAGGATTTCAAGATAATCCTTACTATCATAAAGAGTTTGAACACTATCATAACGAATTACAGAATGGTGAGCGCGAAAAAGTGACTGTCGAGGATATTGGCGGTTTGGAATGCCAAAAATGTCACTATTAACCTCATTCATCTAATCTAGGAACTCAATTACAATGAAGAATAACGATAATATCTGGGTCGGAACAAAAGATCTAAATGGTGATAAAGAATTCGTGGAGAATAGTAAAAAAGAATTCTTTGAATTGCCCGTGGCAAACGAACTGTCTAAGGACGAATCAGAGTCCGGCCTTAAATCAAATCGGCGAGACTTTCTGAAATACCTGGGGTTTGGTCTGGGTGCAGCCACAGTTGCTGCGGCTTGTGAAACTCCTGTACGTCGAGCTATACCTTATGTAAACAAACCGGATGCGATAGTTCCCGGTGTGGCTAACTATTATGCTTCAAGTTTTGTGAATGGCTCTGACTTCTTACCCGTATTGGTTAAGACTCGAGAGGGCCGTCCTATTAAGATCGAAGGGAATAAGCAATCACCACTTACAGAGGGAGGTACAAGTGCTCGCGCCCAAGCCTCTGTTTTAGAACTGTACGATTCTACGCGGGTTAAGAGCCCGGGTAAAATTAAGGGTACTTCAGTTGATAAAATTTCCTGGGCGGATCTGGATAAAAAGATAGGGGAGAAGCTAACGACGAATTCTAAAGTGAGAATTGTAGCTGGTTCAAACTACAGCCCTTCTATAAAATCAGCATTCAACGAGTTCAAGAAAAAGTATCCCAATTCGAAATGGGTTAGTTACGATGCAAGTTCCAACTCCGCCTTGCTTTTAGCCAATGAAAAAGACTTCGGTCAAAAAGCAGTACCTAATTACCGCTTTGATGAAGCGGATGTGGTAATCAATTTTGGGGCTGACTTTTTGGGGAGCTGGATATCTCCAGTGGAATATGCTAAACAGTGGAGTAAGAAACGGAAAGTAAAAGACTACAAAAAGCCCGAGATTTCCAGAATGATTGCTTTTGAATCGTTTATGTCGTTGACAGGATCAAATGCAGATAGTCGCGTACTTATAAAACCATCTGAACAAGGCTTGGCCATTGCTAAATTGCATAATGAAATTGCACGAGCAAAAGGCGGAAGTACAGTAAGTCTTGATGGTCAGTTGAGCTCTGAAAAGGTAGAAAAGGGTGTAAAAGCTGCAGCTAAAGACTTACTTGAAGCTAGCCGGGCTGGGAAGAAATCACTCGTTGTATCCGGTTCGAATAATACTGCTGAACAACAGTTAGTGAATCACATGAACTATTTGCTCGGCAATTATGGCTCAACAATTCGATGGGATCGGAAAACCAATATTAGCCAATCAATAGATGCTGAAATGAATGCACTTATTGATGAGGTGAAAGCTGGGAAAATCGATGCCATTATTTTTGCCGATGGTGTCAATCCCGTTTACAGCCACCCTCGCGGAGCTGAATTGAAAAAAGGATTGTCTAAAATAGATCTGTCTATTTCGACAAGCATCTTACCTAATGAAACATTTAGTGCTTGTTCATGGGCGGCTCCTGAACCCCATTATCTTGAATCCTGGGGCGATGCAGAACCCAAAACAGGTCATTTCGCATTTGTTCAGCCTACCATTTCACCTTTGTTCGATTCCCGCAATATGATTACTTCGCTTCTGAGTTGGAGTGGAAAAGAAGGGAGTGAGTCTGAGGACGCTACTGAATATGCGTATCAATATATCCGAAGTGTTTGGGAGAAAAATGTATTTCCAAGTCAGAGTGAATTTATGAGCTTCCGCTCATTCTGGGATAATGCACTGCATGAAGGCTTTTATGAATTGCCTGAATCTGCAAATCAAGTTGTTTATGCAGGATCTGTCAGTGGTTTGGGTAATAAAATAAATAGTCCGGTTTCTTCTGGTCTTGAAATAGCCTTTTTTGAAACTGTAAATATGGGTGACGGCTCTTATGCTAATAACCCATGGTTGCAAGAAATGCCCGACCCCTTAGTTAGAACGGTATGGGATAACTGCTTGAATATTCCTGTAGAATGGGATGGTGGAAACAGTATTGATGGTTGGAAAAACCTGAATGATGGAGATATCGTTTCTATTTCAAATTCTGCAGCAGAGAAAGATGTTACTGTGGTTCAGCAATATGGAATGAAAAACGATACTGTAGCCCTAGCTATTGGATATGGTCGCGAAGTGGCGGGAAGGTCCGGAGCAGGAGTTGGTGTGAATGTTTATCCTATGCTATCTCTAGATTCTGATGGCAATGTGCAGTATTTTTCTTCTATTCAGGTTAGTGATAAAAAAGGAGTTGATAAATCCTTTGCAAGCGTTCAGTATCATCACACTTTCGGTGTATCCGATAAGGACCCGGAATCTGGAGAAACTATAAATGTCGATGAAAAAGCGATTGTTACGCTCTCAGAAGGGTATCAGGGTTCAATAACTGACCGAACGATTATACGACACGCAGATGCTTCCCAGCTAGAAAAAGCTGTACATGATTTAGAACATGAACGTGAACATCATCAGCACCTCAATGAACAATCCCTGTATCCCGGGCATGAAGACTTGTACAATAAGGGACATAAGTGGGAGTTGAGTGTAGATCTCAGTGCCTGTATTGGTTGCGGTGCTTGTCAGGTAGCTTGCATATCTGAAAATAACGTTCCTGTAGTGGGTAAGAGTGAAGTTCGTAAACATCATGAGATGACATGGCTTCGCATTGATCGTTATTTTTATGGTGATTTTGACAGTCCCAATACCGCTTATCAACCTATGATGTGCCAACATTGTGATAATGCTCCTTGCGAAAATGTTTGCCCTGTAGCTGCAACAAATCACAGTAGTGAAGGTCTGAATCAAATGACATACAATCGATGTATAGGTACGCGATATTGTGCAAATAATTGTCCGTATAAAGTTCGTCGATTTAATTGGCTGGACTATACAACGGCTGACCTTTGGGGATTAAATGAGAATAAGGTATTTGATGGAGAATCAGAACCGTTTTATGCAGAAAACCTAACGCGAATGGTTCTTAATCCGGACGTTACGGTTCGAACCAGAGGCGTAATCGAAAAGTGTAGTTTTTGTGTTCAGCGCATTCAGGAAGGAAAATTGCGTGCTCGCACAGAAAAGCGAGCATTACGTGAAGCGGATATTACCACGGCATGTGCCTCAGCCTGTCCAACCGGAGCGATCCAGTTTGGAGATGTAAACAATGAAGAGACAAAGGTTACAAAGGATAAAAATGATCCTATGACGTATTATGCCCTGGAGGAAGTTAATACGCAATCCTCAGTTGGGTATAAAATGAAGGTGGTTAACAGAAACCCTGATATAAGTAGCGTAGATGCTTAATTTGAAAGAAACGAAATAATAAGGAAAACATATTTGAATGAGTGCGATAACTTCACCAATTCGAGAGCCCTTAGTAAAGGGAAATAAGACTTACCATCAAATTACGGAGGATATATGTGCTCCGACAGAACGGGCACCTTCAGTTGCATGGGTTTTGGCCTTCATGGTTTCAGTCGGGTTTTTGGCTCTATTTGCATTTACTGTCCTTTGGACGATTTGGATAGGCATTGGCAGTTGGAACTTGAATCGAACGATAGGTTGGGGCTGGGATATCACCAACTTTGTATGGTGGGTAGGTATAGGCCACGCAGGGACTCTAATATCGGCAATTTTGCTACTTTTTCGACAAAAATGGCGTACAGGGGTAAACCGAGCAGCTGAGGCCATGACAATTTTTGCAGTTATGTGTGCGGGGCAATTTCCTCTCATACATATGGGGCGAATTTGGTTAGCTTTCTTTGTTTTTCCTTATCCAAATACCCGGGGACCTCTTTGGGTGAATTTCAACTCCCCGCTTTTATGGGATGTTTTTGCTATCAGTACCTACTTTACGGTATCTCTTTTGTTTTGGTACACCGGCTTAGTTCCTGATTTTGCAACAGTTCGGGATAGAGCTAAGGGTATTCGCAAAAAATTATACAATGTCCTGTCCTTTGGATGGACTGGCTCTGCGAAACATTGGCAACGGTGGGAGTCACTATCGCTTGTTCTTGCGGGATTAGCTACTCCACTTGTATTATCTGTACACACCATTGTAAGTTTTGACTTTGCCACATCAGTTATTCCTGGATGGCACACCACTATTTTTCCTCCCTACTTTGTTGCGGGGGCAATTTTTTCCGGGTTTGCAATGGTTCAAACTCTCATGTTGATGGTGCGAAAGGTGCTTCGACTTCAAGATTATATAACGATAGGTCATATTGAAAGTATGAATAAGGTGATCTTACTTACGGGTACAATCGTAGGTGTAGCTTACTTAACTGAATTGTTCATTGCCTGGTATTCTGGATATGTGTATGAACAATTTGCTTTCTATAACCGGGCATTAGGACCTTATTGGTGGGCCTATTTTGCAATGATGACATGTAATCTCGTTTCACCTCAAATATTCTGGTTCAGAAAAATGAGACGAAATGTATTTGTAACCTTTGTAATGTCCATCTTCGTAAATATCGGGATGTGGTTTGAACGTTTCGTAATCATTGCTACTACTTTGGCTCGGGATTACCTGCCTTCTAGCTGGAGCTATTATGTGCCTAGCTGGGTGGAAGTTGGAATCTTTTTAGGAAGTCTTGGGTTATTTTTTACTCTCTTTCTAATATTTGTCCGAGTGGCTCCTGTTGTTGCTATTGCTGAGATCAAATCGATCTTAAAGTCTAATGGTGACCAATATGTCGAGCAAAACAAAAAATATATTGAGGAGAAGCAATTTTCCGGTCAACAAGTATAAAATATTATGGCAAATAAAAATGTAATATTTGGTCTCTATGATGATGAGCAGGATCTTTTGTCGGCAGTCAAAACGGCTAAAGAAGAGCATCTGGAAATTATGGATGTTTTTTCACCCTTTCCCGTGCATGGCTTAGACCCTATTATGGGATTGAAGGAGTCACGTCTTCATATCGTAGGCTTTATCTTTGGATTAATTGGAACGATCACAGCTTTTGGATTTATGAGTTGGGCACTGGCTTCTGATTGGCCAATCATATATGGTGGAAAGCCATACTGGCCTGTTCCTTCTTTTATTCCTGTCACCTTTGAGTTGACAGTCCTTTTTGCCAGTATCGGAATGGTTGTGACGTTTTACACTGTCTGTGGTATGGGCCCAGGGGTTTCTAATCCGACATTACACGATAGAATTACTGATGATAAGTTTTGTGTAGCCTTTCAATTAAAAGAAGAGGGAGAATCCGAAGACAAAAATAAATACGAGAAGTATTTTGAATCAACTGGAGCCTCCTTAGTAGATACAAAGACGATATAAATAGATAACATGGATTTACGACAAAATATACAGCAAGGTATTTTATTTGGGCTTTTTATCCTGGTAATGTACTCCTGTTCCCCTGTAGAGGGTGATTATCCAGGCAGAGATTACGTTCCAGACATGAAACATAGTATTGCTTACGAGTCTAACTATTATGACTATTACAGTTATAATACCTGGGGATCTGAGGATGACTACCATTCTTTTGCCAACCCGCGTAAGCCAGTAGACCGAACCATTCCGCGGGGGTATGCAGCTGTGTCAAGCGCTGAAACCGTCGTAGGCTCAGCAAAGCAAAGCCGGATTGATCACGAAAGAGCTCCGAATGGCTTTGTTCCATATTACTATGAAGACACAGAGGAGGAGCGCACTCGAGCAACTGAAGAAATGACATTAAATCCATTTCCAATCACAACTGCCGGTTTAGAAAAAGGGGAGTTGTTATACGATATCAATTGCGGTATCTGTCATGGAGAGAAGGGCGATGGCTTGGGCTATTTAGTTCGTGAGGACGGAGGCGTATATCCGGCTCAGCCCGCTAACCTGATTTCTGATGAATTTGTAGCGGCCTCTCCAGGTCGGTTTTACCATTCGATTATGTATGGTAAGAATGTTATGGGTGCTTATAAAGATAAATTGTCTTATAAGGAGAGATGGGATGTCATTCATTATATCAGGACCCTTCAAGCTGATGAGAAGGATTTGGTATACACCCCGGATGAAAACACCCTTAATTCTTATGGCGTCCCGGAATCAGATATGGAAAAACAGTCTGAAGGTGTTGAGACCAATGCCGATATGGATGAAGTCATCGGAAGTCTGGTTGATTAGAAGTGTGATCAGATTTAAATACAAAAAGAAGAATATCATAGCATGGGAAATGTAAAATTGGTTCAAAATTTCACTTTTGACTCGCAAATGAAAAAGGTTTTGTTTGCTTTCATGGGGGTGGGTATCCTCTGTCTGGTTATTAATCTACTTGTAGATAATAGTCATTATACGAGATTGTGGTCAAATCTCCTTCACAACATCGTTTTCTTTACAGGCATTTCATTGATGGGCTTGTTTTTTCTTACAGCAAATGTTATCGCTGAGTCTGGTTGGTATACTGGCTTTAAGCGAATTTGGGAAGCTATGTATGCATTTTTACCTGTTGGACTTATTTTAATGGCTATTTTAGGTATAGGCGTTATATTTGATTTTCATTATTTATATCATTGGGGAATCGAAGATGAGGTAGCCAATGATAAATTGATGCAGGCGAAGTCATCTTTTCTGAATCCAACTTGGTATTTAATTGCCACTTTAGGCTTTGGTGCAGTTTGGGTCATTATCGGAAGAATCATTCGCAATTATTCCATTCGCGAGGATGAAGAAGGTGATATGTCCTTTACTTTTCATAAAAAAATCTATAAGTGGTCGGCTATTTTTCTCCCGATTGGTGGTTTTACGGGTGCAGCTGCCGTTTGGCTTTGGATCATGAGTGTGGACCCTCACTGGTATAGTACCCTGTTCGCATGGTATTCAATGATCAGTTGGTTAGTGGCCATGTTTGCCTTGACTCTGATTGTTCTGGCATTCCTAAAGTCTAAAGATTATTTCCAAAATGTTTCTAAAGACCATATCCATGACCTGGGTAAGTATTTATTTGCCTTTAGTATATTTTGGACATACTTGTGGTTCTCCCAATACATGCTTATTTGGTACGGTAATGTCGGAGAAGAGACCATTTATTTTCGTCAAAGAGTTGATGAGTATCCCGTCCTATTTTATGGCAATCTCGTGATTAACTTTATCCTACCTTTCTTTGTCTTAATGCGTAATGATACTAAAAGAAAATATGGTACGATTCTATTCGCATCTATCTTTGTCTTTGTAGGTCATTGGCTGGACTTTTTCTTAATGTTAAAACCCGGGATTTTGCACACAGAACACGAAATTTCGCATCACGCTCACGGTGCTGCAGCAGAGGCTGGACATCACGCATCGTCATTTGAAGCGGGTTTTACAATTCCGGGACTATTAGAGATAGGAATTTTTGTTGGGTTTTTAGGTTTGTTCTTATACTTGTTTTTCAATCGGCTGGCAAGTGCTAAGTTGGTTCCTGAAAGAAGTCCGTTTTTAGAAGAAAGTCTTCATCACGAAGTCTAACGATAAAGAGAATATAGAAATAGAAAAAATAAATAGATCATGACAATATTGCTCAGTATTTTAATCCTCGCGCTTCTGGTTATTGTAGTCGTGCAGATCGGCAAAGTAACAGAATTAGCTGGTGCTATTCGGGGAGAAGAAGATGCCCAGCGCGAAAGTGATTATTGGAACTCGCGCCTTGGGATGGTGTTTATGGTGGTATTTTTAGCGGCTACCATTTTATCGGCTTTTTATTACAAAAACTGGATGTTGGGTTTCGGTCCCCATGAGGCGGCTTCAGAGCATGGCAGCAGTGTGGATATGATGTTTGCCATCACTTTATTCTTTACGGGAATCGTTTTTGTGATTACTCACATCGCCTTATTTTGGTTTGCCTATAAATACCGTTATAACCCCAACCGTAAGGCTATTTTTAATGCTCACGATAATAGACTTGAAATTATTTGGACAATTGTTCCAGCAATTGTGATGACTATATTGGTTGTATATGGCTTAGATGCCTGGAATACGGTTATGGCGGATGTTGGTCCTGATGAAGATTATATCGAGATTGAGGCTACGGGAATGCAATTTGCCTGGATGATACGGTATCCTGGTGAAGATGGAGAGTTAGGAGCGAGAGATTATCGTAGAATAACTGGGTCCAACCCCTTAGGTCAAATTTGGACAGATGATGCCAATCTCGATGATTTCCAGCCTACAGATATTGTTCTGCCAGTGGATAAAAAAGTTAGAGTTCGAATTACTGCACGTGATGTTTTGCATAACTTTTACCTTCCCCATTTCAGGGTGAAAATGGATGCTGTTCCGGGTATGCCTACTTACTTCGTTTTTACTCCCACAAAAACTACAGAAGAGTATAGAGAGGAGCTTAAAAAGTATTCTGAATATCGTGTTCCTGCAGATCCTGAAGATCCGAATGGTCCCGAAAAGTGGGAAGTTTTTGATTATGAACTTGCCTGTGCTGAACTTTGCGGGAATGGTCATTTTTCCATGCGTAAAGTAGTTCGAATTGTGACTGATGAAGAATATGAAGCTTGGTTAGATGAGCAGTCATCCTACTATATGGGGTCAATTCGAAATACTGATGATGATCCTTTTGCAGGACAGTTACTTTCCAGTGAAATAGAAATGGCTGTTCAGGGGTTCATGGATTCTTATGGTTTTTTGGCATCTATGGACAGCGAATCACTTACGGAGATAGATGATGAAATGCTAACTGAAAGTATAAATGTTGATGCTTTCTTCACTCCTGAAGATGACCAATTAAGCGATAAAAATGCATTAAGTATCCTTGATTCAATTATTTCTAATTTATCAGATGTAGACGCTATGAATGTCTCATTGGACTCCGAAACTGAAAATCAACAATTATATTACAATAGAATTGAATCTGTAAAGAACTATTTAGTTAGCGGTGGCATTTCTATTGATAGGATTAAGACTAAATCTTCATCCGATGATGAAGAGGAACCTACAGAAATTTAAAGACAGAATTTTAAATTCAGATTATGGCAGCTGAAGTACAGCAAATTAATACGGACGAGCTCATAGAGAAGTACGGTCACGATGATCACTTTCACGAAGAAGAGCACGAATCACTCGATAAGTATCAGTCGAATTTTATTTCGCACTATATTTTTTCGATGGATCATAAAATGATCTCAAAGCAATTCCTGATTACCGGAATGATTTGGGCTTTTATAGGTGGTGCTATGTCACTTATTTTCCGGCTACAGCTCGGGTTTCCTGAGGAAAGTTTAGCTTGGTTGCAGCCCATATTGGGAAAATGGATTGTTATCAACGAAGCCGGAATAGGGACTTTGTCTCCTGATTTTTACTATGCACTAGTTACAATGCATGGTACGATATTGGTCTTTTTTGTACTAACTGCAGGCTTGTCTGGTACGTTTAGTAACCTTTTAATTCCACTTCAGGTTGGAGCTAGAGATATGGCATCTCCATTTATGAATATGCTTTCATTTTGGTTTTTCTTTCTGGCCGGTGTCGTTATGTTTTTCTCACTCTTCGTAAGTACCGGGCCTTTTATGGGTGGTTGGGTTGCTTATCCTCCTTTATCTGCCCTTGAACAGGCATCTAGTGGATCTGGTGTCGGGATGACACTATGGTTAGTTTCTTTGGCTCTATTTGTCGTTTCCATTTTACTCGGAGGTATTAATTATATTTCTACAGTATTGAATATGCGTACTAAAGGACTTAGTATGTGGAGATTGCCTCTTACCATTTGGGCATTTCTCATAACTGCGGTGATTGGTCTTTTGAGTTTCCCTGTGCTTTTTAGCGGTTTCTTACTGCTCATTTTTGATAGAAGTTTTGGAACTAGTTTTTATCTAAGTGAAATTTTTATTGGAGGCGAGGCTTTGGATCACGTGGGAGGAAGCCCTATTCTTTATCAGCATTTGTTTTGGTTTTTGGGGCACCCGGAAGTCTATATTATAGTTTTGCCAGCCTTCGGAATTGTTTCTGAAGTTCTTTCTGTGCATTCCCGCAAGCCTATTTTTGGATATAAAGCGATGGTCTTTTCCATTCTAGCAATCGCCTTTTTAAGCTTTTTAGTTTGGGCCCATCACATGTTTATGGCGGGTATTAATCCGTTTATTGCTATGATTTTTGTGATATTCACTTTGATCATCGCAGTTCCTTCAGCGGTTAAAGTCTTTAACTGGATTGCTACATTATACGGTGGGAATATTAGGTTTAATTCTGCCTCTTTATTTGCAATTGGTTTCGTTTCCATGTTTATTAGTGGTGGTTTGACTGGAATCTTTCTTGGAAATTCAGCTATCGATATCCAAATGCATGACACCTATTTCGTGGTAGCTCACTTCCACATTGTAATGGGAGTTGCCGCCTTCTTTGGGATGTATGCCGGGATTTATCATTGGTTTCCCAAGATGTACAGCCGCTTTATGAATGAAACATTGGGGAAAATCCACTTTTGGGTTACCTTAATTGGTGCTTATGTTATCTTTTGGCCAATGCATTACTTAGGCATTGCTGGTGTTCCCCGAAGGTATTACAGCTTTGAAAACTTTAACGCATTTAATGATTTTGCAACGATGAATCAAGTGATTACGATTGCTGCAATAATTGTTTTCGCTGCGCAATTGGTCTTTGTAGTTAACTTTTTCTACAGTATTTGGAAAGGACGCCAGTTGAAAGTTCAGAATCCCTGGGGAGCAACTACACTTGAATGGACTACTCCGATTAAGAATATTCATGGTAATTGGCCTGGAAAAATTCCAACAGTGCACCGTTGGTCTTACGATTATAGCAAAGAAGAAGGAAGTGAGGTTGATTATATTCCCCAAGTTGTTCCTTTAGCTGAGGGCGAGAAAACAGATGGCGCACATTAATCTGAAAGTAGTAAGTAGTGGAAACGAATCGTTCAATTTTTCATAACTCGAAATGGAATCAAATCCATCAAATCATAGTGTCTAACACAATGGTGCTGGCGGAGTTATTTAAACTTCGATTGAGTCTTCTCGTTGTTTTTTCTTCTGTAATGGGAGCAATAATAGTGGGCGGTTTGTCGGTTCTTAGCTTTTTTGAATTTGTGTTGCTTTTTTCTGGTGGGCTTTTGACAAGTGGCAGTGGATCGGCAGTTAACCAACTTTTGGAAAAGGATACGGATAAGCTTATGGCGAGGACAAAGGGTCGTCCTTTAGCTACTGATACCATGGGCGTATCATCGGCATTATTGATTATTGGAATAAGCCTGTGTTTGGGTTTACTTGCTTTATACCTCTTAAGTCCTTTGGCTGCTATTATTTCTACCTTGGCATGGATTCTGTATGGATTCGTTTATACTCCGATGAAGAAAATGTCTCCTTTTGCAGTCTTTGTTGGGGCTATTCCTGGAGCACTCCCTGTTTTAATTGGCAGTGTGGCTGTAGAAGGGCATATCAGTTTTCTAGCGTTCATCTTGTTTGCCATACAGTTTATTTGGCAGTTTCCTCACTTTTGGGCTATCGCCTGGGTCGCAGACTCAGATTATAAAAGAGCGGGCTTTAAGCTTTTACCAAATGTAAATAGTACCAAGGATGAGTCTGTTGCCTGGCAATGTTTTGTTTACTCATTACTTCTGGTCCCAGTTTCTTTAGTCTTGTGGTATAATGGGTTTTTGTCTTTAGTTGGCTTGTCAGTTTTTAATATGTTCAATGTAGCGTACATTTTTTATTCATGGCAATTATATAGTCATGTCACTGATGATGCAGCGAAAAAGCTTATGTTTTACTCATTTCTTTATCTACCGTTGGTTCTATTGTCCCTGAGTTTTTTAATTATCGAATAACATGGATACGAGTTTATCAACAAGACGGGAATCGCTATACAAATACAATACGAATAAATTTAGTTTGTATATAGCGTTAGGCAGTATTGTCATGATGTTTACAGCTTTCACCTCTGCTTACATAGTAAGGCAGTCGGCTGGGAATTGGCTTGAATTCCCACTTCCTGATCTCTTCTATATTAGTACGGGTATCATATTATTTAGTAGTTTAACACTGCACTTAAGCTACAATAGTTTTAAAAGGGCTAGTGAGAACCTGTATAAAGTTCTGTTGCTTGTAAGTTTCATCTTGGGAATTGGCTTTGTCATTTCTCAATATTATGCCTGGATGGAGCTGTATGCAATGGGGATTGATCTCAAACGCAATCCTTCGGGTGCTTTTGTTTATGTAATATCCGGCGCTCATGCAGCCCACGTGCTTGGAGGCATCGCTACATTAATAGTAGCTCTCATTCATGCATTTGTTCTTCCATTTCGAGTAACGGATAAAAGAAAAAATAGATTTCAATTAGTGCTCATTTATTGGCATTTTGTTGATTTTCTATGGATATATTTGCTATTGTTTTTTTCTCTACAGAGATAGATACAAACTAAAACACAACAATGTCAGAAGAACTACTACAAACTACTGAAGAAAAAGAGCAAGAAAATTGGTCAGGAGGAGAGTCTCCTTTTAAGACTTCTTATGGAAAACTCATGATGTGGTATTTCCTCTTGTCTGATGCATTTACTTTTGCAGGTTTGCTGATTGCTTACGGTGCGCTGCGATTTAGTAATCCAACCTGGCCGGTTCCGGATTTTGTTTTTTCCACTGCTCCTTTTGGAGTCACAGGAGCTCCCTTAATATTTGTTACCATTATGTCTTTTGTTCTGATCATTAGTTCTGGAACAATGGTTCGAGCCGTGCAGGAAGGAGCTAGAGAGAATAAAAATGGAGTGGTTTTCTGGCTTTTGATGACCGTTTTCGGTGGCTTAGCTTTTTTAGGTTGTCAGGCATGGGAGTGGAATAATCTTATTGCAGAAGAGCATATGACTATTTTTACCAATCCATTTGGCACCCATACTGAAGATGGCGTTTATTTAGAGGGGGACGGGCACTATATTCAAGAAGGAGACGAGTTCAAGGCCGGAGAATCCTATTTAATTCATAAACACCACGGGGATTGGGATCCACTTTCATTTAAAACGGAGTCTGGTATAGTAAAGCAACAAGAGTTTGGACCAAAGGCATTCGGGGCCTTATTCTTTTTCATTACGGGTTTCCACGGCTTCCACGTTTTTTCTGGAGTCGTTTTTCTATTCATTATTATGCTTAATGTCGCCAGTGGTTTATATGTAGAGCGTAAGAATGGTTATGAAATGGTAGAAAAAGTCGGTCTGTATTGGCACTTTGTAGATCTCGTGTGGGTATTTGTTTTTCTCGTATTTTATCTCTTATAAAAAAACAGCTAATTATGGAAATGTCAAGAGCTGAAGGCATAAGTAAAGTTAAGAAAGGTCTTTTATTACTTGGTGCGGTTACAGTCGCAGAAGTCCTTATTTCTCTTTTGGGAAAAGGATATCTTATTCCGGGTTTGGAAGAGTATAGTATTCTATTTGCTTTTACAGGGCTGGCGATGATTTTGCTTTCTTTGTACAAGGCCTACTTTATCGTATATGAGTTTATGCACCTTCGCTATGAAGTGAAGGGAATGGCTCTTACTATCCTTCTTCCTACTATGCTACTCATTTGGGGGCTTATTGCTTTTCTTTGGGAAGGGAATACCTGGGGAGATCGCAGAGAAGAAGTGAAGTATGAAATTTCTGAAGAAGTAGATCAACAGCTTAAGGAATCTGAAGGTGAGCCTGTAAAAGAACTGAATACAGATGAACATTAAGACATGTTTCTTATTTCTTCATTATGTCAGATAAAAGAAGCACTCTTCAGCGCAGTTTGCGCACTTTAGGTTTATTATCTCTTTTAGTAATTTTCCCCTTGACCAGTTGGTATTTTCTTCAAACTGGCCTGAACTTTACTAAAGATAAATATGATAAAATGGAAGAGTTGGCTCATGTCGATTCTTTTGTGATGTACCCTTTATTTGGAGACTCCATTACCAATCAAACCATAATTGGGCGCATGTCCATTATAGCCAATCCAGGCAGTTCTTCCCGCTTTCTCGACTCTCTTTCATTGATACACGAAGACTTGGTTGAAGAGGAATGGGTTTGGCTCTTTATTTTGAATGGAAAAGATGTAGTTGAGGATAAGTCAGTGTTTTCTTTATATCCTTTTTTAGTGGATTCTTCGGCTGTAAAACTTGTTAATGGGTTTCAATATAAAGAAGGGACTGGAATGTTTAGTGAGGATATTGAGTTCAAACCTTATGAATTGGGTTTGATTGACACTAAAGGGGTGTTGCGATATAAATATGATATCAGAAAACAGGATCAGCTGGATCTTTTCATTAGTCACCTTGTTCTTTTAGTTCCTAAAGAGTAGATTTTATGGATTCGCCTAAGCCCAATATTCAGTTAGCACGGAAATTAGAGCTTTATGCTACTATTTTTTCGATTGCTGTTCTTTTATTAGTTATTGCTATGAGGTATGTATCCCTGGATATATCTCTCGATGTTATGATATTACCTCCGTTCCATGCCATTATTAATACCCTGACAGCACTTTGTTTGATATTAGCCTTATTTTTTGTTAAGCGAGGGAATATTAAAAAGCATATGCAATCTAATATTTTAGCTTTAGTCTTCAGCGCTATTTTTTTAGTTTCCTATGTAGTTTATCACGTATCCACAGAGCCAACTACTTACGGAGGTGAAGGGTATATTCGGATATTGTATTATGTTCTTTTAGCAACGCATGTTTTCTTAGCCGCGGCTAGTCTCCCTTTCATACTATTTACCTTTATCCGAGCTTACACCGGACAGGTAGACCGCCATAAAAAAATGGCTAGATGGGTTTTTCCCGTTTGGTTGTATGTAGCTATTACCGGTCCGATTTGCTACCTTATGCTAGCTCCTTATTATTGAACTCTACCTTAGTTGAAATCGTTATACTACCATGAAAAAGATGAGTAAATTTCTGTTGGGATTATTTTTGGTGATCAGTCTATCACTTGTAAATACAACTCAGGTAGAGAGTCAGTGTCCTATGTGTAGAATGAGTGCCGAGAGCAATTTGAAGGAAGGAGGATCTGCCGGCAAAGGCCTCAATAAAGGCATTTTTGTTTTACTTGCCACGCCCTATGTTATTGTGGGTGCCATTGGGTTTGTTTGGTACCGAAATCGCAGGCGTAAAGTCACAGAGTCAGTGGACTGATTTTGTGTTCATTACTGCGATTACTTACCTACCTATTTCTATTATTGGAGAGTATAGCGTACTGCAAAACCTCCAAGGTTTAGTTTTAAACCTCTTCCCGTATCAAAGAATGCCCTATTGCTTCCAATTTCAAATGTTGGCATGATGTCAAAGCTTATATTTAAGGGGATGTCATCAAATTTATAATCTAAACCTATAACACCCGTGACGCCAAAAAAGACAATATTATCAAAATTGCGGAAGTTGTCAAATCCTACCAATCCTCCAACTCCCCAATACCATCTCAAGTTGTCTAACTCCTCAATGGCATCTAAATCATAATGTACTTGATAGCTGGCAGCTATTCTGGTTGTGCTCCAACCTGATAAACCTCTTCCACGATAACTCACTATTCCTTCGAGGGCATGATTGTTGCTTATAAAGTGTTTTCCAGTCGCATTTAACCCCCAACCTAACCTCAATCCGATAGCTGAGGTATAAGCTCTACTATCCGATTTTTGACTATATAATTGGGAAGTAGAGAGTACGGAAAGCAATAGAGATACTGCTAAAATTGGGATTAACTTTTTCATATCCATCTAAATTTTGATTAGCTATAAATATATGTATAAAAATTTAGGAAAGGTCTTGTTTTTGCTTTAATTTTCAGAGTTTAGTTTGAATTTGCTATTTTTACAATAGTGAATTTTTTGGGATGCATTGATTAAAAGTATGCCTAAATCAATTCTTTTTGGTCCCTATAGTTTTGATAAATTAGACTTCATGTCCTCTAATCCATGGAAAATAAAGTTAGACTTAAAATCGCTGGCCTTTTACTGTTTTACATTTTTTCCATTGTATTACTTTTTTTGCCACCTGATTACTTTGATTCCGGGCAGTCAATTTGTGTATCTGTTTTGCTCTTTGACATTCAATGCTATGCTTGTGGATTAACTCGAGCCATTCAACATCTCATTCATTTTGAGTTTCAAGAGGCTTTTGCTCTGAATCGTCTCGTAGTCATTGTGTTTCCTCTCATCGTTTATTTAGTTCTATTTGAAACCTTCAAAGTTTATAAAGAGTATAAGGGGATTTCGGGGGCTAAGCAAAGAAAATAGAAGAGGAGATCCCTTCTTCCACAGAATATGGCTTTCTTTTTCCTTAGTTCCAGAAATATATAAAAAATCACCAGGGCCGCCTATTCTCTTATTTTTTTTCCAAGTGAGTGTATGATCTTATTTCTATTGATGTGAAGCACGATTAAACTGCATCAATTATTTCTTTCCTGCAAGTAGGGAGCCATTGACTGGTATGTTATATTTCCCGGCTATATTTTGAATTCGGAAAATTCTCAAATACAAAAAAAGGCCACTGGAATTCAGTGGCCTTTTTTTAAAAGCTATGTGACAGATATTAGAACTTGCCAGTCAAAATGTTTATCAAGTCGACTAAGGCCCAAATACCACACCCACCAAGTGTAAGAATAAAAAGTATATTCCAACCTGCGGGTTTTCCTCTATACCATCTATGGGCGGCAAATCCACCTAAGAAAAACCACAAAGCTAAAGTAATCCACATTTCATTGTCATCAGCAGCGCTATCTGTGATTCCGATAACCTGAGCAACTTTGTGAACGGCCTTGACTGACTTTTTCTTAACCCATGAGAAGAGTTTTCCAAACCCTTTCTTTTCGTTTTTAGCATAATGAGCCTGGTTTAATTCCAAAGCAGCCGGGGCATAAGTTTGCTCCATGACGGGCTCTATACCGTTTTCAGTAATTGTGTTGTTGTTTTCTGCAAATCCCAGGGAAGCAAGAAAAAACAGTAAAGCAGTGACAAAGAATAGTTTCTGTTGGTTCATAATTTGAAATTTTAGTTTACCGAATGTAATAAAAGATTTATCAAATTAAAAAGAAACCTTCTATTTTGTGAATTAAATTTTTCTAGTTAGGCATAGTTGTCATTTTCAGGAGGTAATTATCACGATTTCCTATATCTAATCTCACTATGCCCCTCCAATCTTTACATGATATCAGGAACTGTTTATTATAATGACAATAGATAAAAACCACCTACGCGAATTTGCATGTAATTTAGACTTCCCTCTGTTAGGATCAGATTAAATGGAATATTTGCTGTGAGACCAATTTCGTCTGTCAACATATAGGAGCCGTATACTCTTGGCGAAAATCCCAATTCAGAGTTTCCGCTGCCGCTGTATAAGCCTAAACCGAGACCTGCTCCAATTTGAAGTGCTTCCTTTTCATAAAACTTATAACGGCCTACAGCGATAACCTCGGTGAGCGTAAAATCCGCGTCAAATGAACCGAAGATTGTGTTGACGGAAGAATTGAATGTTGTACCACCAATTTCTAAACCTGCAGATAATTCTTCCGAGATTCCGTAATATCCATTAATATTCCAGGCAAATCCACCTCCGTAGGCATCGCCGATGTCTCCTACAGGAATACCTGCACCTAAATTTAAACCAACCTCAATTTCTTGAGCTATAGAAGTGGCTGATAAGCAAAACAAGGCCGCGAATGTAAGTAATAGATTTTTCATAATTCTAAAGTTTTTTGGTTTAGACTAAGATAAGGATTTTTTGCCTTTTTATAGTGTTTCAACAGTAATAGTTGGTTTCGTCAATTCGTGATTATCACTTTAAAATTATTAAACACAAGTGGTTCGGCCCCCTATCATCCACCTTGCGTTATTTTGAAATATCGCTCAAGTTCGAGGGTTGGCCTTATAATAGGAAGTTGATTTATAATTTATTATAATTTCAAATCCTATCTATCTTGTAAAGTTTATGAATAATGCGGGTCAATTACTCTTTCTGATGTTGATGGGGATCACCAAATCAGTACTTTCTTTATTTATACAGCACATCCATTTTTTGACGATAAATATCAGTTAGTTTGCTTGACACGGGTTGATGCCCAAGTATGTTTTCCATCAGTTCCAGACTTTCATACTTCCGACCATGGCGGAATATTTTTGTGTTCAACCACTCTAATACCCTTGAAAAATCCATCGCAGCAATATCTTCCTCAATACGCGTAAGATCTTTCTTCATCTTGGCGAATAATTCAGCTGCGTATATACTCCCCAGAGTGTAGGTAGGGAAATAGCCCAGTCCGCCATGTGCCCAGTGGACATCTTGCAAAATACCTTGATTCGGAGAGCTTACTTTAAGCCCCATTTTATCTAAATACTGTTGATTCCAATACGCTTCTAAGTCATCTACCTGAAGTTGGTTCTCCAATAGTTTCTTCTCAATGTCGTATCGAATAATAATGTGACGATGGTAGTGAAGCTCATCGGCTTCGGTGCGGATTAAGTTAGGCGAAAGAAAGTGCATAGCTTTTAAGAAGGAGCGAACATCTTCCTTTGGTGCATAACTTCCATAGGCTTGTTTAAGTTTTGGGTAAAGATGATTCCAAAATGGAATCGACTTTCCAATTTGGACCTCCCAAAATCGCGCCTGAGATTCATGGATAGATAAGCTAGCAGCTTGGCCGAGGGGTAGTCCCTCGTATTCACTTTTGGGCAATCCCTGTTCGTACAATGCATGACCTCCTTCGTGAATACTTCCCCAAATGATGGGGCTTATATGTTTTTCGCTGCTATGGGTCGTTAATCGAATGTCATGTGGCGACAGCGAAATGGTAAAAGGGTGCTGTGAAATATCTTGTCGGCCGCGATTGAAGTCAAATTTCATCTTTCGAAGGATATCCAGGCTGAATTCCCATTGTGTATTTTGGGGTACTTCTGCTTTTAAGATATGACGGTAATCTTCCTGCCGTTCTTCACATTCTGATATCAATACTTGTAATTCCTTGTCTAATGTCTGAAAGAGGGGGTCGAGCGTTTTTACTCGAAGTCCTTTATCGTACAAATTGAGCATAGCATCATAGGGGTGGTCCTGATACCCTCTGAGTTCTGCTTCCTCTCTTTTCATATCCAATAAGGGTTCAAAGGCGTTCAAAAAGATATTGGCATCTTGGTTTGCTCTTGCATTAACCCAAGCGGAGTAGGATGCTGAGATCAGCTCTGAACGTTTTTCAACAAATGATGCTGATAATTGACTGGCAATTTGGTAGTCGTATAAACTTCTTTCGACATTAATTTGCTGTTCGTTCGTTAAATCTTTTCCTAATAACTTTTCCAAAAGGAGGCCTGTGGACTTGGATGTGAATTTCTGATGGGACAGACTGCTCAAGTAGGCGATTTGTTTACTTCGAAATGCGGATGCCTCAGTGGGCATCATTACCTCCTGATCCCACTGTAAATTTGCGATAGTGGAGTCCAGAAAATATATTTCCTTCATGAGCTTGTGATAATCATCGTATAGGTTCATATGTTGCTTTTCTAATGTATAAATATATGCTCGGCGGGTGGCCGGGGTAGGGGTAGTAGCGGCCCGCCGACTTCTGAGGCGGCGGGGTCTCGGCCATTGAAATTTTAGCTTTGAATGAAAAGATTTTGGGTTTGAAGCAGATCTTTTTAGTTATCAAATCCAGGCCGAGACGAAACAAGGTGCACCCGCGAATGGCCCGACCGCGAGCTGCGGGGCTGGCCTGAGAAGTTGCTAAAGCTCGCGGGACCCCTATAAAAAAAAAGCCCTGCTAAAAAACAGGGCTTAAAATAATTCGGTGTTCAAAATTAAATCTGGGCGTCAATTTTTGCCTTTAATCCCTCTTTCGAGGTAAGACCTACTTGTTTATCAACGATCTCTCCATTTTTGAGGAAAAGGATTGTCGGAATGGATCGAATGCCATATTTCATGGAAACATCGGAGTTTTTATCCACATTGACTTTCCCAATTTTTGCTTTCCCTTCGTATTCTTCAGCTAATTCTTCTACGATGGGACCAATCATTTTGCAAGGTCCACACCATTCTGCCCAAAAGTCGATGACGACGAGTCCGTCATTGTCTAAAACTTCTTGCTTGAAATTGCTGTCGGTGAATTCTTGTGCCATATTGTATATAAATTTTCGTTTTGTGTGTACTTTGCTATTATAAACGCAAAGCCTGTGAATAAGTTGCCACAAATTTACGGAATTCTACTCGCACTCCTTACAGTCGGGTTGCATTTTTTGTCAGGACGGCTTTTCCCCGGAATGACTGAACTCCTGTATTTGCACTTTATCTATGTAGTTGTGAAATGGGTATTATGGCCCTTGACTGTTTGGCCTGTTTCGGCTTTCAGTATTTTTGCCGGCTTTGTATTTATAATTTTTGGTTTTTGGGTATACCGGGCGTTTCAGATGAAATTTTCGATCTGGAAGTTCTCTTTGGGAGTGCTAAATGTTGCTGGGTTGCTTATTGGCCTATTTTATTTGAATTGGGGCTTTAATTATTCTTTACCTAAGATGGTCGAGCGGCTGGGATGGGATGTGCCAGAGTATGAGGCCAGCCGGATATCGTCTTTATATGCGTCCGTCACTCATGAGATGCTTTCAGCTCGCAAAGATTGGGTTGAGGAAGGGACTGGATCTCCTAATTTAGATGAAGATTTCATTCGGTCAGAGGTGGGCCGTATTCAAAAAGCATGGTTGATAGAGAAGGATCTGTATGTTTCTGTCCCGGCACAGATTCGTCCTTTGCCAAAAGGACTGCTGCTTCGGATTAGTACGGCTGGGTTTTACTTTCCTTTTGGTGGCGAGGGGTACTGGGATGCGGGTTTGCATGATTTAGTGGTTCCTTTCGTTATGGCCCACGAGCTGGCCCATAATTATGGCATCACAGATGAAGGTGAAGCTAATTTTATCGCCTTTCATACTTGTATTCAATCTGAACATGCTTTTATTCGGTATTGTGGATACCTCAATTTTTGGCGGTATGTGGCAAGACAATTTAGATATATGGATCCGGAAGGGTTTGAGAAAGAATGGGCCTGTTTGTCTGATACAATTAAAAACGATCTCATTCAGATACATGAACAGCATGATTTATACCCAGACATCCTTCCTCAAGTCAGAGATGTTATTTACGATACCTTCCTGCGCGCTCAGGGCGTTCAATCGGGACTTGAATCATATGCCGAGGTGGTCAAGTTGGAGTTAGCCTATCGAGCTTTGGAAAATCATTAAGGGTTGTAAAACAAAGCGGCTCCCGGCTGCCAACCAAATTCGGGCTGAATATAGCTGCCACTATGTCCACCAAAGGAATCGAAATAAAAGCCAAAACCAAGCGTGAATGCGCCAAGAGAAGGGAAGTAGCTCATTTTAATATCCCACTCGGGTGCGAGTAAATACCGAACCCCCATCCCCAGAACTAAATCTGAATTGACGTCCAGGTAAAACGAGCCGTAAAGGCGAAATTCCGGAGAGACTTCATACTTCGAGGATAAAAGAACGGATGCATTTTCAAATGATGATCCGATTATTGGGAACAAATGTTGTACCCATAATCCAAGCTCAAGTTGATCTAATGGCTGTGACCAAATCGCCAAATCCATCGTAAGTTGCTGTTCTATTTCGTATTGCGGTGCGTTTCGTTGTCCAAAATTTAATTGGGTTCCCAATGAAAACTTATCCGTAAGTTTTCGTCCATATTGACCGGAGAAGTGCAGTAAATGCACGGCTGAATTTCCTGTATATCTTGCCTGAAGGCCGAAATGTTGGGTTGACTGGAAAACAAATTTCGCGCCCGCCTGAAAATGCTGTAAGCCAAAATCGCCAGCAGTTAAATTTCTAAAAGAGACGGCATATTGTTGACTCCCTTGAGCTAGGCCGAGCGCGGGGCTAGCCAATGCGGAAAGCCCCAAATCCTCAACCGCCTGACTTTGTCCTGTATTTAAGGCTGCAAAGTGAGGATAGTCTTTTATGAAATTTTGGGACTGGCCTTCTGTTGAACTACAGAATACAGTGAGCAGTAATAAAGAGAATCCAGATAAGAATTTGCACATTGTTCTAAAAGATTGCATATTCGTAATGTGGTAAAGTTACGTAGAAATCACGAACGGCGAAATACTTCTTCAATGGGGCGAGTTATTTTTCTCTTAATCATAGCCCTGATGCTGATTCTAATCATTTATGGTTTAGTTCAAACCCTGGACTTTTCAGTTGAGTAGTCCATTTTATTGAGATTTGGTATAAGATTGTTTGTATTGACTCCAGGGCGTCTTTTTGAAGTGGTCATCACCGATGTAAGTCATTATCGTTTTGAAAGTGGTGGCATCCTGATACCCTTTCACAGGCTGGATAACCTCAGCTTCTTCATTTAGGAATATAAAAGTGGGGTAGGAGAGTTGGTTGCGGGAAATATGAGCAGCCAATTCGTGATAGTCTCGCTTTCCTTTTCGCTCTCTTAGCTTGAAAACCTTTCCCTTAAATTGAATACTTTCTTTTTGTTCGGCATTAAATTTTACCGGATAAAAATTAGAGTTCAGATATTCAATGATAAAGGGATCGGTCATTGTGGTTTTGTCCATTCGTTTACACCAACCACACCAATCCGTATATAAATCTACAAAGATTTTTTTCTGTTCCTTTTTTTGTGCCTCTATAGCTTCTTCAAAACTCATCCATTGCACTTTTTGTGCTTCGGAGTGAATTGGGCCCAAAAAGAAAAACGAAATCAACACAAAAAATCGACACATTACACTGGATTTTATATCAAGTATACGTAATATTAGTTAAAATGATTTTTTCTCACTTACTTATCCACTGACTTTAATAGAAATTTAACTATTTAAGTGCTTTATACCTATTCTTTTCTTCTCTATCGTAAGGAAACATTAACTTGCCCGTTGATTGGGTAATGTTATTTGCCAAATGTTAGATAGAGGTTCCATTGCAATTTTATTGTTTAGCTTTTCCCCTGAGCGTTCAGCAAGAGAAAAAACCTGGCTGCGCAATAGGGGTAAGAATATCGAATTACATCAGCGAGTCCATAAGCGCATAAAGTGTTTAGCTCGACGAGCAGGTGTTGACTTCTTCCATATTGACGAAGGTCAGCAACTGGGAAGGGATTTTCAGGATCGTCTTTGGAATGCTGTTGAGCATGTCTTTAATCAAGGTTATCGTGCGGTGCTGACTCTGGGTGGTGATACGCCGACTTTAACTGACATCATCCTTCAACGAAGCTTGAATCAACTTCAGTGCGAGCATAATGTTTTGGGGCCCAGCAGAGACGGGGGGACCTATTTGATTGGCTTTCAAAGAGCTTGGTTTCTAAATATCCGTCACCATCAAATTCAATGGCATGCCGGCACCGATTTTGATCAGCTTTTATCTCTATTGACGCAGGAGGAAGTTTGGATCGCTCCTGTTTTATCGGATTGGGATACATTTACAGACATTCAGTATCAATTGTGTCAGCAGCCCGCGTTTTGGCTTTGGAGAGTAATCATTTCTGATTTGCTCATTTCGTCTTGCGAAATCACATTTGTGAGAAGTGTTTATAGAAAAGTTCAAAATTTGGTTTTCGGTTTAGGCATGCGGGCTCCTCCTCTGCGGCAACTTTTTTAGTTTTTCCCTTTGCAACTTTGAAAACCAAAAGACTTAAAATGAACTTAGCCTTACGTCTATACGTATGCAGATTTATCTGTATCCATCTTCTGATTGTGCCCTTTTTTGCGGGAGCTCAATCATCCCTTACCGTTTATTTATTTGACCGCGATCTGGACCAGCCCATTTCAGCTCATAGTGTTGTTCTGGAGCATGCCCCGAGTGGCCTTCAACTTTCCGGATTGACTGACAATCAGGGAATCTTTACTTTTAAGAATTTAACCGCACGAGCGAATTACAGCTTAATTTCCCTGGAATCCCCCCAGTACAGACCAGACACTATTTCTAATATTTCTTTGCGCTCACGAGAGGAAAAGTATCTGGATATGGGGGTGTCAAGCCGGCAATCGATAGATTTGGATGAAATTGTTATTAAAGCCCGACCCTCTCAGCGTATCAATAGGACCAACGCCGAGGTGGCCTTTGAATTGGATGAAAAAAATATTCAGGCTATTCCTGTGGAGGGACGTGATATTACTCGTGTCCTCTACCGCATGCCTAACGTTTCTCAAGCGACAGGATTTTATCCAGAGGCTCCCAATGTGAGTATTAATGGGGCAAATCCGCTGTATTCCACCTACTTAATTGATGGCATGGACAATAACGAGCGTTTTCTAGGTGGTCAAAAGTTTCCGATACCGACTGGATTCACTCAAAATATTACGCTCTTAACCAACAATTATAGCGCGGAATATGGACTGGCTGGAAATGGAGTTTTAAATATTACGACCAAGTCGGGAACCAATGAATTCTCCGGCGAGGCCTTCACTATTACACGCCCGGGAGCTGTCATCGATGGCAATACCCGGTTTCCACAACGCGATCTATCCGGCAACTTAGTCAAAGAAGGCTTCCAGCGGTATCAGGCTGGCGTCGGTTTCGGAGGCGCGCTTGTGGAAGATAAGACCTTTTATTACCTCAATGTTGAGCACACAACTGACCTCAAACAAAATATTTTGAGCTCACCATCTCTTGGTGTAAGTGAGAACGTAAATGGGCAAAATCAGTTTACCTATATTTCAGGTAAAATTGACCAGATTTGGAGTAAAAAATTTCGCTCCTCTCTTAGATATAATGAGGGAATCGTACGCGTGGAAAATCCGGGCGGTGGTTTGACGGGTGGAGTTACATTTCCATCTGCCGGACTCGTTCAAGATCGATTGTCCCGGCACGTGGCATTGAAGAATACTTATCATACGAATAGCTTGAGTATTCAGACAAACTTACAATACTCTCGCTTTCGATGGAATTACGGTCGGCCTCTTCAAGGAGGGAATAGCCCTCAGGTTACTCTACTTGACGCGATGGAGGTTCCGGCTGCCGTACTGGGACACCCTGGATTCGTTTTCGATCAAACTGAGCACACCTTTCAATGGCAACAAAAACTCATGCTCTACGTCGGTAATCATCGCATCAAAGCGGGTGGTGGGATTATTCACAGCAGACACTCCCTTTTTGGAGGAGGAAATCCCAATGGGAATTATCGGGTGAAACTCAGTGAGAGCCAACAAAACAACCTACCCCGGGGATTAGGCTCGAACCTGTCGATTGAAGATTTACCTTCAGATATTGAGGTTTTGAACTATAATGTGGAGTTACGCCCCAATTCCTTCGGTCGGAATCAAACGGTGTACTCTTTGTTTGTTGAAGATCAATTTCGACTCAATCACCGCATGAATGTCACAGCAGGTCTGCGTTATGATTATGATAAGCTGACCGAAGATCCCAATGGAAACGGAGATGTTAACAATCTGGCGCCCCGCCTTAATCTGAATTACAAATTGACTGATAAATCTGTCCTTCGCGCTGGGTATGGCATGTTTTACGACAAGATCATTTACGCAGTAATAAGTGATGCGCTCCAACAAAATACGGTTTCTCCGGACTATGCCAGACAGGTAGAATATCTGCTTGCTCAAAACGGCCTGTATGGAGATTATAATATCGAAGACGTATTGTTTAATGGAAATTTGCAAGCTGGCCAGAATCAGGTTGAATTTTTAGAAGGGCCCACTGCTGAAGAGGTGGATATTCCGCGAGACCTGATTTTTAGCAATGAGCGCCGTATTTTACCCCCTAATGGATTGATAAATCCGGTTACACATCAATTTTCTATAGGCTACCAGAATCAGCTAAATGAGACCACCTTATTTTTCGTTGACCTCATGCACAATCGATCTTATCATTTATTCCGACTTCGAAATTTAAATCGCGCGGCTCCGTATGACATCGATCCGGATAATGTTGAAATACGAACTATGGCCCAGGCAGACGCTCAGCGCTTGGCACCTGTTCTTTTTGATGAAGAGTCGGGTTTGCCGTATGTCGATGTCCTGGGTGAGCGCCTGTATGGAGGTGCCCGGAATGTCATGCTGACAGAGACAGCTGGTGAAAGCCGGTACTATGCAGCTTCTTTCAATATGCAAAAGCAAAGAGGAGAAGATGACTACTCCTTTTTATTAAACTATACGCTCTCTCGACTTCGAAATAATACTGAAGACATTAATTTTCGTGCGATGGATGCCAATGATTTTGAGGCCGAATGGGGCCCCTCTATAAATGATCGCTCACATATTATTAACGGTATTTTTACCTATTATCTGGAAAGTAGCTGGCAATTCACTCTGGCTGCATTATTGCAAAGCGGACAGCCCATCAATCGCATTCCGGATGCGACCCAATTTGGCACGACAGATTTGAATGGAGATGGTTCTTCCTTCGGCGATGCTTATGTGGGTAATAGCGATCGACATCCTGGAGAGTCTCGAAATTCGGATCGATTACCCTGGGCTAATACTTTTGACGTATCCATAACTTATGAATGGCAGCTGGGCAAGAATGCGCTGGAGCTCCGAGCTGATGTGTTTAATATTTTTAATGCACAGAATCTAAGTGGCTACAGTAACAATGCCACGCAGAGTAACCAAATTCAGCCGGGGTCGATTGCCAGTGGAGTGCTTATCCGCCGAAATGCATCTCCTCCTCGTCAATTCCAATTTAGTCTACGTTACCTTTGGTAAAAATATACCCTTATGAATCATCCATTTGAACATCTCGAGTCTGTTTATTGGGTTTTTACACAGCTCTGTAATGACGAATGCGACCATTGCTATAATAGCTCTGGTCCCCAAGGAGAGCGCATATCCCAGGAGGACTGCTTCAAAATTATTGATCACTTACCCCCATCTATGGACCGTCTCATACTATCTGGTGGAGAGCCACTGGCGGACCGGAAGAAACTCTACGCCATTTTGGATCGCCTGGAGGAGAAGTATCAGGGGGAAGTCGAAATTATGCTCCAGACCAACGGGGACCTATTAAATCCTGAACGCTTAGATACCTTGATCGATAAAGGTGTGACGCGTTTTGATATTGCGAGTATCGATCGATACCATAAGCATGCAGGTGGCCGACTCATGGAATTAAGCGATCTTTTTGAAGCAGCAGGTGTAGATGGTCAGGATTCAGATCCCTTAATTGACAAAGAGAATTATGTGAAAAATAAGAGATTGAGTTGGGGGTATTGGGGCGCCTCCGAAGATATGTGGCTCGGCGGAAATTGGGCACGTGGCCGGGCTCTGGAAAAGGATAATTGGATGCGCGATCCCGATCATAACTTCTGTGCCATTTTATCCGGCGCTCGAAATTTCCTCGGTGGGTATGATGACATACCTCAGGAAATTAGCATACAGCTTTGGAAAATTAATCCCTGCTGCCCCGGCACGCTGTTCCCTATGGGTGATGCTCGGAAAGACTACATCCCCGATGTCCTCCTAAATGTCAGTAAACATCCTGTCTTTCAGGCACTGCAAAAAGGAGAACCCTGGGAAATGGGAAAACACCTGGGCATTTCTCGACAGGAAGCCAAAGTAAAAACCCAAGCTGTTGAAAACATTTGTCTGTATTGCGACCAGTTTTTTCAAGAAAATATGCAAGATTGGAATACGGGTACATTTACACCACTACCTGTAGTTAATCCTTCTTCAGCAGATTAACGCAAGTACCATACAAATCTTAGCTCCGCTATTGTGCGCTTTATGTTATACTGAAATGAAAAAGGAGCTGGTTTCTGTACTTCATTTCTTATATTAGCGTCCCAAATAAGATAATTATGGCAAGAGAAATAGCACTACGAGACGCGATTCGCGAAGGAATGTCCGAAGAAATGAGAAATGATGAGAACGTATTTCTCATGGGAGAAGAAGTGGCCGAATATAATGGTGCATATAAGGTAAGTAAGGGAATGTTGGATGAGTTTGGCGCCCGGCGAGTTATTGATACACCGATAGCCGAATTGGGTTTTGCGGGTATTGGAGTAGGAGCCGCCATGAATGGCCTGCGTCCCATCGTAGAATTTATGACCTGGAACTTTGCCGTTTTAGCCTTTGATCAGGTCATCAATAATGCGGCGAAGACTTTGTCCCAATCTGCTGGCGAATTTACATGTCCTATCGTATTTCGTGGCCCATCTGGTGCTGCAGGGCAGCTGGCTCAGCAGCACAGTCAGACCTTCGAGAGTTGGTTGGCTAATACTCCGGGACTCAAAGTGGTGTCATGCATTGATCCCTATGACGCCAAGGGTCTGATCAAATCTGCGATTCGCGATGAAGATCCCGTTTGTATGATGGAAAGTGAGCAGTTTTACGGTCTCAAGGGAGATGTGCCGGAAGAGGATTATACCGTGCCCATTGGAAAGGCCGCCATTCGTCGGGAGGGATCCGATGTGACCCTTGTTTCCTACAACAAAATGATGCTCGAAACATTAGCGGCAGCCGAAGAATTAGCCAAAGAAGGAATTGAAGCCGAAGTGATCGATCTTCGCACGATTCGCCCCCTCGATTACCATACGCTCGTAGATTCATTGAAAAAAACGAATCGCATGGTCGTAGTAGACGAGTCATGGCCATTTGCCGGAGTATCTAGTGAGATTGCTTACGAGATGCAAAAATATGCTTTTGATCATCTTGATGCGCCTATAACCCGCATTAATTCTGCTGACACCTCCCTTCCTTACGCACCCACATTGGTTGACGAATATTTGCCTAATCCGGAAAAAATCATCAAGGGAGTCAAGGAAGTTCTTTATCTATAGGGTGCCTCCGGAAACTGTTTTTTGATGTCAAAATGAAAAAATACCTGCATAAGCATGACGTGATGAGGGAGCTTAGCCATAGCTAAGAGACTAAAGAACAACGAAGCTTACGCGCATATTTTACATTTAGACCATTTCGCATGAAATGATCGTTCACACGAAAGGATAGTTTTCGGATGTACCCTATATTTTTTTTAATCTTTTGGGCGTCTCCCGGCGCCTGGAATGCGCCGGGTCAGGCTGTCCATGGGTTCCGTCCTTCTGCGAGTATTCAGCACAGGAAAGTGTGCTGAATACTCGCTTCGGACTCGCCTCCCGGTCGCTATCCGACTAAAGTCGGCGCGCCCGATCGCGACCATTCCCATCCTTGACGCAAAGGTTTGAGGAAATTTTCTCCTTTAGTCTGGAATAAATGCCTTTTGGGATTCTATGCCCAAATGAAGTCCTCTCAATAAAGATTTTTCATCCGAGATGCTAGAAAAATCTTCGTACCTCGCGAAAGCTAGTATCTTACTTCGCTGTCATCATGGGGTTTAACGAGAACCTATTTGCTGTTAACTCCTCAGTATTGTTTTATACCAACTAAAGGATAATTATAGTTAACTCCGCTTTCGCAAAGCTCAACCAGATTTCCCTCTGATTTTGGGAGCCAGGACCCATTCCACTGATTTTATTTAATCTCCCTGTGATTAAATGATTGAGATTACTTACATTTGATCAGGAAACACACACCCAACACCTATGAGAATTATTATTATTGCCTTTATCCTATTGTGCTCCACATGGGTTTGGGCACAGGATGCCACCATACGAGGAAATGTATATGACTCCGAGAGTGGTGAACCGATCATGTTTGGAAACGTATTAGTCCAGGGGACTTCAATAGGCGCTAACACAGACGTAGATGGGTTTTTCTCCATTAAAACGAAGCCCGGAACATACAATATTGTATTTTCTTATCTAGGATATGACTCTACCTCTGTTGAGGTAACAGTAGAGCCTGGTGATATCGAATATGTTTCAGCAAAATTAGATCCTTCCGGTGTCCAATTATCCACGGTGGATGTCTCAGCCAAACGGGATCGTGCTCGCACTGAAGTCCAAATTTCAACTCAGCGTGTTTCACAAGAAGATATTCAATCGCTACCATCTATAGGTGGAGATGCGGATATAGCTCAATATCTCCCGGTATTACCTGGTATTATTTTCACCGGCGATCAGGGGGGGCAGCTATATATTCGGGGAGGTTCTCCCGTCCAAAACCTGGTTTTGTTAGACGGTATGACCTTGTATAATCCCTTTCACTCCATTGGTTTATTCTCCGTATTTGAAACAGAATTGGTTCAAGATGTAGAAGTCCAATCGGCAGCCTTTAGCGCTGAATATGGAGGTCGGGTTTCTGCTGTATTAGATATCAAAACCAAAAGTGGAAATCGTAAGCGATGGGGTGGAAGTGCCGGGGTAAGCCCATTTCAGGCTAAAGTAGTTGTTGATGGCCCGCTGATCCCGCAAACAGAAGATAGGGAGTCTTCTCTCTCTCTTGTTTTTGCGGCCAAAGAGGCACTTATTGATGAGACCGATGATATTTTATACAACTATGCATTTGATTCTGTAGGTCTGCCCTTCAACTACAGAGACTTTTATGGGAAACTTTCCTACATCATAGGTAATGGATCCAAAGCGGACCTATTTGGGTTCAATTTCACAGATCAGGTAAATTTTCCCGGTGTGGCCAACTTAGATTGGGATGCTACTGGAGGTGGTTTGAACTTTAAAGTTATTCCTTCCAGTTCAAGCTTAATTCTTTCGGGGATCATTGCAGCCTCATCCTATGATATTAGCTTGCTTGAAACAGATGGTAATCCTCGGAACAGCAGTATAAACACCATAAATGCCAATTTGGATTTTACTTATTACGGAGGCCAAAGTGAATTCAATTATGGCGTAGGGATGAATAGCATAGGTACAGAATTTCGTTTTCAAAATTTCGCCGGTTTTAATTTTGAGCAGGAAGATTTTAATACTGAACTATCTGGTTATCTAAAATATAAACAACAGATAGGAGACCTTATTTTGGAGCCCTCTGTACGTTTAATGTACTATTCTTCAATTAATGAAATCACGGTTGAGCCTCGTTTCCGGTTCAAATACAACATCAGTCGAAACCTTCGATTTAAAGGTGGAGTCGGATACTACACTCAGAACTTATTAAGTACGGTGAATGATCGGGATATTGTCAATTTATTTGTTGGTTTTCTGCTCGGTCCTAAAGAGGGATTGATTGATCCCGAAACGAATTCGCGCACAGATTCCCGCTTGCAAAAGGCATGGCATTATGTAGCTGGCGTGGAATACGACATAGGCCGAAATCTTACTTTCAACCTGGAAGGATATCTCAAATCCTTCAATCAAATGATCAATATCAATCGAAACAAATTGTCGGCTAGCGATCCCAATTATGTTGTCGAAACAGGTGAAGCGTATGGAATGGATTTTAATATGGATTTCAAGAAAGGCAATTGGGATGTCTGGCTGACGTACTCTCTAGCATTTGTGAATCGCTTTGACGGGGAACAAACTTATCCTACTAATTTTGATCGCCGACACAACTCCAATGTGCTGATTACTTATAAGTTCGGAAATGAAAACAGTTGGGAGGTAAGTGGAAGATGGAATTTAGGAACTGGGTTTCCCTTTACCCTCACAGAAGGGTTTTATGGACGGTACAATTTTAATGACGGGCTGAATGAAGACTTAACTACGGGGAACCCTGAACTGGGAATTGTTTTTGACGATCGAATTAATGGTGGGCGTTTACCCACTTACCATCGATTGGATCTATCTTTGAAAAAGACCTGGAAATTATCAAAGTATGGCGCTATCGAGTTAAATGTTAGTGCCACAAACGCATATAATCGTCAGAATATTTTCTTCTTTGACCGAGTCGAATACGATCGAGTGGATCAATTGCCGATTATGCCTGCAATTGGTATTACTTATAGGTTCTAAAGTGCGATTTTTAATATCTGAGTACAGAATTTGATAGCGTAGGCTTTTATTCTATTCCAATGCTAGAGGATAAAAGTCTCACTGGTGTTGCGAGAGCCTCAGAGTATGTTTAAGATTCGTGTAGACCAGGGAAATTCACGTCGATGTCTATCTGATTTCATGGCATGGGGTTGTGAGTTGCAATTTCGAGTATATAAAAAAAGGCCGGATTCACATCCGGCCTTTACTATTGTGGCTATTAAAAATTCGATTAATTTCTTTTAAACTCTTTTTTCACTTTTCCTTTTGTGTCAACCATACCTTCCGTCGCGTAGGCATTTCCTCGCCCATCATAATCCACCTTTTTAAGAATGGGTTTTCGATTCACCAATTTGTGAATGGTTCTGCTAATCATAAGACGAGACTCTTTTTCTCCTGCTTTCTTACCCAAGGGCGAATTCATGGCCACTTCAAGTAATTCTGAATTAATGAGTGGCTGCTTTGCCTCATGGATGCCTTTGATCATGATTTGATCCCATTCTCCCAATTCATGTTTTTCCCCATTCTGAGTCGTGTAAGTGAAAGTATGTGACCCTTTAGGTGGCCTCCCTGGTCCGCGACCTGAAGTCTTTTTCTTATTTGACTTCGTTTTTTTCTTCGGTTTTGCTTTTCTCTTCGAGCCCAGAGTTGATTTTTTGGCCTCTGAACTTGGTTTCGACACCACAGAAGATTTAGCCAAGTCCACGACATTTGCTATTTCATTCGAATCCAAATCCGTAAGGGATTTAGATAATGAATTAATTTGATCAGTTATTCGATCTACCTGATACAAAAGTTGTCTTAATTCTGACTGATATTGTGTAATCAGTTTCCTTTTTTCGAATTCAGTTAATGTTATTTTCCCCATTTTTTTTATTTTGTTTGTATAAAGAGCGAATATAACATTTGTTTATTAATAATTGTTTTGCTTTGCGGGTTCTATTTTTTGAATCTCCAGTATGAGTTTTATCATCCATTTAGCATCTGAAGTGCTTTAAATGTATAGTAATATATTTCAGTTAGACTAGGTATAAAGTACTCACTATAAAGCACTTTAATGAAGTGAAGTAGAAAATATAATGTAGGATATCAGGGTTTAAGTCAATGAGTTTACAGATATTTGCAAAAAAAACAATGATTCTATTAGATGGCAAGCTAACATCGCAGAAAATTGTTCAGGATATTAAAAGTGAGGTTCAACAGCTGGCTGCAGACAACGAACGTCCACCCCATTTGGGTGCTATACTCGTAGGAGAGAATCCGGCAAGTCGTGTGTATGTTCGAAATAAAATTCGAATGTGTGATGAGGTCGGTTTCGATTCTACTGTCATTCGCTTACCCGCTCAAACTCAGGAGTCCGAATTGCTTGAAAAAGTCAATGCCTGGAATCGAGATGATTCATTAGATGGTTATATTGTCCAGCTGCCACTCCCTGATCATATTCGCGCGGATAGAATAAACTTAGCCATTGCTCCTAAAAAGGATGTGGACGGATTTCACCCACATAATGTAGGTCGAATGAGTTTAGGTCTACCTGCCTATTTGCCAGCTACACCTCAAGGCATTTTGACTCTTTTAGAACATTATCAAATCAAATTAGAAGGAAAACGGGTAGCTGTCTTAGGACGGTCTAATATTGTTGGTCGCCCGATAAGTATTCTATTATCCCAAAATCGACCGGTCGGAAATGCTACCGTAACGGTATTGCACAGTAGATCCAAAGACACTCATTCTGAGTTGAAAAAAGCTGATGTTATTATAGCCGCCATCGGATCCCCTAATTTTGTGACAGTCGATATGGTAAAAGAGGGGGCAATTGTTATTGATGTAGGTATTAATCGTGTTGAGGATTCGTCTCGGAAAAAGGGTTACCGCTTATGCGGGGATGTGGACTTTAATAGTGTAAAGGGAAAGGTAGATTATATTACACCTGTTCCTGGAGGGGTTGGGCCGATGACCGTTGTTTCGCTGCTCATTAACACCTTGAAAGCAGCTAAAAAAGAGGTATATGGTTAAGTCGATTCCCACAGTTAAATTGAGTATCTCCAGTGATAAAATTGATTCTGACGTATCTTATTTTTTGAATCAGTTTCCATTTTTGGGCTTAGAAGAGCAAAGTGAGACCTGGATATGGTATTGGGAGGTGGAAAGCTGGGAAAACCATGGGAATGATGTTCAGGAATATTTAAATCGGAAAAAAATCATATTCGAATCTGAGTATTTGGAGGGGGAAAATTGGAATGCGAATTGGGAGAAAAGTTTTTCTCCGGTATTTATCGATTCATTTTGTCAAATCCGAGCTCACTTTCACAATCCTCTGGATGGGTTCGAACATGATATAGTCATAGATCCCAAGATGGCTTTTGGAACCGGGCATCACGATACCACTTATCAAATGATGGCTGCAATGGCCTTGCTGAATTTTAAGAACAGTTCGATTGTGGACCTGGGCACGGGCACAGGAGTTCTGGCTATCCTGGCAGAAAAAATGGGAGCATCTAATATTATTGCCATCGATAACGACCCGTCTGCTATTGAAAATTCAATAGAAAACGCAAAACTCAATTCGTGTAATAATATTGATATTCGGTTAGGAGATGTTTCTGTAGTGATGGATGAGATCGCAAAGTCTGATATTCTGCTTGCTAACATTAATCGGAATGTTCTATTAGAATTGGAACCTGTTCTCGCTTCTGCGGCTAAGCATGGCACAGAGTTAGTTTTAAGTGGCATACTCAGGAAAGATAAACAACTTATTCTCGATCAATATGCCAATCACTGGCAGCCACAGATCCACAGCCAAAAAGGGGACTGGGTCTGTATATATGGTAAGAAATCATAAAATATTGGAACTTTATTCCAATAGCAGAAGTTAATTACTTTGATAGGTTTTACCTATTCATGGGGATGAAGGCGCTATGGCTACAAAGCTGTAGCGCTTTTTTTGTTGAGGTATTTGTTTTTTTACATAACAAAGTAAGCCTATTGAGGGCTTGTAATTATAGATCCATTAGCTTTGCAAGACTCAACATTTTTTTGTTAATAAGTATTTAAAAGGAGTCAACCTTATCTTTAAATTTCATTAATTCAAGGTTCTGATGATGGCTGTTTTGACTTTGAGTGAATAAAATAACTATCAGTTGTCGTTCGGGGAACAGTGAGGTGATTTCTAAGTATTATTCGGCCCCTTAATTTTCCTGAATGCACGATAAACCTGATGGGTGGGTAGACCCACAATATTGGTATAGGAACCTTCTATTTTTCGCACCTTACAATGACCAATCCACTCCTGAATGGCATAGCTTCCAGCCTTATCATAGGGTTGATAGTTATCGACGTAGAATTCCGCTTCTTTTTGAGAAATAGTGTCCATAAAAACATTCGAGACCACTTTTTGTGCAATTTCCTGCTGTTGATATTGGAGGTGAAATCCCGTGTGGACCTGATGATTTTTACCACTTAAAGCTAATATCATGTTTATGGCTTCTGATCGATTTTTGGGTTTTCCTAAAATTTTAGAATTTAGAATAACCACGCTATCGGCAGCTAAGATACAGGCTGACTTGCCCCACTGATCTCTTGCTGCAGCACCCTTTTTTTGTGCGAGATAAAGTGCCACTTTGTGTGCAGATATGTTGGATGGGACGCTTTCGTCAATATCGGTGGGATTTACTTCAAATTTTAAGCCCAGTTCTGCAAGGAGTTGCTTTCTCCGAGGACTCCCAGAAGCTAAAATAATTTCCATAGTCTGTCTTTAGAAAAGTAAGATATAAAGTAAACCCAGAACTATAAGAATTTTTATCCATTGGTTAATTCGGTAGTAGTCTGATTTAATTTTAGCCCGCCATAATAATATGATAATGATGGTCAGAGTTCCTATCAAGCAAAAAGAAAAGTAAATAAAATTAAAAGCGCTAACCTGTGTATATATTAAACTTCCCCAGAAAAGAAATCCAAAGAAGAGAATGGTAGCAAACATAATGGCGTAGAGCCGGGCTCGCTGAGGACCAATAACAGCAGGAAGGGTAACGGCTCCAGCATGAATATCTCCTTTTACAGACTCGATATCTTTTACGTATTCTCTAAGAATATTCACTCCAAAACAGAAGAAAGAAAAGCTCCAAATGAGTTTATGCTGTAAGGAGTAAAAGATCTCAACCTGAAGAATGTTTTTCCATTCCGGGACTAGAAGAACAATGGGGACAGATGCTACAAAAAGAGAGACCATAGTATTTCCGGTAAACGGGAGTCGTTTAAACCATTTGGAGTAGGCCCAAAGGAAAAATACAATAAATGGATAGGATACAAAAAGACTTAATCTTCCGAGTTCGTAACTCAGGTACCCAGATAAAAGGGCGCCAATCAGTACGATAATGACGTATATTCTGTAAGTATCTTCTATGCTAATCCACTTTCCTACAATTTGGCTCGCGGGTTTATTGATCTGGTCGACTTGAACATCATACAAATCGTTTACTGCATTTCCACCTGCGGCAATAGCAATGGTGCACAATACAAATAGGATAAACTCAAAGGTGCTCAGGTATGGGCTAAAATTATTTTGAAGTATGACGGGCTTCAGTAAGGAATACCATACAAGCGATTGGGTGAAGGCTATAAGAAGCAGGTTGGGGAATCTAACTAGGCGCCATATGATATCAAATCCCGCCATCTTTTAGTACTTCCAGTTTGATTGAATTTTTAGTACTTTCTCAATAATCTCACGAACACATCCTTCCCCGCCTTTCGTGGAAGCAATATAATGAGCACAGGTCTTGATCTCCGGAACAGCATCAGAAGGGCAGCATGCTAATCCGACGGCCTTCATAGCATGGATGTCTGGCAAATCGTCACCCATGTAAAGTAAATCCTTAGGATCGAGTCCATCAGATTCTACGAGTTGATTAAAAACGGAGAGTTTATCGTCTATACCTGTATAGATGCTGGAAACGCCTAAGCTAGACAACCTTTTGCGAACACCGTTAGAGCTACCTCCGGTGATTACGGATATTCCATACCCCTGTCTGAGAGCCACTTTAACGGCATAGCCGTCTCTAGTTGTCATAGAACGGAGTAAGTTCCCATCTTCAGTGAGTAAGACCTGACTATTCGTAAAAACGCCGTCAACATCAAAAATGAAGTGTTTAACCTCCTGAAAGCGACGAAGGAATTCTTCAGACATATATGTAAATTTATTACGTTCAAATGTACAAAAATCTCACTTAGAATGGTTTATATTCATGCCTTGTTCCTAAAAGTTAAAAGCCGAGGGCTGGGTAGCCAAGGTGGATTATTACTTGAAGATCACTGCATTATAAGTATATATGGAAAATCAAATGTCATCGGAGTCTAAGGAGAGGGAAGCGAAAAAATTCAAGTTTGAGGGCATTCGGACGTATTCGTCCACCGAATGGTTGATGGACAATCGGAAAAAGTATCGTCAGGTATTCGATAAAAGAGAGATCTCATTTATCTACGTAGAATTAGCTTTAGAAAACTTGGAGTATGGAGTTCAGTTTTGGGATGCTCAAGTTGATTTAGTTTGCTATTGGAAGCGCGGAGGGCGCGAGATAGAGTTTTGCAAATTGAATCCGGAAGTTAAAGTGGCTCCGGATGATCGTCAAGTTTTTATTCGGGAGGGATGGGGCAACCATAGTAAGTCCATTTGGAAAAAGGGTGTATATTTTTGGAAAGCCACCGTTAATGGCAAAGAAGTCGGGCGAAAGTATTTTTTCATTGAGGATAGTGGAGATGGTGGTGAGTTAGATCGATCTTCCTTTGTTGATATTGGGTCTATAAAATTATATGAGGGCCCTTTTGATGATATCGCTCAGGAGGACAGAACTTATTTGAGGCAGTTTGCAGCTGACAAGACAAGGTATTTATATGCAGAAATTCAGTTAGATAATATTCACGATAGTAAAATCTGGCATTGCGAATTATTTGTCAAAATTTTTACAGCCTCACGTGAATTAAAAGGGGAAGTAATTCGGTTGAAAAAAGTAAGAGAGTATGACGAAACCATAGAATTTGTAGTGGGATGGGGAAGTCGTGACCCCGGAACCTGGCGAAAAGGCTTGTATACCTTAGAATTGGTTTTTATGGATGAAGTGCTTGCTGTTGTTCCTTTTGAGGTGGGGGAAAGTCATCTCAAAGGCTATAATCGCATTTATACTTCAGATGGTGAAATACCGATTGCATTTGAAGCTGAGGAAGATGATTTAGATAGTCTGGAGGACGTGCTTCTGCGCTTGGATAAAATGGTGGGACTAGATGATATTAAAAATCAAGTAAAGGAACACGCACATTATTTACAATTTTTGAAATTGAGATCTGATAGAGGGTTCTCGGATAGCCAAAGCATTTCTCTGCACAGCGCATTTTTAGGTAAACCCGGTACTGGAAAAACAACTGTTGCTCAGATGATGGGCAAAATTTATAAGAAAATGGGCTTTTTAAGCCGTGGCCATGTGGTCGAAGTAGATCGTGCTGACTTGGTTGGTGAGTATATTGGGCAAACAGCCCCCAAGGTGAAAGAGGCTCTAGAGAGTGCAGAAGGAGGTGTTCTTTTTATCGATGAAGCGTATTCATTAGCTCGAGAAAATGATGATAGTAAAGACTTTGGCAGAGAAGTGATTGAGATTCTGGTCAAGGCGATGACACAACCCGATTCTGATTTTGCAGTCATTGTGGCGGGATATCCCAGAGAAATGGAGTACTTTTTATCTTCGAACCCTGGATTTCGTTCCCGCTTCAGACAGATGTTCTTTTTTCCGGATTATCTGCCTCAGGAACTCAATCAAATTGCGGTTCAACTAGCGGCTAAAAGAGAAGTGGAGTTTACTGATGATGCAGAAGCATACTTGCAAAAACTCATATTGCGCGCGTTTCGCAGCCGGGATTACTCTTTTGGAAATGCACGATTCGTTGATCAGCTCATTGAAAAATCCAAAGTTCAATTGGGATTGCGAGTGATGACCTCTGAAAGCGTTCAAGCCCTTGACAATGAATCGCTGTCAACAATTACATTGAAGGATGTTCAGAAAATAAATGTTCAAGCCTCGAAACCCATAGCAGACATTCCGGTCGATGAAGAACTTCTGACTGAATCTCTTAAGGAGCTAGATCACCTGGTGGGACTAGAGGAGGTGAAAACGGAGATTAGGGATATGGTTCGGGTTGTGCGTCATTATGATAAGGTGGGCTTATCGGTACTCAGTCGCTTTCATCTTCATACCGTCCTGGTAGGTAATCCAGGAACGGGAAAAAATACGGTCGCTCGGATACTTGCAAAAATTTACCGAGGGCTGGGAATATTGGAGCGTGGTCATTTGGTTGAAACGGATCGCCATGGATTGGTTGCAGGTTATGTTGGCCAGTCTGCTATCAAAACGAATGAGAAAATTGAGAAGGCCCAGGGTGGTGTTCTTTTTATTGATGAGGCCTATGGCTTAAGTAGTTCGGCGGGAATGGGTGCTGACTTTGGCAATGAGGTCATTGAAACCCTTCTTAAGCGCATGGAGGATCTTCGAGGTCAGTTTTTCGTATTTGTAGCGGGTTATCCAGATAAAATGAAACGCTTTTTGGAAGTGAATCCAGGTTTGCGCTCTCGATTTGACAAGACCTTGGTTTTTTCTGACTATACGCCGGACGAACTTATGGAGATATCGGCACGCTTACTTGTGGAAGAGGAAGTTCAATGGGATGGCAAAACAAAAGACCAATTGATGGCTTACTACACTAAATCTTATAAACAGCGCGATTCGTTTTCCGGAAATGCTCGAATGGTCAGGAGTTTAATTCGAGAAGCACTAAAATTTCGGGCGGTTCGAATATCAAAAAATGAAGAACCTGTGGAAGAGAAATTATTATGGGAGGATATTTTGTTAGGTATTCGAACGCTGGATGCATTTAATTTTGGAGGTTCAAAGATTGGGTTTTAGTTTGAAAATTTATGGTTTCTCGCCTCCTGAGTGCAGAAATTTTTTCTAAAGATTATAATTCGCCTTGACGGTATGGGTTGTGATTTACGAGTTTTTTTATAGGCTTTACAGAATATAAGTTAAAAACATCATCAAACCGCGTGTATAAACTCCCAGGGTTTAGTCCATGACTTTGATGTATAATTGACTTTTTGAGATTCCCCTTCAAATTTTCGCCACATGATCTGAAGATGGTCTGTTTTTAGGATAAGGCTGCATTTATTTTCTATATAGTCTAAAATTGGGCTATCTATTGCGAAGGGGTTTGGGATTATTATTGTAGCCTCTTCGTTCGCGATTTTAAGTAATTGGTCTATAGTTGAGCTATTCAACTCTTTTTTGTCATATATACAAATACAATCATATTTCGGCCTACCGGGCTTGCTCATAAGAACATCCAGGGAAGGATATTGATTTAGTGCATGATGCTCTGAATAATATTTTTTTTGAATGATTTGGCTTTGGAGTGGGTGAGGGTCTATGAGTGTGGAGCTGTCAGCACCCGCCATGTGGCAATATAATCCCAACCATCCTCCATCAGATCCATATTCTAGAAAATGCGACCCTTTGGTAAAAATAAAGTGTCGAAAAATGTGCTCGTGGATGATACTTTTTAAGGGGGGGGTAAAACTTCTTTCTTTCTTCTTCTTAAAGGAATTTTCCTTATTAAAGGTGGCCTTTCTTTTGTCTAATACAATAAATGGATAATACTGCCTGTTTTTATCCAACACAAATTCTACATATTCAAATACAAAAGGCGAATGGATGGAATAAATTGATTTCGCATTCCACCAGTGCTTCATTTGATTTAAAAAGGGATCTATTTTGAACATATTCTCATATCGCTTATTCGCAGAAAAACGGTTTTTCACTTTGACTCTCCTATTGTCTCTGATTTGTACATTTCTAGTCAGTAAAGTCTATAGCCAAAAATACAATTTATCGACCGGGATTCGCCTTGGAACAGAAATTGGCATGACCTCAGTCTTCCGGGTTTCAAAAACGAACAGTGTGGAAGGTGTTTTGCAGTACTCCAATTTATACCACGCTACCAGGTTTGGTTTGAATTATAGAAAACATCATGGATTTCTCGGAAGGCGATTTAATCTATTCCTGGGAGGAGGTCCCGGATACAGTTGGTATCATACCCACGAAATAAATGAAATGGGAACTTCTGCACTTCATGCGAATGTTGTGGTGGGTATAGAAGGTGTGCTGGGCCGCACCCATATCTCATGGGATTACCGGCCGACCTATTCTTTTGGAGGCCCAAGAGTATTTTATAGTGAAACTGCCTTATCTTTGAGATATGTAATATTTAAAAGAAAATGGAGACCATTCAAAAAATTACGAAATATCAAACCCTTTTGGAAAAAGTAAGAATCCTTTTATGTATATCCATTCTTATAGGTATATACTGTGTTCATGCTCAATCCCAATCCTTCTCCAGACAGTACATTGATGAGTTGAGGCGCGGAAGTGGAGGAGTTGCTGTAGCAGTAACTGATGTCAATTTAGATGGGCTGGAAGATATCGTTAGGTTCAATAATGCGAGAGAATTACAAATATTGCTGCAGCTTCCAGATGGCGAATTTGAAATGCACGAATCGTTTGCCCCATTGGTTTTCAGGCAATGGAATATTTTGGGTCTCCCGTTGAATGAGGATCGATGGCTGGATTGGATTAGCGCTGGAAATGATTCAGGAGTTAATTATTGGATTTCAGACTCGATTGGAGGATATGAATATTTACTGGACAATCGATACAAATTTTTTGCTCAAGGTTCGAATGCGATTGATTTTGATGAATCGGGAAGCCTGGATATTTTCATGTGCAGTGACTTGAGCGAAAATTACACCCTTAAAAATGAAGATGGAATTCCTTTTGACAGGGAAAGAGTCTTGCCTCCCAGCCATCCAGACAGTTTTTTTCGTTCTGGAAATTATGGTAGTGTTTGGGAAGACATCAATGAAGATGGGAAGCCGGATCTGTACATCTCCAAATGCTCTATTTTTGCGAATCATCCTTCAGACCCCCGGAGAATCAATCAATTTTATATTTCTCAGCCTGATGGCTCCTATATTGAAGTTGCTCAGGAATGGAACATCGCTGATTCTGCTCAATCCTGGGCGTCCGCTTTTGCAGATGTAGACAATGATGGGTTAATGGATTTGCTGGTTATTAATCACGATGAGCCTGCCGCATTATATATGAACCAGGGAGATGAGTTTCAAAAATCTCAGGCTTTCGAAGAACTCAACTTGCAATTTAATAGTGTTCAGGTTTTAGCTCGGGATTTTGATTGTGATGGGCATGTGGATTTCTTGATAACAGGAGAAAGAGCGACTATCCTTTTAAATGATCAAGAGGGCGGATTTTCTGAGCATGCAGACCTTTTGGGACGGTACCAAAATTCCATTAGCTCAGCTCAAATAGGCGATTTTAATCAGGATGGATATTTGGATATTTTTTCAACTCGGCACGGTCTGTATAACAATCCACAGGATCGGGATGATATTTTGTTATTAAATCCATTCTCCTCTACAAAAAATAATTTTATACGATTCCAAATTGTAGATTCCAGCTATTTTAAAATGAGTGGAACTCAGGTAGAAGTGCGACTGTATTCTGACCTAGGTATGCAACGGCGGACATTACGCGTGGGTGAATCCTATGGTGTTTGTGGATCTAATATTCTTCATTTTGGAATAGGGGAGGATTCGGCTGTGGATTCGGTAGTCTTTACATGGCCGGGAGGGAAAAAGGAAAGCTATATTCCGCCTCAGGTTAATACTCTATTTTTATACACAGCAGGAGTAGGGATGCGTGCAGAACGTGAACTTGAATTTGCAAATTCGTGCTTTTCAGTTGGCGATACTACTCGAATACTGGGTATAGATCCAAGATCAGATGATCTAAGATTATATTATAATGAGAATGAATGGAACTATGGAGAAAATCAAGGGGTATCTGAAGAGGGACGGTATTTTTGGATTGATCGGGATAGTTCAGGTGCCTGGTTTCGAGCCAGCCCTCTTTATTTATCAGCTGACATTGACATTGATTCGCGTCTAAATTTTTCCGGCGAGCTTGAGGTGTGCGGTCGAGATGCTTTATTTTTAGAACCCTTAAACTCCGAGCATTTCCTATTTTGGAACACAGGAGAGATGAACTCTACCTTGATGGTAGAAGAGCCTGGATTATTCCAGGCCATCTTTTCACACTGTGGAGACACCGTATTATCGGAATGGGTGGATGTGGACTATCGGCCTGATATAACTATACGAGCCATTAACGATACAGTCGGCATTGGGACACGGGCTATGCTCCGGGCTGTTGGTTCTGATATAAACTGGTACGAGTTCGAGGATAGTGAGGTGCCACTTCAAAGGGGAAGCGGGCTTTTTATCATATCCCAGCTGGACAGGGACACGGTTCTTTTTGCGGAAAGTCAAATGCAGTTTGAGCGCATGGATCTGAATGTAGGACCGCTCATCTCGGAGGAAAATTCAGCATTGCCAAATCCATGGTTTAACGCACAAATTGAATTTACAGCGCTTTCTGATTGTCGATTAAAAGAAATAACGGTTCGCGCAGTGGAGGCCGGTCGGCGTGAGTTCATTTTACGTAATTTGGATGGTCAGGTCATAGAGCGTTCTGGCTTTTCTTTGGATAGTCATACCATACATAAAATTGATTTAGGATGGAATCTGAACGGAGGGACCTCCTATGTTTTAACTACTGATGGCGCCATTAATTTTAGTGAATTTGATTTTTCAGGACCTCAATTGTATCAAGTAGACCAGGATTCCTTTGATTATCCGTATACAGATGGTGAGTATATTTCGATAACAGGTACAAACGGCGGTATTGATGAATTTTATTATTACTCCAACTGGGTCATAGAGGTTCCACCCGATACTTGTGCAAGTGAGCGAGTTCCGGTGCGAGGAATCATCGATTCCTCTCTGAGTGGATCAAGTCGAGCAGGGCATTCAGCATTAGAGGTTTTTCCAAATCCAGCCGCTGATTTTGTAATGGTTAAGGTTAGTGGTATAGAGAATGGTCTTCTGCAGTTTCGATCCGCTGACGGTCGCAAGGTATTTGAGGGAGTTATGAATAGGGGGGCTCATCGGATCCCATGCCATAGCTGGCCAGCCGGAATGTATATTGCGCATTTCGAACAGGGAAATACTTCAGCACAGAAATTGGTCTTTATTGTTCGTTAAATATCAGCTCAATTGCTTTGAGTTATTATGAGGCATTTTGGGTATTATTAATGCATATCGATATGCGAAAGCAGCTTCGCATGTGTGACGATTGCGAATCAATCTATAAGGATCGATGCTATTTCTGATCATGATATTTCCTGCTTAGATTTCATTAGAAACATTTCCGTGAGCGATGCGAAGTAGTGCCGCCCAAAAGGCGGCAGATCCGCAGTTGGGCCGTGTAGCGTTGGCCGGGAGCCGAGTGAAGCCCCGGAATCCCGAGGATCGCTGCAATCGATCTCGTGGATGGAGGGGGTATCTGAACGAGCTACGTAGCGTAGCGACGCGAGGAGCGAAGCCCGAGCGGCACGGCCAGAAAATAAAAATGAAAAAGTGGGATAATCAAGGGTGGCTAGTCGGAATTGAACCGACGACCTCTAGAACCACAATCTAGCGCTCTAACCGACTGAGCTATAGCCACCATGATAAGGTAAAAATGCGGAGGAGGAGGGATTCGAACCCCCGGTGCCCGTGAAGGCACGTCGGTTTTCAAGACCGGTGCATTAAACCAGCTCTGCCACTCCTCCGATTGGATGGCAAAGATACATTAAAAATATATTCGTACAAGAAATTATATTATTTTTTGCGAGACCAACCTTTCGGACCCTAATATCCGTATATGATAATAATAGGAGTGTTGGGAAAATACGCTTATATTGTGTATTCTCAAGTACGCACAGAGCATGGAGGATAAAACGAAACAAGTACGAAGTTGGATTCGAGACAGTATCCAAAATAATCGGAGTAGTCAACGGAAGTTGTATGGCTATTTTTTCACTGATATGTGCAGAATGGTAGAAAAATATACGCGTGATAAAGACGCTGTGATTTCGATTGTGAACAATGGCTTTTTGCGTATTTTTCAGAATTTAAGTTCTTATGACCAAAACCGGCCTTTTAAGCCCTGGGCAAAAACTTTGGTTTTCAGGGCACTCAGTGACTACTTTAGATCCAAATCCTCTGCGGCTACAGTAGTACCGATTTTTGATCGCGATGCGATTCATTATCAACCTGCCCTTGATAATCTGTTTTTGGAAGATCTTATGGAACATTTAAAACAATTACCAAATACCACCCGAAAGGTATTCACTCTTTACGCTGTAAAGGGTTATAAGCATCGCGAAATCGCGGAGATGCTATCGATCAGTTCGGGGACCTCGAAATGGCATGTTTCTCAGGCTCGAAGTATTTTAAGGAAGCATATTTCAAATATGAAAGATGGGGAGGCATATGGACTATAGAAATCAACATCCATGGGAAGAAGAGGGCTGGAATGCTCTTGAGCCGATGCTCGATCAGCAAATGCCGGTTGCGAGTCGTTTCCGGGGCCGTAAATATATCAATGCGGTTTTATGGCTTTTTTGTTTTTTTACTGTCGCGGGCTGGGGCGTGCTCGATTACAGAGATCATCAGGGGAATTCAAATGAAATAGAAAAAGCAGAACCTAATATGGCCTCTGCCGATCTTTCCTATGCTGCATCTTCCAATGATGTGGAGTTGACTGATTTCCAACCCGAAAGCAGTTCTCGTTCATATTATGGTGACCTACTTTTTGCTAATGCAGGGGATTACCTAATCGAAGATAATAATCGGATGCCCTATTCAGTTGCCTTGAATCGGTTTTCAGCTGATGCAGAGATGCAGTTGCATTCGCTGTCCGAACCTGAAATCTTGAGCCAGCGATTAGCAGGAATCCGATCTTTGTTGCCTCGAACCTCCGCTCACTTAGGAACACAGATACTATATAATCCGCCCTCTCTTTCTTCACAGGTTTTAACTAAACCTTCTTATCCTCGAAATCCTGTTTTGGGATCCTTTGTTGAAGTTCATATTCAAAATCAAAATTCTGACTTATGGGGTGGTGGAGTATTTTTTGGACTTTCTTATACAGGTAAATCTCCCTGGCAAACCAGTTTTTCTGTAGGATACCAATACTTGAAATCCAGAACACTCGAGGCAGATGGAGCCTACTCTGTCCCACTCGTACTACCCGGATCCAACCCGGATAATCCTCAAACTAATGAAAACATTTTTCCTTCTTTAGATTTACCTCAAGTTCAGATTCATGCTCACCGAATAGGTTTCACCGGCCAATTTGATTGGAATATTGCCGGTCGATTTGGATTGGGGGCTATTGCCAGAGCCTCTTTGGATTGGTATACCATGAATCCCGATCTATCGAATTCCTCTATTCGCTATTATTATCCAGATTTAGGATTCAATAAGCGAGATGAACCCCATTCTTATTTTCACCTCGGAGCAGGGATCAATTCCTCATATAAGCTGGGATCTTCTTGGTCTATTCAATTGCGAGGTATGCTGACGAAGAGTTTCACCGGGCTTAATACAAAACCATCCTACATAGATGCTTACATTTGGTCTTTAGAGTCTGGCGTGCGTTACCAATTCTAAGCGCATCCTCAGTAGATTTATCAAATCCTGGATTGAAAATTAGCTGCAAATACTTCTATAGAATTTAGAAAGGACTAAAAGCCATAATTTGGGTGAGAAGTATAAGGTTCTTTTATCGAGAACTTTCTAATTATCTGATATTTCTCAGAATAAATTACAGATGAAGACGACTCTTCTTAGTCAATAACTCATCCTCTGTCTCATCCCTATCCGGATCGGGCACACAGCAATCTACAGGGCATACAGCTGCGCATTGAGGCTCTTCATGAAATCCTACGCATTCTGTGCATTTGTCGGGAACAATATAGTAAATATCGTCATCAATAGGTTCCAGTTGCTTGTCTGCATCAACAACTTTACCATCCTCTAATTCATAATCCCCTTTTACGGTGTTTCCATCCGAAATGGCCCATTCAATCCCGCCTTCATAAATGGCATTGTTTGGACACTCGGGTTCACAAGCTCCGCAATTGATACATTCATCTGTTATTATAATAGCCATATACTAAGATTTGATAGCAAAAATGATACTTTTGCTGTAGAAAACAATCATACGAATGCAAAGTTTTATAAAAGATATTTTTCTTGCAACGATCATCATTCTGTTAGCAGGGCTTCAAGCAGGAATAGCACAAGTGGTTTTCGAAATCAATGACTTCAAAGCAGAAAAGGAAAGTCTAAGCACAGTGCAGGGGGCCCAACTATTTTCAGACTTTTTAAGGATTTGTCCGGCTGAGGCCAACACTCAAGGTGCTGCATGGTATTCTGAGAATAAGATCTTTTTGAAAGATGGATTCTATACTGAGTTTGAGTTTAAGATTAGAAATAATGATAATGTTTATGATGGGGGAGATGGGTTTGCCTTTGTAATTCAGAATCAGGGACCTGGAGTTATCGGTGGAATGGGGAATGATTTAGGATACAAGCAATTAGACCGAGCTGTTGCTATTGAGTTTGATATATTCCAAAATGAGGACGAAGAGAGTGCCAATCATGTTTGTTTGTCCTTCTTTGATCCATCTATGGGGTATTATAGAAAATATGCGACGGTTCATTCCATACCCGAACTGAATGATGGAGAATCCCATTTTGCGCGAATAGAATATCGAAATGAAGAACTAATTTTTTACCTGGATAGTTACTTGTTTCCCATATTGACGGTTCGTTTGGATATCCCTTTACGGATCAACTCTGAGGATGGTTATGGTTGGGTTGGGTTTTCAGCCGGAACATCTGAGGCCTATGCGCATCACGATTTGCTGAGCTGGACCATGGGTAATTACAGCCCACCTCCCAAAGATATTGATGTAAAGGATGTGAAAATTGAAGAGTCGGATGAAATCGTTGTAAAGAATAGAAAATTAATCATATCTATTTGGGATGATGACTTATTAGATCGAGATACCGTTTCAGTCAAAGTAGGCGATGAATGGATCCTAACAGATTATGAAGTTAGAAGAGAAAAGAAAGTCATTTACTATACCTTAAAGGGTTTTTCCAGTGATCTGGTGATGTATGCGCATAATATGGGGCTCATTCCACCCAATACCGCAGCTATTGAAGTAAATGACGGTCAAAATAAATACCGGTTTAAAATGAAGGCAGATTTGACCAGCTCTCAATCCGTTAGATTCCGATATCAGGCTCCCGATTAGGATCGGCTTGCCACATCATTTGAGAGCACTATTAGCGTGATTCACTGAACAAATCTACATTCGAATAAAGCGCTAAAGCCTCAACGGCTGTATTTTTAAAGTTGACATTTGCGGATTTGTGCAGTCTGGAAGGTAAACTTTGTTTACGCTGGGTATTGAGGTCTTTATTCTCCAGAAAGTTATAGATAATATTGATCATCTTGGAGTAACGCTCATAATCGTCTACCTGAGGCTGAGGACGCATATCTAATAAATGAGCAGCGCGAAAGAATAAGGTTTGATGGTAAAATGCATATTGAGATGGATCCATTCCTGAAATTAACAAGCTTACCCACTGCACGTCCCAATTTGCATCTGCAATAATACTATTGGGATGTGACTTCTTATAATGATGAACCATCTCTTCTGCCATATAACGAAAGGAGTCAATGCGATCCTGAATCGGGCGACTGTTATTGAACAGGATATTTATGGACTCTTGAACTATTTCGGGATCTTCATCGTAAAATAGAATCAACGTTTCTATGGGGCGGTATCGTTCCCGTTTCCATAATCTTTGGGTCCGTGTACTTTTGAATGCAGCTAAAACCTGCTCTTTTATCGATAGACTTTGATCTTTTATATTCGCCCAATTCGTGGGATATTCATACAGTGCTTCCCATTTTTGATCAAGGTGTGGGATTTGCTCGAGATAGGAATCGATAATCTCATGGACAACAGTTAGCTTCATAAAGGGTGTGATTATTTGGAGGAGCTTAGATTAAAAACTGCTCTAAAATCGCATAATAATTCCACCTAGAATATTTCGACCTATAATCGGATATTGATTCCATCGCTGTCGGGTATTATTCGTTAAGTTATAAGCGTGAAAGAATACGCCCCAATGCTCAGCAAAGAAATAATCTGCACCTAAGCTTAAGTCAAACAGTCCTTCCAGTTGGTCAATTTGATTATCGGAGTCCAGGTAGTCCACCCCATTTTGAAATCGAATATCAAACCAGAAGTTCAACTTTTGAGATAAAAGAGAATATTCAGTTCTGAAATCCGCAGTAAATGTAGGCGTATGAATCGGAGACTCCAGGGAGTCCAAACTAAAAAAGGTTTGATTCAAAGTCAGGGAGGTCGTTAGATTCTCAGTCACCGGATAATTGAGATTGAGGCTGATATCGATCGCGCTTCCACTTTCGTAATACGCATCAAATAAGCGTGTATCCTTAAAATCAGGTGTAAAGAAGGCCAGATTAGAAAAGTTCTGGTAGGCTACTTCAAGATTATACTTCAGCTGATTATACCTTCCTTTTGCTCCGGCAAAAATTTCCCATTGTCGAGTGGCATACAATGAATCCATTGTATTCGTAAAGTATGGATTGCGCTGACTTAGCTGGGAAAATCCTTGCGCTTGCAAAGAGCCGGCACTTCCCAAATATGCAATAAGCTGATCTTCAAGTACACTATACTGAGCATGGATTTCGGGGAAAATCAATGAGGTTTCATTGGCATTTCCGACAAAAAGTCCGACACGGGCTGAGAATTTCTCGGTTTGATAGGAGTAACTGGGCTTGAAGGTGAAAATATTAAGACCTATGGGGTCTGCAGATATAGAATCTGTAAAATTAATGAACCGGGCTTGACCCTCTACTTCAATTGCTTGCTGATCTGAAATTTCCCAGGCGACCTGAGCTAATAGCTGGAATTGATTTTCACTGGCTAATAAATTGTCAGATGTATTTTCATAGGCTGTTTTTAACTTGTATTGCAAGCCCCAGGAATTGGACTCCTTACTTCCCAGAGAGAAATCAGCATGAAACAGATTGAATCGTCTGGCTGCATCTTCTCGCGAAAAGGAATCAACTTCATGATCATAGCCATATAAGTCGTTGATCAGATGATCGTACTTCAAGTGTCCATCGATGTAAAAGGACGGGCCAAAAATGTATTCCCCACCTAGTCCGAGATGAGTGCGACCTATAATTTGGTTTTCAAGGTTATTTCGATTGTCGACACTATAGTGGCTCCCTTCTGCATATGCTTGATAATTACTTCCCCGGAAACTAGTGTATCCATCTGCCAGGGGACTTTTTGGCGTACCATAGCCTGCCCTTAAGTAAGTTGAATATGACTTTTCCAATTCAGTTCGCCCCATACCCAGTGCTCGGATTTCTGGAGGTTGATAGTCGTAATCAAGTTGCCGATCCTGTATTCTAAAATTATACGACAACTGTGTGGTATCAAAGGGGGGAAGTTGAGGGTTCATAAGCAGGCGCTCAGCAGAACCGAGTCGAGCATCAAAATCCCGAACCACCTGAACCTCTTCTGATGGCAATTGAACCTGAGCCAGACTGCTGGAAAGGATCCCCAAGCTTAAAAGATTCAGGAGTATCAATAGCCTTATTATACAATTACTCATCTTCAAGTTCTTTTATCTTTTCTAATTTATGATTTGCTTCATCTAACAACTCCTCGGACTCTCCAAAATTTTCAATGACCGCTTCCAGGGCCGCTTTGGCATTAAAAATATCATCCTGCTTGACTAAAATATCAGACAATAGGATCAATGACCTGGCTACCCAATAAGGATAGGCGGAACTCTCTTTGTAAGATTCCCTGCTTAGCTCTTCTGCAAGTTCATATTCTTTCTGTACGTAGTATATTTTCGCGATCTGATATCGCGCTTCTGCGCTCCGCTCATCATCACTCAGTCGACTCACTTCGTTAAATGCATTCAGCGCCTGATCCCATTGTTTCTCCTCTAATGCCACCTTACCTCTGTAATACATGGCCTTTCCCTTTTGGTCGTTTGAACTGCGTGGATTCTGGAATACCTGATCGGACAGATCTAAAACGGCCTTTGTATCCTGGGCTCGAAATGCAGCCTCCATACCTCCCACCTGAGCTGTCAATTCATCCTCTTCAGATTGAGCGACTTTTGACCAGCGCTGGAAATATTCCGTCGATTTCTCAAAATCCTCAATATAGTTGTAACTTATAAGGGCTGCCTTTTGACAGGCCGGAGCGTAATAAGGCGACGGTCCACGCTGAATGACTTTTTCATATCCAGCCAGGGCGGGTTTATACATTCCTTCGGCGAGATAGGATTCGCCCATTCGGAAAGAAGCACTCAGGGCATGGATTCCGTTAGGGAATTGTTCCAGGTACCGTTGGTAAGCTTTGGCCGCACGCTCGTAGTTCCCATTTTCAAATTGAGCCTCTGCTGCCCTGAAGTTAAGCGAATCCTTGCTTCGCTCACCCAGAGAGACACCGCTCTTCTCCTCGAGAAATTTGACATAAGCCTCCGGTTGGCCCATATCCTGCACATAAATCTCTTCAATACCCGTAAGCGCTTCGGCAGATTGTTCCGGTTGCGGATTCTTATCAAATACCGCTTTATAATAATTTAAGGCTGTTTTCGTATCTCCAAGGTTATAGGACAATAATCCCAACCGGAGCAGGGCATCCACCACCAATTCCGAAGTAGCCCCGTAATCCGTAACGAGCTTATTGAGTGGTCTTATCGCCTGATTCAACTGCCCGAGTTCGGTAAGGGTGGATCCTAATTCCAGAAGTGCGTTATCGGCATAGGTGCTATTCGGATAGTTCTTGACTAACTGATTTAATGACTCTACTTTTCGTTCTCTCTGGCCTTGGAGACCGTAAATAATGGATTTTTGAAATTGGGCATAAACAAAGCCACTACTTCTGCGCTCGATGGTCTGATCGTAAGCTGATATGGCTGCATCGTATTTATTGAGTTTGAAAAGACAATCGCCCAGTCTGAGTAAGGCATCGCCATAAATATTATCAGTGATATATTGATTCTTGATCTGGATTCGATGGGTTTTGATTCCCTGAACAGCCTGTTTGAAATACGATTCAGCCTGTCCGTATTCGCTTTGTTTGATGTAGTTGTATCCCAACATGTAGTGGGCTATATAGGGACTCGACCCGGGAGGCAGATTTGACACGCTTTTTGTTTGATCTAAATAACTCAATAGCAAATTTGTGCTTTCTCCATATTTTTGTTGTCTCGAGAAAATGTCAGCCTTCCAAAAGGTAGCCTGTGCTACCCATTTTTGCTCAATGGGGTGGTCCAATGATTTCTCCAGACTTTGTAATGCTAAATCAAAATTCTTTTCTCTAAAATGCTGAGTTGCTCTGAAAAAAGTGATTTTTTGATACGCACTGAGCAAATCCGGTGACGGATCCTCAATGCTTTCAATAGTAGCTACTGCCTTTTTATAGTCGCGTGTTTTGAGAAACACATCCGAAAGGATTTCTTGCGCTTCTTTATGATAGTCACTGCTGGGAGGCACTTTAGAAAGAGCATTTACAGCTTCCCTGTCAAACCCCATTTCCGCAGATAGTTTCCCGTAATTGAAAGAAGCCTCTAAGGCCACCGATTCATCGTCTCCCCTTCGCGAGGCATTAGCAAATGCATTCCGAGCTGATTCCTTATCTTTTAACTTCAAATAGGCATCTGCGAGATAAAGATTTGCATTTTGTCCTCGCCGATTATTTTCGTCGGATATTTTTGAAAAGGTGGATATAGCCTCTTCGTAGTGTCCGGTTTGATACTGAACATAGGCCAATTGGTAATAATCATCCGAAGACATACGATTCCGCCGACTGTAGGATTCCAAATGGGGTAAGGCCAACTCAAACTCTTCTCTTTGAATGTAGGAAAGAGCAAGCACATATGCGATTTTATCCTTTTCCTGTACCTGATCTTCTTCCAACTTGCCCGGCGCGTAATCTATGACAGCGTCAAATTGGTCGAGTTCAAATAAAATTTGACTTTTATAAGCCGGAATGAATCGGCCGTACTTTCTAGACGACTCAATTTTCTCAAAGTAGGGGAGAGCCTTATCATATATGCCTTGCTCATAATAACTCATGGCGATATAGTAGTTCGAGGGATAGTAATTCGGCCCCTGCGAGTTCGAGATCAAATTTAATTGACTACGCGCTTGCTGATAATTTCCTTGCGTAAACAATACATATCCCTTTTTGAATAAAATTTCCTCCCGTTTAGATGATGGAACATCACGCATCGAAATTTGACTATAATAGGTATAAGCCTCCTCATATTTTCGCTGGTTATAATAGTAATCAGCTATTTCCAGCGTAGCCATAAAGATCAGTGGGTCCGGCTTGTGGTTTTGTACAAAATCTAAAAACAGTTGCTCGGCTTCGGGCAGCCCCAGTTTAATCGACGCTAATGCGATGTAGTATTCCGTCTGAATATCATGCCGATCCAAAGTGGTATGGTCGATATTAACTTCCAGATTTCTAAACGATCGAAACTCATCAATTGACTTCTCATAAATCCCCTGCTTGAACAACTGCAAGCCTTTGTTAAAATGAGAAAATTCACTGGATTGGGACTGGGGTAATTGACCTTGAACCGAAGCGCCCACGACCATAGCCAGTACTAAAAAAATTATATCCCTCATATATGATGTGTTTATTCCTCGCAATTTAGGGTGGTCATCCACCTGATTCAAATACGAAGATACAAATTAACGTTTATAATCATATGATATTCTACCAATGCCTCTAAACTTATGTTGAGTGTGGAGGGAATTACTCCAAACCCGGCTTTTCCCCAATAATTCCTTTCAGATGTGCAATAGCTAAGCATATCCAGCCCAGAATAAAGGACAATCCACCTATCGGAGTGACGGGCCCCATCCATTGCACCCCCCAACCGGTCAGTTCTCGAGTCGACAAGAGGTAAAGGGATCCACTGAACAGAATAATCCCCAAAATGAAACCTCCGGCCGCCCAGGGAATCCATTTACTATATGGGTGGGTACGACTGATAGCATACAGTCCCGCGAGCACGTGGATCATTTGATACAAAACAGCAGTTTCGTAGCTGCTTATGGCTGTTGCGGATAGGCTCTCCTTTAAGGCGTGAGCACCGAAAGCGCCCATGATGACCGCCAGTCCACCAAATATGCAAAGAGTAACACCCAATATTTTTTTAAACGGATTATCCATATCGTTTTTTTGTTGAAGTTAACGCGCCAAAGATACCTAACGTATTTCAGGTTTATCATCGCATTTTATATGCGTGAATTTTCTTTTTCGGGCGTGCCCCTCGAGGGTCCGCCAGA
>CAZVFU010000006.1:0-39598 GCA_964626595.1 uncultured Saprospiraceae bacterium
CCATAAACAAAACAGGCTACCGCTGAAGCGCCACTGAAATATGGTACGCTGATTTTGAGGATATGCAGGATTCACATTAGGATGGACTAGCGATGTGCAGCTGCCCTCGCCAGGGCTGAATAGCCGGGCGAGGGGTCCGAGCCCACTCCAGGATTTTGGAGTGGCGAAGGACCGAGTGAAGCTCCGGAATCCCGAGGATCGCTGCCAGCGATCTCGAGGATGAAGGAGGGGTCCTGAACGAGTAGCGGAACGTAGCGCCGCAGCCCGCAGGGTATTTAAGGATATAGGATATCAATAAATGAAGTCTCGGGCTGCGGAGGCCCCGACAACCCATCATTTTCCTGATAATTAAATTGTGAGAATGAAACTCAATAGGGTATTCTGTGATCCATCTTCATCCACTCCTCAAAAAGGGAGACTCCTTCATCACGTAAGAGTTGTTTCATGGGAATACTTCGGTTTTCGGGTTCGATGTCCAGTTGACTGTAAATAAAACTATCATCGAAATCGGCTTTTGCAGCATCGCTATGATAGGCTGCAAAAAACACCGCATCCAGACGCGCCCAGTAAATGGCTCCGAGGCACATGGGGCAGGGTTCGCAACTGGTGTAAAGGGTGCATCCACTCAATTGAAAGGCTTCCAAGTTCCGGCAGGCTTCCCGAATGGCCATCACTTCGGCATGTGCTGTGGGATCCATAGAGCTGGTAACGCAATTCGAGCTCTGACCTATAATTTCGCCTTCTCTGACAACAAGGGCTCCAAAGGGCCCGCCACGACCTGAACGCATCCCTTCGCGTCCGATTTTTACGGCTTGTTTGATAAAAAACTCGTGTGAATCGACTACTTCTTTCTTATCACTCATAGTAAAATATCGTTTTTGCGAACAATGCCAAGCAAATAGTTCTCGGTATAAACAGCAAATATGGGAAGGGGCCGAGACTCAAATTTTTGAGCGACTTCATCGATGGTATCTTCGTAGTTCACCTGGTCTATTTCATTCATCACCAAATCTGAGATGCGAGCGTCCATGCGTAAACCGGTAATTTGTCCGGTATCGATGTAACCCACAGCCTGATATGACTGGTCCAGTACCACCAATTGCTCTTCGGAGTGATTGTTTTTGAGTTCTAATGCTCGCTCAATCGGATCATTTAAAAATAAGGGCTTCAGTGGCCGGGTTACTTCCAGAACTTTATGAGCGCGTGCTGCATTTAGCCGTTTCATATTGCGATACTCCAAGGCGGCCGTAACAAAAACGAATACACCTATGAAGGGTAATATATATTCACCCTGGTACAGGCCGTAAAAAATAAACCCCATGGCAATCGTCTGACCTGAGTAAGACGCAATGCGCGTAGACTGAAGAGGGGACCAGCGAAGAGATAATAGGGAGCGAAATACGCGTCCGCCATCCATGGGAAAAGCCGGGATGAGATTGAATATGACCAATCCGAGATTGATCCACATGAGGAGGGGCACTAAATTGGACAATTGAGAAAAAAGCATAGATATATCTCCTGAAGGCGTGAAGGACAATGGGGTGAGGGAAATAAGAATAGCAAGAAAAAGGGCTATGCCTACATTTACTGCTGGTCCCATTAGTGCCACCCAAAATTCAGCCCACGGCTTTTGAGGCATGCGATAGAGGCGAGCTACCCCGCCAATCGGGCTAATAATGATATCCTTCGTAGACACCCCATACTTCCGGGCTGTAAGCGCATGCCCGAGTTCATGCATTAAAACGCAAGCGAACAGCAGGGCCACGAAAAACCCAAAGCCCAGCATTCCCGACCACTCCATGGACTCTTTCCATCCAATAAAAAAAACATACAGTACCATGAGTCCAAAGGACCAGTGCACCTTAACAGGGATGGAAAAGAACCTCGCTATTTCCCAGGATTTTGACCACATATGGAAATATAACTCAAGCTGTGCTCTGATTGTTGCACTTCATTATCTGGAAAGGTCTTATTGAAGGTCCAGAATCGGGTCATAGAGGTTGCCCTTCAGGATATTTCGAGAAAGAACAATACGCTGAATTTCACTCGTTCCCTCATAGATTTGAGTGATTTTAGCGTCTCGCATCAGGCGCTCCACGTGATATTCTTTGACAAAACCATATCCACCATGAATCTGAACGGCCTCAGTTGAAGTGCGCATGGCTACTTCTGAAGCATATACTTTTGCCATACTACTGGAGTTATCAAAATTCAAGCCCCTGTCCTTCATTTGCGCAGAACGGTATACCATCAGGCGGGCTGCCTCAACTTCAGTAGCCATGTGAGCCAACTTGAAGGCAATGGCCTGGTGTTGAGCAATGGGTTTTCCGAACGTCTCCCGTTCTTTAGCATAAGCTTTTGCCAGCTCATAAGATCCGGCTGCTATTCCCAAAGCCTGAGCGGCAATGCCGATGCGTCCTCCGCTTAATACTTGCATAGCAAATTTGAAGCCGAAGCCGTCTTCACCAATTCGATTTTCTTTAGGAACCTTGACATCACTGTACATAATGGAGTGGGTATCTGAGGATCGGATACCCAATTTATCTTCTTTGCCACCAATTTCAACTCCGTCCCAATCGGTTTCGACAATAAAAGCATTGATCCCTTTATATCCCTTTTCAGGGTCAGTCTGGGCAATGACGAGATGAACTTTAGATGTTCCGCCATTTGTAATCCAGTTTTTGGTCCCGTTCAAAACATAATGGTCACCTTTATCCTCAGCTGTGGTTCGTTGGCTTGTGGCATCACTGCCTGCTTCCGGCTCGGATAAACAAAAAGCGCCTATCCATTCTCCGGTGGCCAGTCGCCTGAGATACGTATCTTTTTGTGCTTCTGATCCAAATTTTTCGAGTCCCCAGCACACCAAAGAGTTGTTGACCGAGACGATCACTGAGCAGGAGTTATCTATTTTTGAAATTTCTTCCATCGCCAGCACATAAGACATGGTGTCCATTCCGCCCCCGCCATACTTGGGGTCCGTCATCATTCCCAAAAATCCAAGCTCAGCCAATCCGCGAACTTGTTCTTTGGGGTAGGTCATATTACTATCTCGCTCTATGACGCCAGGTTTAAGCTCTTTTTGGGCAAATTCTCGTGCCGCTTCTTGTACGGCTTTCTGTTCTTCTGTCAGTGCAAATTCCATATTATATTCAATTGAACCTTAAAAGTAATAAAATTTGCAGAGATGGAACATTCTGGAGCGCTGGGCGGGTATTTCTTACTCCAAACTGACGATTACGGCTTTGTTTAGTTATCCAAATCCGATCGCCATTCGGTCATTATGCGATCCCATTCCCCCTCATCAGCTAATGGGCTATAAACCAGATAGTCTAACTCACGTAAATATCGCTGCCACTGATCTGTGTTCATTCCGGCACCTTCATCTCTCGCTATTAACTGCTTTAAAACATCACGCAATTCGCGTGGATCGGGCCGATCGTCCCGAAGCAAGTCCTTTAAGCGGTGCTCAAGTGAATCGGAGGGCGATACCGCAGCGGGGTCGTTTCTTTTAAACCGAAATACAAGCCATAAGAGTACAACTAACAGCGGGGCACTGAGCCACCACCAACTCAATCCATCCGATGGTTCCGAAGGCGGCGGGCCTTCTCCGTCTGCTAAAGCATCCTCACTCCCCTCTGGGGTCTCAACTCTTTTTTCAGAAACCCATAAATCCTGAGTTGCACCTGAAAGGGTATCGTACTTTTCTTTCTGAGTATCAAAGTAAATAATTTGAGGGAAAATGGACTGCGTGCCAAGACTGTCAGGAATAACTAAATATTCATAAATATAAATGTACTTTCTACCCTGAGAAAAATCTTCTTTCCCTTCGTAAGTGAGTTGAGGCTGGAGCACTTCTGCATTCTCGCTAATCACACGTGGAGGACTTATAATATTGGGATCGCTAAAGGATTCCAGACGAACGGTATATTCTGCTGCATCGCCCAGACTTATGCGAGCTGTTTTGAGTTGCCCCTCCAGTTCAGTATCTCCCACTAAACCCGAGAAATGAGCCGGCACAGGTTGGGGTAGCGATCGAACCCACACCGCGGTATCGGGCACGTATATTTCTTGCCGGTCATACGATCGGAAAAAAGAAAAGGGGGAAGATCGTTTATTATTCTCATCTTCGAGATCTACCTGTAAATATAGGGATTCCAAAAGGTGCGGGCCTGATTTTTGAGCAAAAAGCAGCTCGCGATTTAATACTTGTCGCCGGTAAGATTGCCCATTGACGACCGTATTTCGAGCGGGGGGGCGACCAGGCAATATGAGGCTATACCATCCGCTTCGGTCGGGATCGTTTCGCTTATACACATTTTGAACCCGCTTTTTGCTGTAGAGAACCAAATCCAGTAGGAGTGCCTCGCCAATGTAGGGCGAATCTGTGCTCAATTCATACTGGACATATACGTCTTGTTGCCGACCGGCATTGGCATCCGATCCTTTGGGTACCACTTCAACCCTTAGAGTCCCCGAGTTGAATGACTGGCCCTCCGCCTGTATACTCGCAGGTGGAATGGTATATTTTCCGGGTCCGGGCGCAGCGAGCACAAAAGAATAAGTTATGCTGCTCGAACGTCTTCCGTTAATAATCTGCAGGCTATTCGAAATACTGGGGCCTCGCAACACCTCAAAGGGGGAAAAGTCCGGCGGGGTAAAGTCAGTGCCACTGGCGTTTTCCAGCGTGTATGAAACCTCGAACGACTGACGGGGAAGAAGACGCTCCGTATCCGTGTCCGCGACAAACTGAATGTCAGATTGAGCGCCTAAACTGATCGAAAAGAATAGGAAAAAAAGGAAGCGGAACCCCGTTTGCATATTAAAACCGTTTTATTCTTTTACCTTTTAATATCTGGCGGAGAGCCGGGCTTGGCCTTGAGCCGGAGTCCTGCTTTTGAATTCCGGACTGTCCTGAGGGTAACACAAAAACTTCTATCGGATCGGTAAAATACATTTCCTCCCCAGCGATCAGCTTTGCTTCCGGAAGAAGGTAAATCCCATCCTCCGGAGCCCGTAGAATGTATTTGAAACGGTATTCCTGTGTAATCTGTCCGTTGATGGATTGAAAAGAGCTGGATTGCATGGGCCCGCCGACCAAAGCAAAAGGAGTAAAATCCGGGGCTTCAAATTCACCTTTAATATTTCGAATAATGAATTCTATTTCTACAAGCTGAGCGGCTTCAACCTCATTTTGAGAAATTCGCGCGAAAAATTCTTCTTGTCCCCATAATGGAACAGAAGCCAGAGTCCAAAATAGGGTAAATAGGACAATCTCTTTCATTACAGCTGATTTAGAGTACCAAAAATAATAAAAGTACAGCACCCAACGAATGCAAAAGGGCTTGCTTGCTGCACTTTAGCCCTTAAAAGAGAACCGAATGGGGTGCCCCCTCCAACAAATCCGCCTTAAATGGTTAAATTCGCAAGATAAAACGAAGACTGTGAGAGTTTATTTTGCGTCAGATTTTCATCTCGGTGTTGATGGTGACAGGCCTGCCTTAGAACGGGAACGCATGATCGTAGATTGGCTGCGAATGGCCGGAAAGGATGCTGACACGATCTATTTAGTGGGGGATCTCTTTGACTTTTGGTTTGAATACCGCAAGGCTGCGCCGAGAGGTCACATTCGGTTTTTAGGCGCACTGGCCGAATTGCGGGATTCGGGTGTTCAGTTGGAAATCTTCACTGGTAATCACGATATGTGGATGTTCGATTATTTGGAAAAGGAGTTGAACCTGAATATCCATCGTGCGCCCATTCGACAAAAATGGGGCGATCACGAATTTGTTATCGGCCACGGGGATGGGTTGGGCCCGGGCGATCACGGATATAAGCGACTGAAGCGAGTATTTGCTCACCCATGGGCCCAATGGCTTTTTGCCCGACTGCACCCTAATTTAGGAATATCGATTGCCGAATATTGGTCTGGAAAAAGCCGGGCTCAAAACGAAGGAGCTGAGGACTTTTTAGGACCTGAATCTGAATGGCTTATTCAATATTGCGAAGATCAAATATCAAAAGGAGACCCTGCGGATTTTTTCATCTTCGGACACCGACATCTGACCATTGACTATAAACTCAGCAATGGATCTCGATATATTAATCTGGGCGAGTGGATGCATACGCGATCGTATGCCGTATATGACGGAAAAGAATTGAGTATAAAACACTATAAAAATAAAGAAGGGCACATCATAAAATGATGCGCCCTTAAATTCTGAGCTATATCTATTGACTAGAAATATAATCTAACTAAAAGTTATTGCCACGAGAATTATTTCGAGGACGAGCCTCAGATACGCGCATAGCGCGACCACCCAATTCTGCTCCATCTAAATCATTGATGGCGTCTTGAGCTGAACTATCGTCAGACATTTCTACAAAACCAAAGCCTTTTGAGCGTCCTGTTTCGCGATCTGAGATAATTTTTGCGGATTCAACTGATCCATATTCTTCGAATACTGATCTTAATTCATCTTCACTTAATCCATACTGAAGATTTCCTACGTAAATGTTCATAAAACAATTGTCTATTGTGTGAAAAATTTCAATGCAAATGTACGCAATTAATTCAGAAAGTAGGCTTTCTGACTAAAATAATTGTTTTCTTGCTTTTTACCTCCTGATTTCCGTCAGAGAATAGCCTATATGAAGGGTCCCATAAAGCCTCCCTAACCGACAAACCTTCTCTTGTTAGTGGACATATTCCAGGTCGTAGCGAATATAGCCCAATAGAGGTCAGTAGTCTGAGGTCTGAGTCCTGTTTTTTACTTTGGAAGGCAGATGGCCTGATTAAACTGAATGAGAAAAACAAAGGGCGCGCGCAGAGATCCAAATTTACCCTCCTGATATCAAGGCCAAAACAGAGAAATCATCGTTCCGTAGCCCAATTTTGTATACGAGGGAATCCAAATTGCGCATATTTTCGGGATTAATGTAGGGTTTCAACCAATACGCAATACCTCGCATTTCAAAGTCAAAAACCCGGTCATTTACACCTTCATGATCTCTTTTTCCTTCGATTCAATGACTTCATCGACTCTTTTGGTGTGTTCAGCTGTCATCGCATCTACTTTTTCTTCTTCGCGAGAAGCTGCATCTTTGGGAAAACCGTCCTTCACTTCCTTTTTAATCGCATCCATTGCGCGGTGGCGTGCAGATCGAATACTCACTTTTGCATCCTCTCCCTGAGCATTGCACTGCTTGACCAGTTCTTTACGACGCTCCTCAGTGAGGGGCGGAATAGAAATGCGGATAACGTCCCCATCATTCTGAGGCGTCAAACCCAAATTTGAGCCGAAAATAGCCTTTTCAATCGGCTCAATCATGCTTTTTTCCCAGGGTTGGATAACAATCGTCCGACTATCCGAAGTAGATACATTAGCTACCTGTGGAAGGGGCGTATCCGTTCCGTAGTAATCTACACGAACATTATCTAAAATGGAAGGGTTTGCTTTCCCCGTCCGTATTTGAGAGAGCTGCTTTCCCAGGTATTCCACTGAAGATTGCATGCTTTTTCGCTGTTCTTGTATGATCTGTTCTAAAGAGTCGGCCATAATTGCTTTCGTGTTGTTTGTTGCAAAAATAGAAATTTTAATCGTTTCCCAGGAACCTGAGAAGTAACCATGCTGTCATGGCCAAAGATGATAAAGCTGCTACCACATAGGTCATGGCTGCCCAATTCAAGGCATCTTTAGCTCCTTCGTATTCCTTTTGATTCCCTGTCACACCGGACTCTTTCAACCACACCAGTCCGCGCTTCGTCGCATCAAACTCGACCGGTAGCGTAACCAGTGAAAAGACAGTAGTCAAACCAAATGCAATGACCGTTATCAACAAAAGTGTGGATCCGGCTTGAAAACCACCGCCCAATCCTCCAATAGCCAACAAAAGCAGCCACTGCTGTGCGTTTGCAGCAAAACTCACTACCGGAACTAAAGTAGACCGCATTTCCAACCAGGAATAAGAGGTCGCATGCTGAACGGCATGGCCGCACTCATGCGCTGCAACAGCAGCTGATGCAATACTCCGGCCCTGATATACTTCCGGACTGAGGGTTACCATCTTTTTGCCGGGGTGGTAGTGGTCGGTTAAATATCCTTGGCCCTGTGTAACCTGTACATCACTAATGCCGTAGTGCCGAAGCATATCTTCGGCCACTTCGCGCCCACTCATGCCCGCATATAAGGCCTTTTTACTGTAAGTCTTGAATTTGCTTTTGAGTCGGTTTTGAACGATATAACCGACAATCGCAAAAAAACCAATAATCAGAAAATATGTCATCATAGGAGATCGATTTTGTTTTTATCTTTTACTAACTCTATTAACGCTCAATAAGTTCGAAACCGGTATATGGAATCAATTTTTTGGGGATTCGAATCCCCGCTTCAGTCTGTCCATTTTCCATAATACAAGCTATGATGCGGGCTAGCGCCAGCGCACTCCCATTCAAGGTGTGAGCCAGAATATTTCCGCCTTCTGAACGGACCCGCAGCTTCAGTCGTTCTGCCTGGAAAGTTTCAAAATTGGATACAGAGCTCACCTCGAGCCATCGGTCCTGACCGGCAGCATACACTTCGAAATCGTAGGTCATAGCAGCGGCAAAGCCCGTATCTCCTCCACAAAGACGAAGAACGCGATAAGGCAATTCTAAATCTTCCAACAATTTGCTGACGTGTTGCATCATCTCTTCCAAAGCCGCATAAGAGTTTTCCGGCTTTTCAACACGTACGATTTCGACTTTATCAAATTGATGTACACGATTCAGGCCCTTCACCTCAGACCCGTAAGATCCCGCCTCCCGTCGAAAGCACGGTGTATATCCCGTCAATTTCAATGGCAGCTCATCCGAATCTACAATCACATCCCGATATATATTCGTCAGAGGGACTTCCGCTGTTGGGATCAAAAACAAACCGTCGGCTGGGACTTCATACATTTGCCCTTCTTTATCCGGCAATTGGCCCGTGCCGCGAGCTGAATCGGCATTGACTAAAAGCGGGGGCACATATTCTGTATATCCCTTATCCGTGGCGCGATCTAAGAAAAACGAAATCAGGGCTCGCTGCAATTTTGCAGCTTTTCCCACCAACACAGGGAACCCAGAGCCCGAAATTTTGGCTCCTAAGCCCATATCGATCAGACCGTACGATTCGCCCAGTTCCCAATGGGCTTTCCCTTTGGATTCTAATTTAGCCGGATCACCCTTCCAGGGCTGTATCACTTCATTATCAGCATCGGATTGCCCGTGGGGAACGAGTTCGTGCAGCACATTCGGAAGTTCAAACCGGGCCGTCTCCAACTCCTCTGCTACTGCTTTTTGCTCCAATTCCAAATTCTGGAGTTCTTTTTTCATCCCGCTAACTTCCTGCTTTAAGGTTTCTGCCTCATCGGCTGCCCCTTCGCGATACCTGGCTCCTATTTCTTTAGAAATTCGATTCGCTTCTGCTTTGCGCTGATCGTATGAGGACTGCAATTCCTTGCGTTTTTCATTCAGTTCACGCACATGCTCTACACGCGCTTCACCATCAGTAACACCTCGCTTGGCAAGACTCTTCACAATGCGTTCTCCTTGCTGTTCAAAAAGCTGTAATTCAATCATAATGTACTATCCTATTGAAAATATGGCACAAAGATACCATCTCTTCATCGTTCTGGCACGGCTTTATTCAAAAAGTTGTCAAGACACCTCGGGACATTCCATAGACAATCCAGCCTGGAAATATTACAGATAATTGTCTAATTTAGAGCCATAGCAAAACAAATACATATGCGGTTTCTTCTTCTCCTTCTGGCTGGCTATTTTTATTCTCAGACCCTTTACGCTCAAGTAGAGCCCCTGAGTCCCGAAACCCTCTGGACGCTCGGTCGCACCAGCCCCGTCGGTCTATCACCCGATGGAGATTCCGTCGATTACAGGGTGTCCCATCCTCGTATAGATAGCAATGATTTTGTGACCTCATTCTTTCGGGTGGCTGTCACCGGGGGATCCGCCCGTAATCTCGCGGAGTCTCCCGACACAAAAAAATATTCGCCCAATGGGAAGTACGTCCTTTATGATCAGGAGGTATTAGTCCAGGCCATTCGCGCTTCAGACCGATATAATGACTTGCCGGACGCTCACGGATATGTTTGGGATGCCCTGGCCTATCGGCATTGGGATCACGAAGAGGATGGGCATTTTCAGCATGTTTTTTATCGGCCAGTTAATGCTTCTGAAAATGAAGCCGTAGATATTATGGCCGGAGAACCCTACCATTGCCCCCAGAGCCCCTTTGGCGGGCCCGATGATTACATTTGGTCTCCCGATGGTCAGCGCATCCTTTATGTTGCCAAGAAAAAAGAAGGCACAGAATATGCTCTTAGTACCAATACGGACATTTACGCCTTCGATTTAGAAAGCCGGAAAACGGAAAATCTCACGCCAAACAATCCCGGCTATGACCAGGCACCCGCTTTTTCTCCTCAAGGACATTTAAGTTGGTTGCAAATGTCGCGCGAAGGGTATGAAGCAGATAAAAATGATATTATTCTTCGAATAAAAGGCACAGATTATAATCTCACGGCCCATTGGGACGAAACGGTTCGGAGCTTTTACTGGTCATCAGATGGCAATCAGATCTATTTTACCGCCGCCTGGAAAGGGACGGTTCAATTGTTTTCTCTGCCCGTTGACCTGCGTAACCCCACCGGAAAAACCATTCGCCAAATTACAAGGGGGTCTTTTGATGTCACCGGTTTGGTCGCTGAGCACAAAGAAGGGCTGATCGTCACCCGACGCGACTTCAACCGAGCTAGCGAAATCTTCTTATATCGGCCCCGAAACAAGAGCTGGCTGCCTCTGAGCCGCGTCAATGACGAAGCTTACGCTCAGATCGCAAGCAGCCGGATAGAAGATCGTTGGATCCCAACGACAGATGGTAAAGAAATGCTGACTTGGGTTATTTACCCGCCCGGTTTTGATCCCGATTCCATTTATCCTACCCTTTTGTATTGTCAGGGGGGACCTCAGGGCGCACTGAGTCAGTTTTACTCTTTTCGATGGAACTTTCAATTGATGGCAGCTCAGGGATATATTATCGTTGCGCCCAACCGTCGGGGCATGCCCGGTCACGGCACAGAATGGAATGAACAGATTAGCAAGGACTGGGGCGGGCAGGCCATGGAGGACTACCTCACCGCCATTGACGCTCTGGCTCAAGAGCCCTTCGTGGACAGCGATAGACTGGGTGCTGTGGGTGCCAGCTATGGCGGGTATTCCGTTTTTCAGTTAGCCGGCATCCACGAAAATCGATTTCGCAGTTTTATTTCACACGCCGGCGTATTCAATCTGGAAAGCATGTATGGCACAACCGAGGAACTCTTTTTTGTCAACTGGGATATTGGCGGACCTTACTGGGATGAATCCAACGCGGCTGCCCGCCGGAGTTACCGCGAATTCAACCCCATGCGGCAGGTCGATCAGTGGGACACTCCCATATTAATCACACAGGGAGGAAAAGATTATCGCGTACCCATGGGCCAGAGTCAGGAAGCCTTTCAAGCGGCTCAGCTCCAGGGCATAAAAAGCCGCTTTGTTCTGTTCCCAGAAGAGAATCACTGGATTTTATCTCCGCAAAACGGCATTGCCTGGCAACGCGAGTTTTTCCGTTGGCTTGATGAAACCTTGTAGCCCCCTATAATCCCTTTCGTATTTTAGGGTATTTGAATGATTAGGGCGTGACCGCGCCCGCAACCAATGCGGGCGCGGTCGCTACGGTCGGTCGCTATCGGTCCCGCGCGCCAGAGGGGCTTGCGGGATCTCCCCTTCGCCCTGAGCGCCCAGCCGCTCAGCTCGGGGCCGCCCTCCCATCGCTCACGCATTTAACGATCGGTTTGAAAACCAAAACTCCCAATATTATTAAAAGCAGACCCTTCTACTACTACTTACAGGGTAAAGAAAAGGGCTCAAAATCAGATCCAACTTTGATGTGAAAATAGGAATAACCGAATAAAACAGGCCCTTACTTAACGCAGCATACCTCTTATTTAAGCTCTATTTTTTAAGTCGACCCGAGTAGCCCTAAAATGAAGAGAGCCGATAGGGAGGGGGGCTCCAGATCGGCTCTTCAACAGCAAACAAAAGTGGAGCCAAGGCTCCACTGTTCGTTTTTTATGCTTTTAAGGTTGCTTAGACCTCGTCAATTGTGTAGGTTACCGTTACTCCATTGGAGCTATTTCCACCTTCGAAATTATCAAAGTCTGTTACTTTAAGGACATAATCAAGTCCCCAACCGTCGTTCGCTTTGTCTGTTCCTGTCCAGGAAATTTTGAAAATATTAGTAATCAGGTCAGTCGCAGAGTTTGCATCATTACGCAAATCAATCGTTCCGGCCGAGTTCCCCTTAGAATTATTGTTTCCAAAATTTCCTTCATTTGGAGTGACTTCAATCGTCCAGCCCTGGCCCTCAAATCCTGAAGCCTGTACAGTAATTGAGAAAGATTTGTTCCCCCCTTGAGGACTAAATACAGTGTAGTGAAGTCGATTGTCACCATTGCTAGCCAACTCCGTTCCTTCTGTAATTTCTTCACCTGCCGTCACACTTCCCCAATCGCCGGAAAGTACGATATCTAAGTCATTTTGTGAAACCACATCCAATAAAGTGATATCGTTAAATTCTACATTGATGTTATGATTTCCAGAATTTCCCTGCGCTATGGCATCCATAGAAAAGAATCCGAAAAGTAATGTGAAAGCGAAAGCAATTTTTAAATTTTTCATCGTAATTTTTTGTTTGTGATTAATTATTTGCTGTTTCACTATAGATAGTTGCGAATTCTATGCCAGCCATGCCAAAAAACATTAACTAACTGAATTACAAATTTTTATAAATATGAAAATTCTATATAAAATTCCACTATTTGGATCAATGTCCATTAAATGGACATTTTCGCGGACGAAAAGGTGAAAAAAGAAAGGGTGGAGTACAAAAAGGTCGTTCCGTTCAGATTCAAATAGAAAGCAGGTTCAAATTAAGCACAAAGGAGAACCATATCTGCAAAATCCAGATTGAAGGCGATATAGTCACTGAGTTCGCGCGCATCAGGCAGTGGCTCTTCGTAGCTCCAGGCTAAGTCTTCAATCCCACTCCATGACCAGGTGTAAGCCGTCCCTTTTATAGGACATTGAGTCCGGCCTCCTGATTTTTCGTGCATACGGACGTAGACGTCTTTTTTAGGGATATAATAGACTGTATCGTAAAGGGTGCGTCCTCGTTCATTTAAAATAATAGGTGCGTATGTTTCTGCCAGTAGCATGTCTTCTACCCGAATGCGAATATGCTGTGTACTCTTACGGTATATCGCGTAGTGATTCGGGTCTTTGGGGTTGATGAGTCGCATGTTCTGTCTTTTTCAGATAGAAAGATAGGAAATTTTTAGAAAAGAAATTGAGCTATCCTATCTTTTCCAAGATTTTTATACCGCCCCTTAAGCTGGATTAGACGATCATACCCAAATAATTATCATCGGGTTCGTTTATTTTTGCGGTAGCGATGGGAGCGAGGCCGGAGGCCGTCCCCTCAACCCCTTGAGGGGACCAGGTCGCGACCGTAGCGCCGGGAGTGAGGCGTCAGCCGAGCGACAGGACCGCCCAAAACACTAAAAAAACCTAAACTTAATTTAAGGAATTTTATTGGGCACAAAACTGTCGGAGTTGATCAGCGGCTTTGTGGAGGGTTATATCCTCTTTGGCAAAACAGATGCGAATGACATACTGATCTGGGGGGCGATCATAAAAAACGGAAATGGGAATCGTGGCTACGCCTGCATCGCGTGTGAGTCGGCGGGCAAATTCGGTATCGGGCTCGCGACTGAGGTCACTATAATCAAATAGACTAAAATAGCTTCCGTGGCAAGGCAAGGGCCGAAAGGGGGTGTCAGCTAACACTTCGCCGAGCACGTCGCGCTTCTTTTGATAAAAAGGGGCGATTTTGCTGCGGATGTCGGGTGCTTCCTTCATATAATGGTGAAGGCCCGCCTGGCTGGGCCGATGAACAGAAAAGACATTAAATTGATGCACTTTTTGGAATTCTCTCATCAATTCCTCGGCCCCCGCGATGTACCCCACTTTCCATCCGGTGATGTGAAAACTTTTGCCAAAAGAATAGGTGGCTAAAACTCGGTCGTGCAATGCAGGGCAGCTAAGAGCGCTATGGTGTTGGTGACCGTCGAAGGTCATTTCGTGATAAACTTCATCACTGAGAATATAAATAGATCTGGATTCGGTGACCGATGCCAGATGATCCCAGTCCGAGGCGTTGAGTAAGCGTCCGCCCGGATTGTGCGGTGTGTTTACGAGAATGAGTCGCGTTCGGTCTGTTATGCTGTCCTCCAATTGGTCCCATGGAATTTGAAATTCCGAGTCTAACGAAATGGCAACCACTTTCCCCCCTGCGAGTCGAATTGCAGGTTTGTAACAATCATAAGCGGGGTCAAACACGATGACTTCATCTCCGGGATGGACCAAGGCAGTGATGGCTGTAAAAATCGCTTGCGTGGCTCCGGCTGTAATGGTCAGATTTTTGCCTGGAGTTAAATGGGCATTATAGTCCGCATTGAGCATGCTGCATAAGTATTCATTCAGCGCAGGAAGGCCGCTCATGGGTGCATATTGGTTTTCACCCGCATCCATCGCCTTTCGGGTATACTCAAAGATACGCTTGTCGGGCGAAAAGCCGGGGAAGCCTTGAGCCAGGTTAATGGCCTTATGCTCCTGAGCAAGGGCGGTCATTACGGAGAAAATACTTTCTCCGGTATCTGATAATTTGCTGGGAATCATGAATGCATAGATTCGTAGATGCTGTCTATGGTTTTGGCTAATTTTCGATCTTTATCTGTCACTTTATCTCCGGCGTCATGAGTATTCAGGGCAAACTCAACCGTGTTGTACACATTTGACCAATTGGGATGGTGTTGCTGCGCTTCTGCTTCAAAGGCGACCCGATTCATAAATGAAAAGGCCTCTTTAAAATCTTTAAATTCAAACTGAGCTCGAAGGGCGTTATCTTTTTCTTTCCACATAATATTGCTATTTGGTAATCTAATGCCTGCCGGAGCAAAATGTTGATTCAAAATCGATTTACATCCAGATCGACCCGAGCACCAAACTTAAAGCAAACAAGAATGTGCTCGTAGCGCTAAGGATGATGGTATTAATGTTAGACTGTACCAGCTCTCTCGAATCGTAATCGCGCTGGATATGACGATAAATATATGCACCAAAGACCGCAGTATAAGCTGCGACGCCGAGGATGAGGTAGTTTTGATCTCCGAGTAAGAAGTAAATCGCTACATAACTTAGAACGGCGGCCACCATAATTCCGAGATAAATATTTATGCTTTTTTCTTTACCAAAAGTGACTACAAGGTGGTTTTTTCCGGTCGTTGCATCTGAGGATGCGTCGGGGAATTCATTGATCAGTAAGATATTTGCTGTGAGAAGCCCGGCCGGAAGTCCTATGAGGAAGGCCATACTGCTTAATTCCTGCGCCAAAACGTAATAAGTACCCAGGGTAACCAGACAGCCGAAAGCCAAAGCGATGGAGAGTTCACCCAACCCTTTGCGAGCCACCAGGCGCACGGGTGGTGCCGTGTAAAAATACCCGATTGCAGCTCCGCTGAGTCCAATAGCCAGGGTAATCCAATCCGTCAGGTAGGTTAGATACAAGCCTATAGCTGTTGCTGAAATAAGCAGGCTTACTGCTAAACGCCAGGTTCCCTTCAAATCAATCAGACGCAATTCGATGGCTCGACTACCTCCGGTAAATTGGGTAAAGTAACTGTCATTGGCGGCATCGGTGCCATCTTTTACATCGAAGTAGTCATTAAATACATTACTTGCCAGATGCAGTAAAGCCAAACCGATAACGGTCAGTACAAATAAGCTGGTCGAGAAGGCGCCACTTGTCAATCCATAGTGATAAGCAAACGCTCCGGCCACAAAGGCAGGTGCAATGACCGCCGATAGAAAAGGCATACGGGTGATCGCCAGCGCTTTTATCAGGTATGTAGTCCACTTGATGGGTACTTTGACCGGTTCATCGAGTTCTTCAGTCACTCCGCAGTAGCCCGTCATGCCCTGATCCTTGCCGTTCTTGTAAGTAGGTGTAATTCGGATTCGAGCCGGGAACTCCTCGCCGGATTTACGGACAAATATAGTTTCTCCTATATACTCCCCATTTTCAGCGGCCTCACTGAGCCAGGTAGCCACGTTTTGGAGAACGATCTCCCCCGGAGAAAATAAGGATACGCGTTTTGAGCCGACGACTTCTTCTTTGGGGTATTCGAACATTTCTTCTGCGCCGGGATTAAAGGTTTCGATGACGCCTTCCGTATCGCAAGTGATGACACTTTTCATAATTTATCATTTTGGGTAGTTAAATAATGGGCATGGGTTGATCTGCTTGCTGAGCAACTGTTTCGAACAGCTGGGTAATTCGCGCCCGAATTGCCGCTTCGTCTGTTGGGTCTTTCGCTGTAATGGTATTTGTTGACCAGTCGACCTGATATTCGGCTTGCCATTTGGAGAAATGTTTGCAAAGTTGTCGGATGGCCTGTGTGATATATTTGATTTCGCTGTTGCGCAGCGTAGGATGAATAGACATACGAATCCAACCGGGCTTGCTGGCACAATTTCCCTGAGAAATGGCATCCGTTATCGCATGAGAAGTTTCAGCGTCGACACTTAGCAAGTAATGTCCATATGTGCCTGCACATGAGCAACCGCCCCGCGTTTGGATCCCAAATTTGTCATTGAGTAGTTTTACACCCATCAAATAATGCAAACCGTCAATGTAAAAGGAGATTACCCCTAGACGATCCCTATGCTGATCAGCAAGTATATGCAGATTGGGCAGATCCTGAAGCTCCTGCCATATGAGTTCCAATTGTTCTTTTTCCCGCGCGAGGATTTTATCTACGCCCATAGCGTTTTTTAGTTCGAGGCACATTGCGGCTTTGATCGTCTGCAGAAAAGCCGGGGTTCCACCATCTTCCCTCGCTTCGATATCATCTACGTATTTATGTTCTCCCCAGGGATTTGTCCAGTCAACTGTTCCTCCGCCCGGGTTGTCAGGGATTTTATTTTTGTAAAGTTTGTTGTTGAACAGGAGTATCCCTGTGCTACCGGGACCGCCCAGGAATTTATGAGGAGAGAAATATATAGCATCGAGCTCTGCACCGGGCTTGTCGGGGTGCATATTTATATCGACATAGGGTCCGGAGCAAGCGAAATCGACAAAACAATATCCATCGTACCTATGCATGATTTGTGCTATTTCTGTGTAAGGAGTCATGATTCCTGTCACATTTGAGCAAGAGGTAATAGCAGCTATTTTGAAAGGACGTTGCGCATACTTTGCGACCATTTCTTCAAATGTATCGATGACGACCAATCCTTCTGAATCGGGAGGTACAACGACTACATCGGCGATGGTCTCCAACCAGCTGGTCTGATTGGAATGATGCTCCATATGCGTAACAAAAACCACCGGACGCTTTTGAGCGTCGAGGGAAAGGTGGTCTCGAAACCGCTCATGGATTTTCAGGCCGAGAATACGTTGAAATTTATTGATCACTCCCGTCATTCCCGAACCACATGACAGCAACACATCATTACTGCTGGCACCCACTGCATTTTTAATGATGGCACGGGCCTTATGATAAGCAAAAGTGGTGGATTGTCCCGTAAAATTCGTTTCTGTGTGTGTATTGGCCAGTGTCGGCATCAACAAAGAGCGAATAGCTTCTTCAATCGGTGCGTAATTCCGTCCACTTGCCGTCCAATCGGCATAAATAAGAGGGCGATCTTCATCATTAGGAACGGGGATTCGAGCATCAATTCCGACAATGTGCTGTCGAAACCTCTCAAAGTATTTTTCAAGTAAACTGGTACTCCCCATAAACGCCATTTTAGTATGTCTGCTATAAATATACTAAAGAAAATGAAATTAACACAGAGGCCTCAAACGGTTCCTAAAGACCATACTAGCATTGCACTTTTGAGCTAAGAACCGAAGATCATTCCATTTCGGATTTGAAACCAAAACCGATTAGAAAGGTAGATATTACATGCCAGGATTTCGTCGCCTACTTTCCTAAATATTTATTTATGACATCGGTCCACTTTATTTTTGAGCTTTGAATTTGGGACCCTGAATTTGAAAGGCTTTCAGGGCTAAGTCAACACTGCAAAGTGTGTCTAAGCCTACACCCAATTTAAAACATGGCTTTTCATATTTAAAACTCTATGATTTATGCGAATTAGAGGAGAGCAGCACCTTATCGATCAGGTGACCATCAATGTCCATGATTTCCAAATTGTGATTTTTGATGGTCATCTGGTCACCAATTTCGGGTCGCTTTTTTAAATGGGAGATCACAAACCCTCCGACAGAAGAGTAGTTGATTTGATTGAAATCAATAGAAAACCCAGGAATCAGTTCCTCGAGAAGCTCGACGGGAGCATCGCCATTAATTAGGTAGCTGTCATCTTTGCGTTTAAATATGGAAGGCTCATAGGGTGCCCCTTCGCTTGCCATTCTTCCAATTAAGGCTTCAAAGATATCGGACAGCGTAATAAGTCCGACAACACGGTCGCTGCCTCGGGTCACGAGACAAACATTTGTGCTACTGGTGCGCATGAAATGCAAGACATCTTCAGCTGCCATGTTTTCATCCAAATACTGTACTTTTTGCATGAGTTCAGATAGGTCGAGTTCAGTTTGCATGGCGTATGCCTTCAGGTATTCCCTTTGCTTTATAATGCCCTCAATTTGAGAAAGGCTGCCTTTCGTGCAAATGATTTTGCTGTGCTTGAAATGCAAGATTTGATTATGAATTTCCCCTGAGGTTTGGAGCAAGTTCACCCACTCCATATCTTCTTGATGTGTCATGAGGTGCCTGGCTCGTTTATCGGCAAAGTAGAAGACCTTTTCATGCAATATTTTTTGTTCATCCGCAATAACCCCCTTATCGGAGGCGGCTCGGACCATCTGACGAAGTTCAGCGGAAGAAAAGAGCTGATCTTGCTCACGAACTCCGATCAGTCGGGTGATAAGGCCTGTGCTTACGGCCAGTAATTTGGCAAAAGGGAAAAACAAAAAACTCAAAACATATAATACCGGAGCAATTCGGCAAGCGATGGTTTCGGGCTGTGATAAAGCAACTGTCTTAGGCACTAATTCTCCGAGGACAATAGAGACATAAGTAATAAAAAACAGGCTGAGTATCAAAGCCAAATGTTCCGAGACTAGCCCGGGAATTCCACTATGAATAAAGAACTGATGAAGTGCGTCAGAAAATTGAGTCCCGCTAAAAACACCCATAACGAGGACAACAAATGTAATTCCAACTTGAATAGTGGATAGAAACTGTTTGGGATCACCTGTTAATTTCGTTGCTGCCTCAGCGCCCCAAACCCCTTTACTTTTCATTTTCTCTAAACGTTCGGGACGGGCAGTGACCAAGGCAATTTCAGCCAGGGCAAAAAAACCGTTTATGGTCGTCAACAGAAATAAGAGTAGGAGGTCCATTACCATACACTCAGTTTCAAGGAAAGATACAAAAAGATGCCTCGAATTCTCCTTTATTTGGGGTATTTATGAAGCGCTCTATCGTGGGCTTGACAGGTAAACCAGGGCGAACAGCCATCGGTCCAATGTACAAAGCCGACATAATTGCAACGGGGAGGCTCCATCATAGCCTTATGCTCTTATAGACCTCGACCCATTTTGAAACCGCCTGACGTTGGTATCCTTCCCAATCAGGGCTAGTAGCGGAAACGAATAGCTCTTTCTCCGCTCGCTCGTAGCCCAGTTGATGCAATTGCCAGGGAATATTACCCACATCTGGAACCTGAATGGGAATGCGAAACGGGGCTGCTAAAAAAGGAATACCGCTATTTAAATGATGGCTACGAGGAAGAAGTAATCGGTCCGCTCCTTTTAACCAAGCCGATAATTGGGCCACACTTAAGGTTTTAAAATTCAAATAAACTCGTTGATCAAACCACCGCATTCGAGCTTCCTGCCAGAGGAGTCGAGGATGTTTCCAGCCCTCGGCCAGACCCTGAGGTTGAATGAGGTGAGGGTAACGGTGGAGATACAACGCCTCAAAGCGACCCTGACCTTCGCGAAAATACGTCTCAAATAGATATTTGTCAGCTGGAGATCGCAACCGCCCCAGAGTAATCCAAACGTTTTTTCGATTGCCCCAGGGTGGCAATTCATCGGGTTTGGTTTGATGAGGCAAAATGTGGTGAGGGCAGAAATGTTGAATTTGTCCTTTGGGTATATTGTAGACCGATTTTAGGAGCTCCATGGATTTTGGCCCGAGATGAATCGCGTGATTAAAATAGGGAATCAGGGAGCGGTACAAAGAGCGGCCGCGATGTAACCTCATTCCATGAGGTTGAAGATTATGCACGGTCCAGATCAGTGGGTTTCGGGTAGAATAAAAAGCCAGAGCCTCCTGAACTCTGTTAACCGTTGGTGAATCAACCCCATACGCTTCTAACCAGTGAAAATGAATCGGGAAACCTGCGGGAATATCTTTTTCCAGGAAAAGATCTTGCGCTAAGCTAATTCTCACCCCAAGCTCTTCAATGCACTGTTTAAGCGAACGAATATAATCCCCTTCAAATATGCCTGCCCAGTAAATTTTCATTGCTGTAACTCTTTAAGCTGGTATTCTAACATTTGAGAAGCTTCCTTCCACCTGGCCTCCTTAGATAAAGTAAATTTCTCCCGGATTCGGGCATATTGAAGATATCTAAGCGTCCGCCAGGGCTTGAGTACAGACCCCTTTTTTCCTGCTACCCAAGCTGGAAAATCTAGAGGAATCTGCAATGTGGGGATATGCTCTATGTCCAATGATTGCTGCCAATCTGCCCATTTAAACCGCCCCGTTTCCTGATCAGCAGGCCGGTCTAAATAGTACCAAAGTCGCATCCAAGGCACGCGCAGGGCATCCGCTATTATCGCCCCGTGCAATGATTCGGTGAGAACAAACTGACTTTCCGCTATCGTTTGTAGAGCTTTTGACATAGAGCCGTATTCGTCTGACCGCATAATATTCCACCTCTTAAGAGATCCTACCGACGGATAATGAACGAGAGGACCCGAACGAAAGTAGGGAATGAGAGTCACTCCATGTTTTTTGGGAAGGGATCGGAGTTGAGGGTACTCTGAAGTAAATTGTAAGGCATATGCGGCATCCAGGCCGGCAAAATCTGAAGATAAGTGTAGGGCTTGAGCTGAAAGCGGGCCTCTGACCATCACTATCTTCTTTTTGATCGCCACACCTTCAAAAGGGTCTCGAGCAGATCGACAGCCTGCTCCAAAGATATACAGTGGTCGCTCTCTTGGAAGCTGTTCAAAGTGGGCGGCATGGATCACACTCCCAATACCCATAAAAACGCCGGGGCGCTGAAGAAAGTCTGACTGAAGAACCCGAGGCCACAACCAGTGATTCAGGTCATCTCCTAAATTGCCTCGAGGAGCTCGATATGAGTAGATCTTCATCTCAATAGGGTTTTCAACTGCTCATCGATAGCCTGGGCGTAGTCCCAATGGCTTCGGACGGGACCGGAAAGGAACTCCGTCAGCTTCGGATTATCGGATTCCACTTCTACTGGAATTCCGCAGGCCCTGGCCTCCCAAACAGCCCGCTCACCCCCTCCCTGCACTTCGGCAGGAATATACGCTTTATGAGAAGCAAGAATAAGCTCTCGCAAGGATTCCGGCTTTTGGAATCCCTGCACCTCAACGCCGTTCCGCTCTAAGTATTTTCGAATGGCAGGGGCTTCCCGGCCGTGGGTATCCCCCACGATAAGTTTGCGCCCCGGACGTTTAGCGAAACGCTCCCACCGCTTGTAGGATTTCAGAGCTCCGATTCCAATAAGATCCCACCTTTTCTCGCGACGTCCCGGCACATACACATCCGTATTTACTCCAAAAGCATAAGAAGAAGAGGGAAAGCAGTGGCAATAGGTCTCGTACCATCTACTTTCGTAAAAAACGTGTGTGTAGGTCTGTATCTCTTTCTCGCCCGGTGGAGGTAGACTCCCCGACAGAACCAGAAAGCAGGGTGATGAGATAAAGGACTTCCACTTCTGAATTTTAGCATCGACGACCCATCCCCAATTACTTTTCACTAAAATGGCGTGGTATCTACCAAATAATGCAACCGGAACACGAGATCCGGCATGAACCCAATCGATTTCCCAATTGGCACTCAAAGATTGAATGGCTGCAACAAAGCCATCATTCCAATATTGAAATTTCGAGCTCTTTTTCGGCACATAATAGAAAACAGCGATCCGTCCCTTCTTTTTTTTTCGCGATCGAGGAGAAAAAAACGGGGGGTGATGGTTATTAAACAGGCCCATAATTAACTTCTTAAGGCCGAATGAGAAGCAGTTGCCCCTGAATTTGTCCGTTTGAGCCATCGAATAGTGTAGCTCCTGTATCCAAAAATTGGAAGCGATAGATATACATTCCGTTAGATACGCGAGGTGGAATCACGGCTAATGGGATTTGATGTTCTCCGACAGGCAAAGGTTGAAGACCTTCGGCTTCCCAAACAATCTGGCCCTTTCCATTTATCAATTGCAACGACCAGGCCGAGGGCCCCGATGCACCGCTGATATCATAAGAAATAAAAAGATCACCTGCGGTCGGATTGGGCAGGAGTTGAGCAGAGTGAACTTGCCGGGCATCCTCCCTTCGAAATTCAATACGATATTGGATCTCATCCAGAACTCCTCCTCCAATTGGGGTATAGGTGACAGTCAAGCTATACCTACCTACCTGATCCAGGTCTAACCCGGCCGACCAATTCGCGCCCATAACCCGGCCTGTGTCCACTTTAGAAAAAGTTACAACCTCTTCCAAACCGTAAGCTGACCCATCCGGTTGCCTAAGCTCATAGCTTAATTGGTCTTCCGTAATGGGAACCACCCCATCAAATTTCCGGATGCGCATATCGAGTTTTGGACTTCGCCTTACCAAAGCACCCTGAGCTAAAACCTTATCATCAAAAGAAACTTCAAGGATGGGAGAAGCCGTCTCCTCGATCAGCTCGAAATTCGTAGATAGTATATTGTTTTCAAGACGCTTTTCCAAAACCTGACGATCAGAATTGATCTGTGCCGTTAGGGTGTAAGTTCCCGGCGACCATGAAGATGTTGGCAAATCCAGTGAAATGGAATCCTCAAGCATGAAATTTTCTACAAAAAGGGTATCTGAATACACTAATTCGCCCCGGCTCTGTATTCGGAGACTGATGGCGAGGGAGTCGATGGTCTGGTGTTCCCCTACAGAGGATATAATAGAAAACCATTGAAATGAGCTTCCCCGGAAAAATACAGAATCTGGTCGTTGATCATTCTTATTGGGCGCCCAGAAAAAATCGGGAATATGGGGTTGGTAAACTCGCAGATGATTCAAGTCAGGAGCTTGCCGCGTCTCGAAATTCATGAGTTGAGTAAAAAAGGAAAAGGCAGATAAGGTCTCCGGAACTTCCCAAATCACTGTGTCCGGAGTCGAAATATCAAATTCTTCCTGGTCTTCCGGGGACAATCCGCTTACCCGAACAGAATCGCCTTCATGCCCCAAATCGAAATCCACAGAAAGCGTTACGGTATCGGCATACAAGTCCACCGCTGATGTCTGAAAAAAGCCTTCGGGTAAGCGCCGCCCCATCGTCTCAGAGTTAATCAAAACATCTTCCGTGGAAAACAAAAAATCCTCTTGCAATCGATCAAATCCAGAAGGGTTTTGACGATAGAAAAAATTATACACCTGGCGCTCTTCCTGCATGAGATTTTGCAGCGTGGTCGATCCCCTGCGTTCCAGGGCTTCCAATAAACTGGTCCCATAGACTAAGGTGTCTGCCGCCCATTCGTCCAGTTGCAGGGATTGGCCGTTTCGCTCCCCATCAAAAATGGTAAAAATAAAAACGTTACTATGATCGGGTACGATACTATCCAAAAAGCGCACAGCGTCTGCCCGACTTGCAGAACTATCCGTCCGAAATACAAAAGCGCGCGTAGTTCGATTATCATTTACAGAGCCATACAACCCGCCAGGAGGGTTCGGCTGGAGGGTAAATATGAGGGTATCGATCACACATATTCCAATGCCTTCATCCACTAGATCCCAGGCGCGATTCACCGAACCGACGTTAATTCCATTGGCAACAAAATTCGGACTTTGAGCCCCCCCTTTGACCCGATTCTGGATCGTAATATTTAAAGCCTCTTTGGGTAGCTCGAGTCGGTAGCGGCTGGGAGTGACAAATAAACTATCGCTTTCAAGCCATTGACCGATGTGGCTTTGGTTCCAGCCTTCCCGGCCTGGAACGTGAACAAACGAAGCCGATTTCCACACCGTATCTATCCCTTCTGCGCTCAGCAGAGCTGCCCGCCAGTAATATACTCGTTCTGGCTCGAGGCGGAAAGGAAGAGCCCATTCAATGCGACCGCCACGACTGCTGATGTTCTTAAACTGAAGAAAAGTGCTGGAAAAATCAGCCACGGTGTCAATTTCAAATATATATTCAGCTCCGCCCGCTGTAGGATTGCTGGTATGCGCAACCAGATGTGTTGAGTCTGAAGAGACAATGGCATATTGATAAGGCCAGGCCAATTCTATTCCATTATTAAAGATAAAAAACGGAATCCCCGACTCACCTCCAATCTGAAGTTCATTATTGTTTCGCGCCGCAGGTAAGGGCGACTCATCGATGAGTCCTTCCGGGTCGATAAAAATTCGAATTCGGTTCAAGCCGCTTCCTTCATCCTCGCCCACTGCCCACTCAGTGGAAACTGTCATGCGATTGGCAGGTGCAGACACCTCGATGAACTGCTCATCCAGCAGAGTGCCGGTGGGACTGCGGCGCTCCAAACGTAGCGGAAGGGTTTGGTTTGCCGTACGTCCTAAATTGACCAAATCGAAACGAAGAGAAAAGCTGTCCTGCCCTACATTTATAGTTTGAGGTGAAATCCGGCTTGCACTAGGGTCAAAGGTGTAATCGGGACCTTTAGAATCAAAAATCCGTAAAGCCGGATCGCCAAAATACATCAGTTGCTGAACATGTCGAGGATCACTGCCGGCACGCTTTTCCAGGGCGGCGTGAAACATTTGAGCCATAGTCTGCTGATCAGCCAGTGCCCCCATTTCTGTGTAAAATTGTCTGGCAAACAAATATAAACGCGTGACTTCGCCCGGTCCGCTAGTCGCTATAGATCCAATAAACCCTCCACCTTCGAAGGAGCTATAGATCTCGCCTACACTGGCTTGCTCTGTATTGATGTTTCCGCCATAGCAACCCAATGCGATTAAAAAAGGATGTCGGGGGCTATTCTTATACTTCGATGGGATATTGATGTCAAAACCCAAACTGTTCGTAGCTGAATGACCAAAAAAGGTCACCAGGCTGCTACCCTCATTAATCTCATCGTATACTTCATCAGTTAGCGGTCGTTCTGTCGAGGAACTACTCCCCCGTTCAAATGTAAGCAGCTCCGGATCCCAGAAAGAACCTGAGAAACGCTCTGCCATATTTTCCATATAGGTCGTGATCAAAGGCTGAATTTCTCCGCCCCCAACAAGGTGTAATACTTTTTTCCGCCAAAAAGTATTTTCGGCTAAAGGCGTTTGCGGACGAGATTCCTGAAGTTGAATCTTTTCCAAATAATCCCAAATGCCCTCCTCTGACTCGACAGAAAGTCGGCCCACCGGAAAAATGGGTGCTGAGGCACCCGGCCGGGCAAAAAGTAAATGGTCGGAACTGGGGTAGCCATAAGTAGGTACCGTAAACCCACGATGTGCTTCCGTTGCGAGTGATTCCGGGTCACGAATATATCGATATTCCCGACCCTTACCTATGATAAATATCATGGGGTTGCGCACAGAGGCCGTATCCAAATCCTGAGCAAACCGACGAACGCCCAGGGGATGCCGCGGAACGCCAAACCCGTATTTCAAATAAAGATCCTCTACATTGATTACGGCCACATCGTATGCCCCCCCGGCTTCAGAGGACCTGTAATCTGCATATTCTTGTATCGCCCGGTTATCGGCACCGCCGGCAAGCCGTTTACTCGTTAAAATTACATAATCTGCATCGAGGTAGGCCGTTCCCAAATTGGACTCCACTCTGGCAGGGGCAGGCAACTGTCGGATCGCAGATTTCTGTGCGTATAAGAATTCGTGTGGGCCCGGACTCTCACTTAACCAACTTGCCCCCTCCGGCGAAAAAACATACCGGATCTCATTCGTCAGATCGTAATAAACGGTAGAATCGGCTAGCCCCCCTTGCCAATCCAGGACTACACGTCCCGTATCCAGAGCACCTTGTCCTTCCATGGCTTCTCCTCTCAGCTGTGAATGGTAAATCAGCTGTTGCTCTGCAACATAAAACCGATCGCGGTTATCTATCCGACCTTCCAGGGTATATTGAATAGGGTTTTGTAGATCTTCGGCATCTACGTTTACTGCCACATTCTCCAGAATAAAACTGCCCCGGTCTTCCTGCCAGCGCTCTTCTCCATTGATGGAAAAAGCAAAGTCGTGCTGACCAAAATCTCCAATAAAACGCAAACTCAATTGCCCCGGACTTCCCGGCTCTGGATTCACTGCCGAAACCGTCCCCTCAAAAGAATGAGTCCGCTCTGATGCAAAACCTTCTCCAGCTTGAAACTCCGACAGGAAAATATTTGCACCACCTATCTTCGAGTATGGTTTCACCCATTGCTCAGAAAAAATACGTGTATCCGTCCGCACATATGAATTCCGTTGAGACGCATCCAAAGGCGGTAGAACGGGATAGACCGTCTGCCCGATATTTGATCCGGTTTCTGACCAACTCAGGTAGTAGTGCGCGGTATCACTAAACATACTATAGCCCGGATTCAATAGCTCTTCCGCCCGGCCCGACATCAAAAGCGAGTCCACACCCGCATCCGGCTCATGCGCAGCAAATTCCAAATACATTCGATCACCCTCGTCATCTACAAAAACAGGTATGCGTTGACCTTCGCGCCATAATTCCCACGCTCCGGGCTCAATATCCTCCCAGGGAATATCCGTTTCGAGTAGCACCTCCTGAGATAATCGGTATACGCCCGCCTCCGTTATGGGGATATGATAATACGATTGATCGGCATTCCACCAAGCCTGCTGTGCAACAAGGCTAGATCCCAAACACCATAAAATTGAAATAATTGCGACCCGCATTCTAATTATTTTCAGTTTCTCAATATATCTACTTTTTCCAATCATCACAAGCATATTATGTGTTTAGTTTCTTAAATGTGCATATAATGACTAATAATTTGGGCGGTCCGCCCTCAGAAGGGACCACCCGCCAGCCAGGCCCCTTCTTCGGCCGGCGCTATGTTCGGGGCTGTCGGTCCTTACGCCCTCACCTTGCAGGCTCGGGCTTCGGACGCCCGCACTGCGGCGGGCCCCAAGCTCTCGGTCTCCCGGCCTCCCTGGCCGCTCGCCCGGAGCCTACCAGCGCTACCGCGAAGAGCTCGGTCCCTCATAACTTATACTCGCGGCCACAGGGTAATGATCAGAAAATGGCAAATGTCCCACTTGATGATGCTTGGTTTCCCAATTCTCATCGTGAAAAATATGGTCTATCCGTAAAAAGGGTAAATTGCCGGCATATGTCGAAGAAACACCACGTCCCTTCTTCTTAAACGTATCCGTATATCGCACCCTAAGCTTTCGGTATATAAAAGAATGTGGGCCTTCATTGAAGTCCCCGGCTATAATGACAGGATATGGACTTTGCTCTGCATGTGCTATCAAAACCTCCAATTGTTCCGCTCGCTGTTCTGCCGTTCGTAAATACAGGCGAAAAACCTGTTTGATTTTCTGCATATTTTCACCTTTTGCCATCTCATCCTCCTTCAAAAAAGGCTGCGTAATGTCGCTGACCTGATTAGATTGCAAGTGTACATTGTACACTCGAAAAGTAACATTCTCCCCTTGCACATCAGCATAAATAGCGCCATTAACTGAATTGCCAAAATCAATGCAGCCCGTATGAACGAATGGTCTTCGGCTCAAAATGGAGGGGCCCCGGTTCTTACAGCGATGACTGTGCTTCAGGCGTTCGAGACCCGGGAGAGGATAAGTGATGTTTTTGACATTCTCCTGAAGACATACAATATCCAATTTGGGGTATGACTTTAGGAATTTGTTCCACTCCTCAATTTTCTTTGCCCAATCCGCCTCTTTCTTCTCTTCTTGAATTTCGCGACCATGGTGGATATTATATGTCAAAACCACCCAGTCATCTTCACTCTGCTCAAAAAAAGTGCTGTTCCACTGCAAAAAATGAGTTGCGCTGGGCCAACTTAAGAGTAAGCACACCAGAGAAATAACAACATACTTCTTGAAATGCCAAAGCCAGAATGCCACGAAGAAAAGATGAAGAACGATGGTATAAGGAAACAAAAATCCCAATAGGGGGAAATAGGGACTAAATGAAGGCGGAACATAAATTGAAAACAACACAATCATCGTAATAAGTCCGAGCAGGCTATTGCCAATGATTGCGATGAGGTGTAAGATCTTCACGGACAGACTTATTTTTTTGACGCCTGATAAAGGAACTCTTTTTCTTCCTCAGAAAGGCTATCATATCCCTTTTGTGAGATCTTATCTAAAATAGCATCTACCGTTTCCTGCACATCGGCTTCTCGTCCGCTTTTAGGCTGCCGAGGTTCTCCTCGCATATCATATACACGGGCCTTCGACTTTCGGCGCTTTTTGGGTCCTTCGAGAATGGCCAGCACCATATTTTGGACTTTCATTACCGGCTTGCCAATTTCCACCCCTGATCGCAAAGCGTAAATGTAAAACCAGCCCATGGCCGCACCTCCGAGATGAGCTACATGGCCGCCCACATTAGTCGATCCGGCTAATCGGAAAATATCTAATAGCAAGATCGCGAGGACGATATATTTTAGCTTTACACTTCCGATAATAAGCAGGCGCATCATGTAATCCGGAGCGATAACCCCTGCGGCTAAGACGATAGCCATAGTGGCTCCTGAAGCCCCAATCGCATAAGAAGTTCCGGATATATAGCCCAGTGTAGTAGCTGAAAGGACAAAGGCTATGCCGCCGAGTAATCCACCATAAATATAGATGGGAAGCATGTGATGGTCTCCGATCAGGTCGCCGACGATGCGGCCAAACCAATAAAGAAATAGCATGTTCCATAAAATGTGCCAAAAACCATCGTGGACAAACATATGGGTGATCCAGGCCCAGGGGTGGGTGAGATTATGCATCCAGTCATTGGAAAGAGCAAACACATTGCGAATACTGTCGTATAAGCCCGGTGCTGCACCGTGCAAAAAAACGTAAAGTAAATTTAAGGCTATGTAGACAAATAGGTTGATGAATATCAACCGGGTAATCATATTTCCCTTTTGAAATTCATTGCGTACATCCTGTATTATCGATTGAAACATTATTCTTATTTATCCTAAAACAGTATAAAGGTCGTTAAAAGTTTTCAAGAGTACAGGTTTCCGTCACTTTTCCAGTAATATAGGGTCAAAAAGCCAAAAAGGGCCCCTCCAACGTGGGCAAAATGGGCAATACCTGACCCGATATTCGCAATACCTAAAAAAAGCTCTATCGCTCCAAAGATCAAAACAAAATACTTTGCCTTCATCGGAATGGGTGGAATTAACAACATTATGCGCGACTCCGGGAACATGAAACCAAAGCCCGCCAGCAAACCAAAAACAGCTCCACTAGCGCCCAACATAGGTATATTTTCGGAATATACAGGCTCTCCCATATAATTCAACTCAATGAACTTAACGCCCAAATACAGAGCCAGGGCTCCCAAGCCCGTTATAAAGTAAAATTTTAAAAACTTTGATCGCCCCCAGACCGATTCCAGTGCACTTCCGAACATGTACAGGGCAAACATATTAAAGAAAAGATGCCCGATACTGGCATGCATAAACATGTGTGTGATAATCTGATACGGGCGAAAGAAAGGCGATTCGGGGTAAAACATCGCTAAGCTTAAGCGTTGCCAATCCCCTAAATTGTAATTATCTCCTGCAATGAGAGACATGGGGCTTTCGGGCCCCTGCCCCAAAAGAAATAGGGTGCCAAAGTACATCGCAATATTAATCAGAATCAGATGTTTGACCGTATCAGTTATTCTTAGCATTATTGTTTTTTACTGAATTTCTTTTGTAAATCTTTCAAGGTATAGGTGATAAAACACGGTCGACCGCCCGGTGAATAGGTCGGCTCCTCACAGGCAAACAATTGGGACACCAAGTGCTCTATCTCTTCTGCTGCCAACTCCTTGCCCTTCTTTATGCAAGACGTTCGAGCCAACATCGTAGAAACATTTTGATCGATTGATAGTTGGTTATCCTGGTCATTTTTATAATCATCGAGCAATTGGAGCAGAATCTGCTCACCGTCGGAATCGAGTAACCCCATGGCTGGCAAACCCTGTAAAATAAAGGTATTGGCACCAAAAGGTTCAATATCGAACCCCAGAGAGGTCAAAGTGGGTAACATTTGCTCAAATATTTGCGCATCTCCGGCAGAAAACTCTACTGTTGTCGGATACAGCTCCCGCTGTGTTTGAACATCTTGCTCTTCCAGCATTTTCAGATACTTTTCATACAAAATGCGCTCATGTGCCAGAGATTGATCAATCAACAGAAATCCGGATCGAATCGGGCTAATGATATAAGAACGGTGAATTTGATAAGGCGCAGATATAGTAGGCTCAGCAAATAACTCTCCCTCAGATTCGGAGTCGGGTTGCACTTTACTGCTGAGAATAAACTCGCCGGCCGCTCTCTCCTCGTCGGGCTGAGGGCGCACCCCTTCGAGAAATTGTGCCCAGTCCTCATCCGATTGCGATGGCTGTGGCGGGCGTGCCTTTCCTTTTGATGAGGTCGAGGAGCCAGAATCACCCTGAAAAAAGCGATTTTCAGATTCAAAATCTAAACTGGGCATGACCTGAAATTTACCCAGTGCATGGCGCACAGCAACCTTTAAGTAATTGTAAATGGCACGCTGATTCTCAAATTTAACCTCTTGTTTGGTCGGGTGGACATTCACATCCAGCTGCGCGGGATCCATTTCCAAATAAATGACATACACCGGCTTGTGATCTTTGGGAATTAAGCCCTCATAGGCTGACTTTAAAGCATGAAACAGATATCCACTTTTGAAAAATCGACGATTGACAAAAAAATACTGCTCTTCAGGTCGCTTTCTACTTTTTTCCGGTTTGCCGACATACCCTTTTATCGACACCATCTCTGTGGACTCTTCCACAGGCAGAAGAAAGCTTGCCCAGTTTTTCCCCAGCAAATCAACGATTCGTGGCTTTAAGCTCTGTGCGGGCAGTTTGAAAAGAGTTTTTTCATTGTGGGTAAAGGTAAATGCGACTTCGGGGTATGCCATAGCTACCCTGCGAAACTCCTCCTGAATATGTTTGAGTTCTACAGGATCACTTTTTAGGAATTTTCGCCGCGCGGGCACATTGTAAAATAAGTTTTTCACCTGAATGCTTGTTCCTGCAGGAAAAGCGCACTCCCCCTGTTTTTGAACTTCGGATCCCTCGATGACAATATGTGTCGCCGCTTCTTGCTCACGGGTCCGCGTTTTCAATTCTACCTGTGCGACGGCAGCAATGGAGGCTAAAGCTTCCCCCCGAAAACCCATGGTTCGAATATCAAACAAATCAGCCGAGGATTTTATTTTGGATGTGGCGTGTCGCTCAAAACTCAATCGGGCATCCTGCGGATCCATTCCAACTCCATCATCAATGACCTGAATCCGGCTTTTACCGGAATGGGTAACAATAAGCTCAATCTGTTGGGCATCGGCATCAATCGCGTTTTCCAATAACTCCTTGACGATAGAGGCTGGCCGCTGGATAACTTCACCCGCGGCTATTTGATTGGCAATGGAATCGGGTAATAATTCAATCATTACTCTATGGCAGTTTCAATGGCAGGCAAAAACTGAATAAATAGGAAATATGTCAGTCCCACTAATAACATGAGAATGACTAAGATACGGATATTGCTCTGGCGATTAGCCCGCCGACTGATATTGCGGTGTTTTTGATACCGGCTTTTATAGGATTGAGCTATGCGTGACTTTGAATCAGCCATATCAATCTGCTTCTCACTTTTAGCCGCCTTTACTCGTTTCTGCAGATCCTCTTTATCAGGGTCGTAGTGTTGCGGAACGTATTGAAAGCGCAAGTGTCCGGGCGTTCGAAATAGGTTTAAGCGAAACATTTAATTTTGATTTACCAAGTGGCAAGATACCAATTCCTGCTATGACTTCCAATTGATTCTTGAGTTGATGAAAATACCAATATTCTCATTTTTATATGGATAAGACAAATTAAGATGTACTTTTGTTATTCATTATACATCCATCGGCATGAGCGACCATATTGAACACGAATGCGGACTGGCCTTTATCCGTTTGCTACATCCCTTATCGTACTACTACGACAAATACGGAACGAATTTGTACGGCTTAAACAAGTTGCAACTCTTAATGCAGAAGCAACGGAATCGGGGTCAGGATGGGGCCGGCCTTGCCACTATTAAGCTGGATGCCTCACCAGGTGAGCGATATATATCACGAAAACGATCCAATAGCCCAAAATATCTTAAAGATTTATACACCTCTGTGTTTAGCTATTTTGATGGCTTAAGTCCAGAGCAATTAGCTGATAGTGAGTATCTGAAAAAGAATTTGCCTTTTACCGGCGAGGTCCTTTTGGGGCACCTACGTTATGGTACTCACGGCTCCAATAGCATAGAAACCGTGCACCCTTTTCTACGGCAAAACAACTGGATGACGAGGAATCTGGTCATAGCCGGAAACTTCAACTTAACGAATGTAGACGAGCTCTTTGATGAATTAGTCCAACTGGGTCAGTTTCCTAAAGAAAAATCGGATACTGTAACCGTCCTGGAAAAAATTGGTCATTTTTTGGATGATGAGGTTCAGCGATTATACAATTGGTTCAAACCTGACGGCTACTCTAATCAGGAAATTAACCAGCTCATATTTAAGCATTTAGACATTCAAAGAGTGATGTCCCGTGCTCACAAAAAGTTTGACGGCGGTTACGTCATGGCCGGTATGGTGGGGCACGGCGACGGATTTATATTGCGCGACCCCTCCGGCATCCGTCCCGCCTTTTTCTATCAGGACGATGAGGTGGTGGTCGTTGCTTCAGAGCGTCCGGCTATTCAAACCGCCTTTAATGTCTCTGTAAATACCATTCAGGAAGTGGCGCCCGGCCATGTGTTGACCGTGAAGCGCGATGGCAGAGTTTCTATGAAACCCTACATGGAGCCGTTAGAGAAACACTCCTGTTCTTTTGAACGGATTTATTTCAGTCGGGGCACAGATCGCGATATCTACATGGAGCGCAAACAGCTGGGGGCTCAGCTGGCAGAGGAAGTGTTGGAAATGGTTGATTTCGATCTGGAGAATACTGTATTTTCATACGTTCCTAACACTGCAGAAACAGCGTATTATGGCCTCATTGAGGGCATTGAGCATATATTCGACGATCGGAAAGCGAAACAAATTACCGATTTGAAAAAAGTGACGCCTAAAAAGATACGCAGCATTTTGCAACAGCGTCCACGCGTGGAAAAACTGGTGGTCAAAGATGCCAAAATGCGAACATTTATTGCGGACGAGGTCGTTCGGGGAGACATGGTTTCTCACGTGTACGACGTAACGTATGGGATAGTCAAGAATGGAAAAGATAGTCTGGTATTGCTCGATGATAGTATCGTTCGAGGAACCACGATGCGGGACAGCATTATAAAAATTGTAGCTCGATTGAACCCCAGGCGAATTATTGTTTTGTCCTCTGCGCCTCAGATTCGATACCCCGATTGCTACGGCATTGATATGTCTAAAATGAATGATTTTGCGGCATTTCAGGCCGCAATTGCCTTGCTGAAAGAGCGAGGCGAGTTATCCCTTTTGGATGACATTTATAAGTCGTGCAAAGCTCAGCTAAAACTACCGAAAGAGAAAGTAACAAATGAGGTGAAACGCTTATACGCCCCCTTTAGCTATGAGGAGATTTCCAAAAAGATCTCAGAGATTTTGCGACCTGCCGACCTGGACATTCCCGTCGATATCGTTTATCAAACACCGGAAGGTCTGGCGAAAGCCTGTCCTCAACATACGGGGCGCTGGTACTTTACAGGGGATTATCCAACCCCTGGAGGTAATCGGGTCGTAAATCGCGCGTTTATTAACTTTATGGAAAATAAAAACGAGCGAGCCTATTGAAAAGGTTGGTTAATTTGTTGCATCCTGGGTAGTGAATTATGCAGCTTAGCTCGATTGTTATCCTTTTCACAACTGCCCCTTGCAAAAACCAGTAGCTGGAAGTTTACGAAACTTAACTACTTCGATACCACCTCTATGCCACGGGCCATGGTTTTTTCAATATCTTGATTCACCACTACATCCCCGCTCTTCAAATCATTCACCTGTTTCTGGATGACCTTGTTTTGTTCATTACCCCAAAGGACCAAAAGATGCCGTTCTGGGTTTCGGTTCAGAAATGACCGGGACTCTGCCACGATGTCCTCATCCCAATTGATATGACGGAAACCCACAAACGGCTGATATTTTATCTTCTGATCATGGTAGAGAGTATAAAACCGCAAAGTGGGAGCGCCACTATGATTGACAAAAACAGCGAAAGACGAGTCTGCTGGTAGCGCAATTTCATCCAGCACCTCCCGGGTTTCCGCTATCAGGCAGTGGTTCTCCGGTAGCATATACTTCCATCCCGACATTTGAGCCCCCACAAAAAGTGTACTAAGCAGGAGGAGAGTCCGTCCCGGCGTTCCTGCGGAATTCCACAGTGCTCGGAGACCGATGGCCATAAGGATAAAAAATAGGGGCGCAAAAAAAATGAGCAGCCTTGGAATGAATGAATAATAATGCAATAACGAAGCGACAACAGCGCATATCCCCGGAAAAATCAGAAGGATTAAGACTCCGGCCTTATTTTTAGCCATGGAAATGATCCCAGCAACTGCAGTGATGCCCACCCAAATAAAAACAATAACTGTTTTCCCAATAAAAACTTGAATGAGACCGGAAATAATTTTACTGTTCTGGATCCAACTTTCCTTTTGCCATAGAGCATAATCGAAAAAATACTGTTCATGGTAGCTTTGCAAATAATCCGATTCGGCATCACTTTTAAGAATGGTAAAAAAGTAAAATAAAAACTGGGCAATCCAGATCAGAACGGGAATCGATAAATAAGGTAAAAGAGCCGAAGCCTTTTTGTCCTGTGCAGACTGGTAAAGATAATACATGCCAATGGACCCTAAAACAAAGACGGAGGGCATCGAAGTCCAGATGGCAGCTGAACCCAGCAAGGTCCAAAATAGAATTCCTTTTCGGGTCAGAATAAAGGAATAATGATACTTTAGGGTGACTAAAATGAATAGAAGACTGAGCATAGCATCTGTAGTATACTGCTTGAGTAAGTCACTCTGAAAAATCATAATGTGCGAGATGCCGAATAGAATGAGAACGATGCCGATATATAAATAAGGCAGCTGAATCCGGGATTGACGGCATAAACGAACAATGAGATAGACACTCATAAATGAAGATATTAGTGCCGGCGCTCGCAAAGCGTATTCATTCATGCCGAAAATAAAGGTGGATAGTTTGACCCCTGTGAGAAAGAGCGGCGGAGCATATTGCTCGTAATCAAGAGATTGCCACAAACCCCAAAAATTTCGCTCAGCGATATTCATAGCCACATTAGCTTCGTCTATCATCAGTGAATTTCCGTGGAGAAAGGCCTTAAGTCGCAGGAAGACTACAACAAAGATGATGAGCGCTAGTAGCATGCGGCTCAAACCGGTTCGATGTTTTCGAAAAAGGGGAAATGACGCAACATTCATCTTATGCAGTTTCAAGACTTGAATCTACAAAGAAATTGTTTGAGATGGTGACTGTGGGGTTTCCCTTCAAGAAATTCAATCTAAGCTGTTGCTATCTTATTCTAATCCGCGCAATCCGGCCGCTGTAGCCTATTTTGTGCATGGAACACAGGTTTTAGGGATGGTTAGGATTTGCGCAGCCATCATATGGGCTTGCATTCCCGCTAGAGCACACCTTTCTCAAACAACCGAAAAAACCTCGGGAATCTCGCGCAATACCGCCGTCGGCGGCACGAAGGTCCGCGTTTTATCGCCTGTTTTGTGAATGCAACATAAATTGGGCATGATTCGCAGGAGGCTTCAAGCTACCGCGATCTTCTGCGCAAGGGATGGTAAGGGCCCCGCCCATGGGCGAGGGGTGCGAATGTTGAGACGCAAGACCTTGCGTCTCACATGAGCACGGAGCGTCCCGAGGCCGCCTCCCTTTTTGATGGGAGGCGGCTCGAGGATAAAAGACGCGAACCCCTGCACAGCCCGACCCTCGAGGGCCGCCGACAGGCGGACCTCGGGGATGCGCCCAAAAAGAAAAAAAGCCTAACTGACCACGGTGCGTGGCGTGTTGTAGGGCAAACGGGTTAAAAGTTCGTAATTGAGCTGACTACTCAGTTCGCCAAAGGAGTCGACGCTAATGGTAAGGTCCCCCTGGCCGCCAATGAGAACCACCTCATCGCCTTTCTCGACACTCTCGAGATTGGTGACGTCAACCAGGATCATATTCATGTTGACAATGCTGATGACACTCATGCGCTGTCCATGGATAAGAACGCGGCCTTGATTACTGAGGGAGCGAGTGTATCCATAAGCATACCCTACGGGAACAGCGGCGATAGTCATATCGGTTTCGGTGAGGTAGGAGGTACCGTACCCTACAAAATCGCCGGCGGGTACTTCTTTTAGGGACATAATTTTGCTGCGCCATTTAATGGCTCGCCGAAGAGGGTCGCGTTGATCCTGTGTTTCATTCAGGCAGCGAATGAGGGTTTCTTTGCTGGGCCAATAGCCATACTGAAGGATACCCACCCGGGCCATGTCCATTTTAGTTTCGGGGAAACCGAGTAGAGCTGCTGAGCAGGCGGTATGATATATTTGGGGAGTGATCTTGCGCTCTTTACCTTGCTCGACGACCTGATGAAACGTTTTAATCTGGTTTTGGACGCGATAATAATTGGCATAACTCTCTGCTCCGGCATAGTGTGTGCAGAGTCCCACATACTCAAATTGTTGATGGTGCTTCTTAAGGTATTGAAAAACCTGGGGCATTAGGGCCAGGCTCATGCCTGTTCGGTTCATTCCGGTTTCCACTTCGAGGTGAATTCGAGCGGGCTTTCCCACTTTTAGAGCGGCTTCTCGTGCCTTTTCCAGGCGATCCGTTTCAAAAACATAAAATTCGATCTCTTCTTCGATGACCCACTCCAGGGCATCATTATCGACCATACCCATAATCATAATAGTGGTATTAGGCTGCGCCACCTTTTTGACCCGGTAGGCTTCATTGGTGCTAAACACAGAGAAATGTCGAACTCCGCACCGCTGGGCGATGGGTACAAAAACTTCAATACCGTGGCCATAAGCATTTCCTTTGACCACGGAGGAAAAAAGCGTATCTTCTCCAGTTAAGCTTTGGATAAATTCAATATTGTTCTTGACGTTGGACTCACTGATCAATATTTCTGCAGTATACCACATATTAGGAATTCAACAGGTGATGAATAAGAGAATAAAATACTCGAATTCCATCGGGAATGATCTCATCGGGAAAGTCATATTCCGGGTGGTGGAGTACAGGCTGATCTTCTCCAGCACCAAGACCAAACATAAGACTGGGAAACTGCTGGCTGAAGGCGCCAAAGTCTTCGCCCCACCGAAACGGGCGAGCCTGGTCAATGGCCTGAAAATCGAGCTCTTTGGCGACCTTTCTTAGGGCCTCAATGAGATCGGGATCTTGATTGACCGTCGGAAAGACCTCTAAATATTCAATATGGTGTTGAAGTCCGTAATCGTGAGCAAGGTGTTTCACTTTATCTTCTAATTCCGATACGAGCGTTTCCATTTGTTCCGTGGTCCAACATCGGCAGGTGAGGTGTAATTCCCCCTTACTGGGTGAGGTTCCGTAGGCTTTTTGCCCCATTTTAAGGAAAATCGGGGTGAGAAGTTGAAAGTCGTCCTCATTGGGATCATTCTTCGTTTGCTCCTTCACGTAATCTAAAAGGTCGGCAAGCGCTGAAGCGGGGCTCCGGCCTTGCTCGGGTTCAGCGGCATGAGCAATTTGACCTCTCAGTTTAATAATAACTGAACGCACAGAGGCGGTAAAGTAATCCGGGATGATGATAACCGACTTTTTGGGGAATTTGGGCACATTGTGCAGGGCCAGGGCAAAATCGGGTTTGATATCAAAAGCTACATCATCCAGCACCGCCTGAGCGCCCTGGGCATTTTCTTCTGAAGGTTGAAACAGAATGTAAACCGTGCCCCTTTTGGGCCGGTTTTGAGCAATAAAATGGGCCAACCCAAGTCCAATCGTACTGTGCCCGTCGTGGCCGCATTTGTGAGCAACCCCCTCATTATGGCTGATGTACTCCAAATCTTCATTAGCCTCTGTGATAGGCAGGGCGTCAATATCTACTCTAACGAGCACGCTGGGACCCTCTGATTCACCGCGATATTCGGCCAATAGCCCCGTTCCTCCGACTTCTGTAAGTTTGTCCGGCCAGCTGGTTTTGAGTCTGTAGCTGAGGAAGGCTTGTGTATTATTCTCTTCTCCGGAGAGTTCTGGATTTTGGTGTAAATGTCGCCGAACTTCGACCAGATCTTTATGCCTCTTTTTTAACCAGTTTTCCAATGAATCCATATGTCTTATTTCAAACAACAAGCTAAGGATAAATGCGGAAAAGAAAAAACTGGCCGTTGAAAATCGATTCTGACATTTCCATGCCCCGGCATATCCATAGGATAATATTGCAGTTGGGAAACTTACCCCAATTATTTATTGTTATGAATATAAAGGGTTAAAATGCGTTTTTTCATATTCATGTTGTTAGCGAGTTCACTCGTGGCTCAACAAGCGGAGAATATTAGTTTAGTTTATAACTATGATGATCCAGATCTTCCCGATAGATTTTCTGGCCAACAATATAATGATTGCTGGGGCTATGTGGGTCCCGATGGGGAAGAGGTCGCAATCATTGGCACTTTAGACTCGGTCCTGTTTTTTGATATTTCAGATATTAATGATGTGATCAAGCTACCCGGTGTCGAATTTGGAGCACGATCCTCGTGGAGAGACTTTAAAACCTATGAAAACTATTGTTATGCTGTGGCTGATCAAGGAGCTGAGGGTTTAGGTATCATCAATATGGATTCACTCCAGGCAGGCGTTGTTTCTGCTCGACAGGAAACGGCTCATTTCAGCCAATGTCATAACGTCTGGATTGATACCGCAACGGCAAAACTGTATATTGTCGGGTCAGATACTGAATACGATGGCCTAATCATCTACGATTTATCTGTAGACCC
>CAZVFU010000006.1:39698-54381 GCA_964626595.1 uncultured Saprospiraceae bacterium
GCTTATTATCACGACGGTCTTCAGGTTTTGGATGTATCCGACCCCTCCAATCCGGTCAGGGTGGGTTATTATGATACAGACACGGACCCCACAACTTATAGTGGTTTTTCCGGCGCCTGGGGAACCTATCCTTATTTCCCTAGCGGACTCGTGATCGCATCAGACATGAAGAAAGGCCTGTTTGTTTTGGAGTTAGATCAGTCGCTTCTGGCCGCAGAGTGGCATGAGTTTATCGCAAGTTATACGGATGAAAGGTTTTTTGAGTTACAAACAGACTTTCAAACGACCTATATTTTGGATCGGGTGGATGTGCAATGGTCACCGGATGGAATCGCTTTTGAAGATTGGGCCCATATTCAGCCCGATAAGTTTACGCAGCGATCGTATACCTGGTCCGGACTCATTGAACGCCCACAAGCTGCTGCTTTTTACGTCCGCTTACGGACGCTGGAAAAAGATGGTGCCTTTTCGTATTCCCCTATCCGACGTATCTCAGCAATTCCCTCACAGAAAAACAGGGTATACCCTCAACCGGCAGCACACCAAATTCAAATTGAAAGCACAGAGCAGGGATACTGGGAATTGTGGAGTCTCCAGGGTCAGAAGTTATTTGAGGTTCAGCTCAGCGCTGATACTCAATCAGAGGTTTTACCCTCCTCAATTCCTTCCGGCGCTCATGTCGGCGTTTGGAGATCCCGCGCAGGCACGATTTTAGGCCAGAAGACCGTCATCATTCAGCGTTGACATGAGATTGCAAACCGACAGGAACAAAATAAAATTTGCCTGTTCTTCTATCTGTATCGATAAAACCATACCTTTGTAGGAGATGGCGTAAACAGCAAGTCTGCAACTTGCCGGAATATCGTTCCACTTTCGTTAACAAAATCTACAAGAAATGAGACTATACAACCGCGTCAATGGCGAGGAGTTGAAGCAACGCATGCTGCAAAGCGATGATGGTCGGATCACACTTTCATTTTATCGCTACTATCAGCTGGGAAATCCGGAGTTATTCAGAGATCACTTGTATTTAAAGCTTTACCCGCTGGAGGTTTTTGGGCGTATTTATGTGGCCCAAGAAGGGATCAATGGTCAGATTTCCGTTCCCAAAGATCGGTGGGAAGAGTTTGAAGAGGTGTTACACTCCATTCTATTTCTTCGGGATATCCGATTGAATATAGCAATTGATGATAATGGTAAATCATTTTTCAAATTAAAAATTAAGGTTCGCCCCAAAATCGTCGCCGACGGTTTGAACGATGAGAGTTTTGACGTCACTGAACGCGGCAAGCATCTCGATGCGCTGTCATTTAATCAATTGAGCGCTCAGGAGGATACCTACGTAGTGGATATGAGAAACCACTACGAATGGGAGGTCGGACATTTTAAAGATGCTGTTTTACCCGATGTAGAAACCTTTCGCGAGTGTTTACCTCAGGTGGAAGAACTTATGTCGGACAAGAAAGATAAGCATATTGTGATGTATTGTACTGGCGGTATTCGTTGTGAAAAAGCGAGCGCATATTTGAAGCATCGCGGCTTTGAACATGTTTACCAACTAGATGGAGGAATCATCCAATATGCCCGGGAAGTAGAAGAAAAAGGGTTGGAAAACAAGTTCGTGGGAAAGAACTTTGTTTTTGATGAGCGATTGGGGGAACGTATTTCTGAGGATGTCATAGCTAAATGTCACCAGTGCGGCACCCCTTGCGATACACACGTGAACTGTGCTAACGATGCCTGTCACATCTTGTTTATTCAGTGTTCGGAATGCGCTGAGAAATATGACGACTGTTGCTCACAAAAATGTGCAGACTTTAATGCTTTACCCGCAGAACAACGGGTAGAACTTCGGAAACACCTCAGTTTCAACGGGACGAAGATGGGTAAAGGGCGCTATAAGGCCTATCGGAAAGATGAGCCTCTGGATACCTCCTCTCTAAAGTCTTTGGAAGAATTACTCCATCGCCGAGAAAAAATTTCGCTTCCACATGTGAAGCAAAAGTGAGTTCTTAAAGGATTATAAACCTTTATTTCTTCTTTTAAATGACATTGTGGATAAATCGTGTCCATTCAAATCGAATTTGGTACGATATTTTCTATTCATATACTATTAACCTCGAGTAAAAACTATATGCTGCAAAAAACGATCATACAAGGTCGACTAGATTTTGGAAAACAGCGCGCCTTCGACAAGGCCTTAAAGATGTATAGACATCGTCTGGAAAATTATTATAAAACGGAGATTCTGTTTAAGGAGGAAGAAACTCTTTTTAACAGTGAAGACTTGAGTCTTGTCATTGAGCGTAATGTCACTCAAACCACGGACAAATATTGGAAAAATACGATCGATATCTTGAGCTATTTAGCCCAGTTTGCTGTTGCCGGTAAAATCTGCGCCTGGATGCTTGAGGAAGGAAATATTCTGGATTATCATCTGATTGAACCCGATAGTGACAAAATGGTCGTCAGACATTTTCAGAAAGGCCGGCAATTAGTGGATAAATCCGGAAAGGAAGAAGATGCCATTAAAGCCCTGGACAAAGCCATAAAAAAATACAATAAACACTCGCAGGCTTATGAGCGACGAGGACATCTGAATTATCATTTAAAGAACACCGAGGAAGCTTTGCACGACTTTTCAAAGTCCATTCATTTGGACTACACTAATGCGGATGCCTACTATGGTCGGGGGCATGTATACCTTCGACAAAAATCTTACGAGAAGGCCATAGAGGATTTTGAGTCCACCGCAAAATATGCGATTGCCTTACAGCCGATTTACTGGAAAGCGCGTTTACATCTGGCAGAATGCTACATGCGAGTCAATAAATATGATAAGGCGGAATTTAACCTCAAGTTGTTCACCAATCGGGATTTCAATAAAGAAAACCCGAATTATGCCGAACGTTCACGCGCTTTTGCCAAATACGGTGAAACTCTGATTGCCCTCGAAAAATACGACGAAGCTGCAAAAGCTCTGGATCAGGCAATAGAAGAGTCCAATACTGATTCTGAAGATAAGCGATTAGCGGAGCGCCTGCGCACACGTGGATGGGCCAAATATAAAGCCGGTCGGAAAGGATATTTATCCGATTGGAAAAAGGCTGTCAAACTGGGCGACAAAAAAGCCGAGTCCTGGCTTCTGGAATATGCCTAAAGTTGCTCTTCATTCAGAATGCGATTCCAAAAAATCGGGGCCTGATGAGCCCAAAACATTTCTGAAGGTAATTTCGTGGGCGCTTTCCAGCGACCTGAATGTATGGATTCCATGAGGCTATTCAGACCCGCACTCATTTCGGATAAGCTATGTTTCTCCGTAAAAAAACACCTTCCCTTTCCCACCGTTTCTACCCAATACCGAAGCTCTTCATCAAGTGGACCGGTGACAATGGCAAAAATAGGTCGCTGCGCACCCAAATATTCAAACAATTTCGCATTCAACACTCCCTTTTGCCTGGCGTGAGACCAACTAAGCAACAAATTGATATGGCTCTCTTTCTGATGCAAAAGGGCTTGTGTCATAGAGGTTGATGCATGCATGGTACAGAACGCATCCACATTAAAGTTCTGCGCCTTAGATTGACATTCGATGGCATCCGGACCGAAATACCGAAATTGAATATGTTCGCTCTCATCGAAATGGCCGAAACGCGAAGGGCTCTGGCTCAGGAGCTGAAAGAAAACACCCAATGCCTGCCAGCGGTCATATAGGGTTCCCGTATAGCTTATCGTAAAAGCAGCCTGCCGAAGTCCAATTTCAGGATGCTGTGAAAACTTACCGATACCATTATATAAAACCGACACTCTTGGGTGTAACAATCTTAAGGGTTGGGCGAGGCCCTCAGACACCGTTGTGACCAGGTCGGCGATCTTTACTTTTCTTCCCATGTACCAGAAGGGATTTCGCAGCTGAGGATCGAGCGAAGGCTTATTTTCAAAAATATCTCGAAAGTCCGAAATCCATGTCAAATGCGGGTGCCGCTTTTTGAGTTTATAACCGATGATCAAATCGGCATAAGGACCATAAGATGTAAATAAATGCGTAATCTGGTGTTTGCGAATCATTGCATCTGCTCGCTTCACAGCTTTGTGAATATAATCTCGCCCCCCATCGCCGAACCAATAAAACAAAGGCCATCGCTTCCGCAGCTGAAGTAATTTTTGACCTATCGAATGCTGCTTCAGCCGTCGGACCAATCTCGATGGGCTGCCCGAACGCTGTTGCAAATCTGACCGAAAGTCCCTATGCGAAATCCATTCTCTGTGTTCTATCGGGAAATCCAAAAGTGAATCTGTTTCGAATGCCGCATTCTTTTCACTGGTCAGAACGTAAATATCATCAAAGAAGCTTTTCGCCTCCATAAAGAAATGCCCCATTCGCTTGGAACTCACCAGGCGTGTTGGTGGAAATTGATAACTAACTATAAATAAGCGGGCCATGATTTTCCTTCTGGATCAATTAAAAACGGATTTAGGGAAAGAGCCCCCATTTGAAGGCTCAATTAGAATAGAAACCTTTACACAGGGAAAAAGGTTGGACAAATTGTATTAACCCCTTAATAACAAACACTGAAACTCCTCTTCACTTTGAAAGAGAGTGAGCCAATATCCACACCTACCAGGTCCATCTCAATTTTGCCTCGTTCAGGCCATGAGGTAGACCTCCTCAGCAAATTGAGCCGCCGCAATATAAGAGGCTCTTGCCTTTTCTTTTGAAAAAAGTTGCTCTACGCGTGATCGCCCCCTTTTTCCCATTTCATTTAGTACCTCAGCTTTCAATTCAGTACAAGCTCGCATTTGTCGAGCCAAGTCCACACTGTTTTTAGGTGGAACGAGCCAGCCGCAAGCCGAATTCACTACATCTCTACAACCCGGAACGTCAGCTGCGATGACCGGCCGCTCCATGGCCAGAGCCTCTAAAATAACAGTGGAAATCCCCTCCCGGTAAGAGGGCATAACCAGAATATCGCACTCTTGGTAAAATGGTCGTACGTCTTGCGCTTCACCGTAGTAATTCACAAGTCCTTTTGTAATCCACTGAGCGACTTCTTCCGCCTCAATCACTGAGGGATTGTATGCATCCAATGGACCTACCACATCCACCTCCACCTCTACGCCCTGACTGATTAGTATTTCAGCAGCTTCTACATATTCCCTAAGGCCTTTATGTCCCAATAGGCGCCCTACGAACAGAAACCTGAAAACTGATGATGACTTTTTCTGGGGTGAAAAGAAACTCAGGTTGACGCCGGCCCCGGGAACAATTTGACATTGATCATGACTTACTATACCCCTGGACTCAAAGAGGGCTTGATCCGCACTATTGAGAAAAAATACTGAATGTATTCTTCTGAACGCTCGCTTATATAGAAAAAAGACAAACTCCTTTTTGAGGCCGCCTGCCAGGTAGGAATACCCTAAACCCGTCACCGTCGGAATGCATCGAATACCTAATCTAGATGCTGCGTAAGCACCGTATATATTAGGCTTTACCGTAAAAGTAAAAATGAGGCTGGGGCTATGTCTTTCAAAATGACGTTTGAGCTCCCGATAAAACAGAAAATCCCTGCCCGGGTTCATACGTCCCGGTTGAAGATGTTTGAGGTGAAAAAAAGTCAAGCCCTTGAGATCCTTAAAGGTTTTCAAGTAAGGGTCCAGCGGAGCTAAAACAACCACTTTATTACCTATGGCCAATAGTTCGGTGAGTATTTGACGACGCGTAAAGACCATTTGACAGGAATTAGCGACGATACAAATGACTTTAGAGTTTTTCACTCAATCGTAAAGTTTGTTACCACAAGTATAGGAAAAGAAAGCTCTTTGAGGGCCTACAAGTTCAAGGTTTTGATGAAAAGGCTGCCTAAATACGACAAAGTGTCTTTATTATTCGACTTTCCAGCGCGCATGCATCAAGCCCACGGTTTCATGAGCCCAGGTCCGCCATAGAGCGATCCGTCGAGCCGGTGAATTCTGCCATTGCCCTCCGGATTTGGTCGGGTCGGTGGCAATCAAAAAATGTGCCGGTGCCATCGTAGCTGACATGCCGTTTGCCTGCGCCCAATATTGGGCACGTGGCAAATGTATTGCTGAACTTACGACGATCAGTTTCTCTCCTTTTCCTATCCGTTGCGCGACTTGTTTCATTTCAGATTGGGTATGTATGCCCTCTCGGAGTTGCAAGGTGTCATTCGGATCCACACCCAATGCCAAGGCCGCCTTCGCCGTCACTTCACCCTGAGATTCTTCACTACCAAAATAGCCCCCGGAGAGCGCCAGACGAGCCTGCGGTAAAGACCTGTACAGTCGATAGCCCTCCATCAATCGAACCGCCGTTGTTCGATTGATCTGTTGCGTGGGTAAAAGGTCCGGATCAGAAGTTTTCCCCGCTCCCAACACAACGATGAGATACGAAGACCCCGTATCCAGCGTCGACAACTCCACCACTGGAAACTGACGTTCTTTATTCTGGACCAAATATTCAACGATAGGCAAGCCCAGCAAGACCGTCGGTAGAATGAGGCCTATCCATAAAAGCCGTCGCCCAGCTATGCTGCTTTTTTGCCATGCGAAAGCCCATAACAACAAAAAAGCTAAAACCAGATAGGTAGACGGATCAATAACAAAATGTACAAGCGACCGAATCATACCTCCAAAGTAATAATTTTTAAGGCTTGTGGTCACATGGAGGCAAAGTCTGCGGCTTTGCTTAAGTTTGTAAAAAAACTTATATGCTCCCCATTCCCGTAATTGCTATGCAGATTAGCCACTTGACCGATGCCCGGTACTTTGCCGCCTGGTTGATAGATTGGATGTCCTTTCCCCTGGACGGTGCCGCCGCCGTCCGACCTCAGATCGCTATGCAAATGGCCGAGTGGGTCGAGGGGCCCAAATTAGCCGCACGCTATGAAATGACTCCCCTGGAAGACATCCTTCAACAGTGGGAAACCCTGCCTGCCGAAGGCCTGATTTTGTCCGGCGAGCATTATCTATCGCAACTCGCTTTACAACCCCTGGATATCCCCTTTTTTCTTGAACTTCCGCTGGACACCTCCCCGGAAATCATCCGCCAGGTTGACCATTTTAGCCCGCTCGGCATCATCTTATTCACTCACAAGCCCATCACTGCAGAGACCCTCAACCCCTGGCAGAGCTGCTCCTGTCCCCTGTATATACACATGCAAAATCAGGATTCCGAAACCCTCTGGGAACACACTCAAAAAGACCGCATTCAAGGATGGGCTGTAAGCGGCGCCGGGGAAGAGAAAGTGGGCTATAAGTCCTTCGACGAGCAAGATGAGATTTATGAGTTTTTGCTCGATCGAGAAGCAGATTAATATTTTTTGGTGGGAGTGACCCCCAATAATTGGGGGTCGCTATGGTCGGCCGCTCTCTGTTCGATCGGCTGCCGCGCGCCATACAGCTTAAGTGTCATTACCACTACATTCAAACAGACCAGGTCTTGATCTTTTTGTCCAGCTCTGCGTTTGCTCTTCAGTCATAGCGCTAGGGCTCTGTTCCTTCATCGCGCCTTGATCCGAACAAAAATCTACTGCGACTTTTCTATATTTATGTAGTGGTAATGACACTGGCTTGCGGCATCTCCCCTTCGTCCACAGAAGCCACGGCTTCTGCGGCTCGGGGCCGGCCTCCCAGCGCTCACTCAAATTTTTACTGCTTGTGCGCTTCCATTCCGAAACTTTCGTACTCAAAAAAAGCTAGCTCAAAGAGCGCCGTCATTATAAAGATACCATCCATAAATAAACCGGTAGTCCAATCGTAATATTGACAGGAAAGGTTACGGCCAAAGCCATGGGAAGAAAAATCCCCGGATTGGCTTTGGGCGCTGCGATTTTCATCGCCGCAGGAACGGCAATATAGGATGCACTGGCTGCTAATACTGCCAGCATGAAACGATCCCCTGTTTCTGCGATAAAACCAGCGCTGAGCAAGGACACAACACAACCGTTAAAAATGGGAAAAAGAATGGCAAAGGCGGTTGTAAATTTTCCCGATTTTAGGAAATCACCCAGCTTTCTACCGCTGGTAATTCCCATATCTAAAAGAAAAACAGCCAAGAATCCCTTGAAAATGTCTGTCGTGAAAGGTTCAATGCCCGCCGCTTGCGCGTCACTAGCTGACCAGCCAATGACCAGCGAACCCAAAATCAAAAAGACACTTCCATTCGTTATCGAATGGTGAATAATGGGACTTAATTTTTTGGGACCTCCAGACGTCGAAAATCTCCGGATCAGAATGACGCCAACAATAATCGCAGGTGCCTCCATGAAAGCCATAACAGCCACCATGTGTCCACTAAAAGCGATACTTTGCATTTCCAGAAAACTGACAGCGGTAACGAAGGTAACAGCGCTTACAGATCCGTAGGCGGCAGCCACTGCACCGGCATTTTCAACTGATAGCTGCAGACGCATGATAAAGTAGGTGATAATGGGAATGACAATGGCAGAGGTCACCCCAATGATAAAGGCCGAAACAATATCGAGCGAAAACTCACTATGAGCTAATTCCTGCCCCCCTTTAAAGCCAATGGAAAACAATAAATACAAAGCAATAAACTGGGAAGAACTCTTCGGAATCTCCAGGTCACTTTTGACCCTTACCGCCAGAATGCCCAAAATAAAAAAGAGCAAAGCCGGATTCGTTAAATTTTCGAACAACAGATCTGTATTCATACTACTTACTTTCAGAACCGCTTTTGCAAACTAACAATATCCAATCTCTTAAGGATAGACAGCTTAAGAGCAGTCGATCGGGGGCAAAAAGTGGGTGAGCCTGCAAAATTACAATAATAAGTCCTTGACAAACTGTGCCATTTTGCCCGGGTCTGCCTTACCCGCGAGATCCTTTTGTGCACGCCCCATCACCTTACCCATATCTTTCATGCCCTCAGCATTCATATCATTTACAATAGCCGTCAATTTTGCTTTTAGCTCTTCATCGGACAACGGTTTGGGTAGGTAGGCTTGAATGGTTTCGATTTCCTCACGTTCTTTCACAGCGAGGTCCTCCCGATCTTGTTTTTCATAAATTGAAAGGGATTCCTTTCTCTGTTTGACCAACTTTTGCAGTATTTGGATTTCCCGGTCTTCATCCATTGCGTCGCCACTTCCATCCGTTTTTGCCATGAGAATGGCATTTTTTACTGCGCGAAGGCCTCTCAGTTTTGCAGCATCTTTGGCTTTCATCGCTACTTTGATATCCTCATTGATTTTTCCTTCCAGTGCCATAATTTTCTCGTTTTATAAGTTGGGGCGGTCCCATGCATTTTGAGCTTCCACCTCCTCTAAGATTTGTAAATAATGTTGGTACCGCAAAGCAGAAACCCGCCCCTCTTCCAACGCCTTCTTTACCGCACACTTGGGCTCATTACGGTGCGTACAGTCTGCAAATTTACAGTCTTTACTCAAGACAAAAAATTCACGGAAATTATGTGCCACGTCCTGAGCCGTAAAGTGATTAAAGGAAAAGTTTTTGATCCCCGGACTATCGATGACCGCCCCGGAATCTCCCCAGGGGAACATTTCGGCGTTTGTGGTCGTATGCAGTCCTTTGCCCGACCGCTGGGAAATATCTGCAGTTCGCAAACCCAGGCCCGGTTCCAGAGCATTCAGCAAAGTGGATTTGCCTACCCCGGACTGCCCAGCGAAGAGCGTAATTTTTCCATCCAGATAAGACTTGAGCTCCGATACTCCGACGTCCGATTCTGCTGAGCCCGCTATAGTCTGATAGCCTATAGACTCGTAAATGTTCTGCAGGCCACGAACCTGCTTTTCTTCATCTTCTGTCAACAGATCACATTTATTTATAAAGATCAGCACCGGAATTTCATGCCCTTGCGTCATCAACAAAAAACGGTCAATAAAACCGGGCTTTAAGGTAGGCTGCACAAAAGTAGTGACCAAAACCGCCTGATCGATATTAGCGGCCATGAGGTGCAAGCCATGTTTTTGACGGGGCGACTGACGGGCCACGTAATTGCGCCGCTTCTCGATCGTTACAATCTGACCAATAGGATCTTGCTTTTGCTTTTCGATAACCACTTTATCACCAACCGCCACCGGATTGGTGAGCTTCCATCCCTCCAGTCGAAACTTACCCCTTATCCGGCAGGGGATTCGCTCTTCGTCTTCCGTTTGTACTTCATAGTGTGAACCCGTCGAGCGGACGATAACTCCATTGATGCGTTCTGCTTCTGGCATGGATGCTAAAGTACAAGATTTTCGTGAGCTGGAGGAATGGGAGGGAAATAAGTGAAACACAAAACGTTGAAATCAATAGTCCTTTTCTTACCCTCCTTTACGAAGTCGTTTCAAACCTACCGACTTAGTCTGAAATCACGAAGCGAAAAGCACAAAAATAAGAGCGATAATCGCTGGCAGCGCTTGAAACGTAAAAATCTTTCTGGAGACTGTAAGTGCGCCAAAAAGGCCGGCAACGATAACGCAGCCCAGAAAAAACAAGCGGATATTTGTTGCCCACTGGGGGTCACTTATTAAAAATGACCAAATAAGTCCTGCTGCTAAAAAGCCATTATAGAGCCCTTGATTGGCTGCCATACCTTTTGTTGGTTTGAACAACTCCTTCGGAAAGCCCCTGAATGTCTTCTTTCCCACCGTTTCCCAGGCAAACATTTCCATCCACAAAAAGTACAGATGTCCGAGTGCGATTAAAGCGGTTAATACTTGTGCGATTACAAAGACCATAATTGGGGTTTTGATGTGCTGCTTATTCCTCTGGACACCTCCGGAAACTATCCTTCGCCGTGAGCAACCATTTCTATTCAAATGGATTCCATGTAAAATATGCACTCAAGCCTCACTGCTCTTTCGTCACAGCGGAGCCAAGGATATGCTCCTTCCTCGCGACTTGGTCATGCTGTACTTTATCATTTTCTCATCAAAAAATAGTCCCCGGAGGTACCTTTAATATTCTCTTGAAAAATCCTGAATAACGGATTATTCGTAAAAATCATCATTTTTTCTCATCCATCAAAATTGATTTTTGATTCTGCAATCTGAGCCACAATCTCAATACAATGGAATACACTTTAACAAAATTCTATTTGACCATGCATTGCAAGTCGCATTTCAGCCTCATTTGTTCCGCTATCTTCATATCTGATCGAGAAAGGTTAAACATTTGCGGGCTCTGACCCATTAAATATCTAAATCAGATGATGGATACAGATAAAGCACTACAGAAATTAACTTACGGTTATTATATTTTAACAGCGGTGAAGCCCGGTGATGAATTAAAAACCAGAGACAAAGATTATATAGCCGCCGGCGTCATAAATTGGGCAAGTCAATTGTCTTTCGAGCCCCTTCAAGTGGGCGTCTCTGTCCAAACTGATAGTCACTTAAATGAAACGATTGATTACAGCGAAAGCTTTACTTTACATATTTTATCTGATGATCAAATAGATTGGATAGATGCTTTTAGTACGAAAAGTGAAATTACGGAAGGTAAGATTAATGGATTGCCGTATACGCTAAAAGACGATCGCATCGAATTTGAAGACACCCTGGCAACTATCGCTTGTACATTATCAGATAGCGTTCGATGTGGAGATCATACGCTTCACATAGGTCAAGTCGTTTCGGGCCATGATTTAAGTAAGTCAAGCCCATTGACTACGGTAAAACGACCTTCCAAATATCCCGGAGTGAAATTGGAGAAGTAAAATTGGTTTTTGCTTTTCCAGCAAATTTCAGAGAGTCAAAGGCTATCTTTTTAATTTAGAGAAAATCCATCTATTGGATTGATTTCTATCTATATTATTTGTAGGCGTGCCATAAAACGCTGAGAGATATTAGCGCTAACACAGAAGAATGCGATAGTGATGTGGAGGGTGACGCTACCGGCGGCAGTGCGAGCGCAGCGAGTACCGATAGCCCGCAACGTAACGCCCCGACTGCGCCGTCAGGCAAAAGGAGGGGATCGCCCAAAAAATATAAAAAATTAGACCCTATATCGGCCAGGAAGTGCATAAAAAAAGCCCATCGACGAGTGTCAATGGGCTCTGTTGTGGGCAATGTAGGACTCGAACCTACGACTTCCACCTTGTAAGGGTGGCACTCTAAACCAACTGAGTTAATCGCCCGTGTGGTTTTTGCGAATGCAAATATATACGCTTTTTCAATTTCGCCAAAGCTTTTACCAAAATTATTGCCATTCGGGGGCGATTTCAAATATGGACTGAGTTACAACTCTGCCGACGGCTTTTAAGGTTTGCCGATCAATGATATCCATATCGTCTTGCGTAGTATGCCAGTGCTCAAAAAAGCCGGTGGCACTGCCCTGCTCTTTATGGATGATATCTAAGGTCGGAATACCCGCTATTGTGTTAACGAAATAGTGGTCGTCGGTGACCGCTCCCATGGATTGATCCACAAAGACATTTCCATAGCCCATCTGATCGGCGATGCCCCAGATGCGATCGACCCAGGGGCCGGCATATCGACGCGAAAATCCTTCTTTGTAAAAGGTGGCGTGCTCTGCACCCACCATATCCAACAAAATACCCATTCGAAATCGAAAGGCCGGTAAATGAGGCTGACGCGACCAGTGTTGAGCACCCAATGCCCAACTCTCGGGCTGATTCCCCATCGAAGTACCCTGATCTTCTAAATCAAAGAATACGATATCAATGCCGACTCCGGGATCGAAATCAGCCAGGTGTCGGGCTACTTCTAACCAGACCCCCACCCCACTGGCGCCATCATTGGCTCCGGGAACGACCTGAGATTTATCTTCCTGCTCGGCCTGAAATCGGCTGTCCCAATGTGCGCACAGCAAAATACGGTCGGGCGCGTCAGGCCGAAAGCTGCCGATGACGTTGTACCCCTTCAGCGCTACCCCATCAAAGCGCTTTGTCGTAAAAGACTGAACCTGGGTCTGGGCACCAAATCGCTTGAGGGTCTTCACCAGGTAGTCGCGACCTGCGATATGAGCTTCTGTGCCGGGAACGCGCGCACCTAAATCGACCTGCGCCTGAATGTAGGCATAAGCAGAGTCCGCTGAAAAATCGGGGATCTGCATGGGCTCAGCTCGCTCTTGTGTGGTTGATGCACTCTCCTTCTCATCGGCACAACTTACCACAAAAAGGCCGGACAATAATACGAGCCCCCAGAGGCCTAATTTTCTATACTCCATTGTGTGCCTTCTTTACCATCCTTTAATATAATTTTGCGCTCTTGTAAACGGTCCCGAATCAAATCAGACATTTCATAATTTTTATCCGCGCGGGCCTTGGAACGCATCTCTATAACGACCTGCATGACCTGATCCAGTATCTCAGCTTCCCCTTCTTCAGTCGTTTCGTCCTTCAAGCCGAAGATGTTAAACACAAATTCCGGTAATTCGCTCTTCAATCGTTCCAAGGTGCTCGCTTCAATCTGCTCCAGAGGAATTTGCCCACCTTGCAGTTTATTGATAATTTGCACTAACTCGAAAATCCGAGCCAATGCCCGGGGAGTGTTAAAGTCGTCGTTCATCTCTCGGTAAATGTGATCGAGCCCCGTGAGGATGGCCTGATTGTGCTCGCTGTCCTGTCCCGATTTTCGGGGCTGCAGCTGGTCGAGAGACTGGCAGGCAGCCATTAATCGTCGATACCCCTTCTCGGCGCCGCCCAGAGCTTCATCTGTCAGATCCAGCGTGCTTCGATAATGCGACTGCAGCATGAAAAAGCGGATAACCATGGGGCTGTACCCTTTGGAAATATTCTCGTTCTCGCCGGTGAAGAGCTGCATGGGGGTAATGGAGTTTCCATCACTTTTTGACATTTTTCGCCCGTTCATGAGCAGCATATTGGCGTGTATCCAATAATTGGCGGGCTGACATTTGCAGGCGCCGAAGTTTTGTGCGATTTCATTCTCGTGATGGGGGAATTTCAAATCACTTCCTCCGGCATGAATGTCAAAGGTCTCTCCCAAATATTTCGTACTCATGGCGGAGCACTCCAAATGCCATCCGGGAAAGCCCCGGGACCAGGGCGAGTTCCACTGCATCAGGTGACTCGGGTCGGCTTTAATCCAAATGGCAAAGTCCGAGGGATGGCGTTTTTCACTTTGGTTTTTTAGCTCACGGGTTTCCGATAACAAATCTTCTACCACTCGTCCGCTCAATTTGCCATAAATGTCTTCCTCCTTTGCAAACTTCTCCGTGTCGAAATACACACTGCCATTGACTTCATAGCCATAGCCATTGTCCAGGATTTTCTGGACCATTTCAATCTGCTCCAGGATATGTCCTGTGGCGCGCGGTTCAATATCCGGGGAGAGATTATTGAAAATGCGCATCATGTCGTGAAAACCTAGAGTGTACTTTTGAGCGATTTCCATCGGCTCTAAAGACTCCAGGCGGGCTTTTTTGGATATCTTGTCCTCTGCTCCGGAATCAGCATCACCTTCCAAATGACCCACATCAGTAATATTGCGAACATAGCGCACCTTATATCCAATATGCTGCAAATACCGATAGATCACATCGAAAGAAGTGAAAGTGCGACAATTGCCCAAATGGACGTCACTGTAAACGGTCGGACCACAGACATACAGACCGATCCGGCCTTTGACGATGGGCGTGAACTCTTGTTTTTCTCTGGCTAAGCTATTGTATATATATAATTTCTGATCCATGTGTACAAAGGTAGGGTATT
>CAZVFU010000007.1:0-29316 GCA_964626595.1 uncultured Saprospiraceae bacterium
GCTAATAGGGGTAGTCTAACGGTATCCCTCTTTGATCGACGAAGCACAAAGTGCGCAGACGGCTCTTAGACCGACGGAGCAGAACGCTTAGTCAATTACCGTTACTTTAACCTTTCGCTACTTTACCCTTGAATATTTCACCGCTAAGGCGCAAAGGTCGCAGAGAAACTACTTTTGTAGCTAATAGCTGTAGTCTAGCGATAATTTTCTTTGACCGACGAAGCTGCTTAGCAGCGAAGGCGGTAAACTTTATCCTTTAACCTTGGAAAACCGGGCTAGCGCTGCGAAAGGGGGCCGATAGGCAGACCCGACGGCCTAGCCGTCGCGGGCCGAGTGAAGCCCCGGAATACCGAGGATCGCCCCGAGCGATCCTCGAGGATGGAGGGGAGGCCCTGAACGAGCCCTGGAGCATAGCGGCGACGCCAGACTTTGGCGGCGCAGGCCCCAAAAATCCCTTAGGATACTACTTCTTCGCTTTTGGGCTGATACTGATCGTATAATTTTTGCAAAATGTGATCAGCCTCGGATTCGGGATGGATGAGGCTGTGAAGGGTGACCTGCTCGAGTACACTGTCGACGGCTTGCTGCACGACGCGCCATAAACTGCGAACGCTGCAATTGGTAGAGTTGGCGCATACCTTGAAATCGCCGCTGTGGGACTGGCAAAATTCGGCGCTAAAAAGGGTGCCATCCAGCGCTTTGAGGACGGCGCTGATGTCAATTTCGCGGGCGGGACGCGATAGGACGTATCCGCCACGTCGCCCGGGGGTGCTCTCAATAAAACCGGCAAGTCGAAGGTGACGGGTGAGCTTGGCCATATAGGAATGCGAAATGCCTTCGAGCTCGCTGAGCTGCGCAATGCTGAGACCTTCCTCTGAAGGGGCCTTGGCAATGCGGATCAGGGTGCGGAGGCCATATTCGTCTTGTGCAGAAATTTTCATACTTGCTGATTTTAAAACATGTCTAAGGCAAACTGGGCTTCTTCGCTCATCATTTCTTTATTCCACGGGGGATCGAAAACGACTTCCATATTGACGTCTTCTACGCCATCCACTTCCATGACTTTTTCCTGTACTTCCATAGGTAATGAATCTGCCACGGGACACATAGGTGTAGTGAGTGTCATGACCAAATGGATATGCCCGGGCTGAGGCATCTCAATTTTATAAATAAGCCCCAACTCGTAGATATCGACGGGAATTTCGGGATCGAATACCGTTTTGATCTGCGTGATAATTCTCTCTTTGAGCTCTTCGGTGATCATGATTTTGCTGAGTTTTGATGAGCATAAGCTAAACCATAAGATTTCATCTTTTTCACCATGCTGACCAGTCCGTTGGATCGCGTGGGCGACAAATGCTCCTTGAGACCAATCTGGTCAATAAAGTATAAATCGCTTTTTGCAATATCATCCGCAGACTGACCGGACATGACGCGGATCAGCAAAGCGATGATGCCTTTGGTTATGACAGCATCGCTATCGGCGAAAAAGTTGACGGTCTCTCCGTCGGACTGCGCGTCCAGCCAAACCTGACTTTGGCAGCCTTTGATGCGGTAGTCATCGGTCTTTTTATCGCCATCAATGCGCGGCAAATCTTTACCGAGGTCGATGATGTACTCGTACTTTTGCATCCAGTCATCGAAGAATCCAAATTCATCAATGATTTCGTCTTGTATTTTGTCGATCTTCTCCATCTTAGCGCAACATTTGGGCGGCGCGTTCGAGGCCCCGCTTCAATTGGTCAATATCTTCTTTTGTCGTGTAGGGCCCGAAGGACGCGCGGACCGTGCCCGGAATACCATAGCGCTGCATGAGCGGCTGTGTGCAGTGATGCCCCGTGCGGACAGCAATCCCCATTTTGTCGAGGAGTACACCGACATCAGAGGGGTGTGTCCCGTCGATGAGGAAGGAGATGAGGCCCGTTTTTTCCCGGGCTTGTCCGACAAACTGAATGCCGTCGATGTTTTCCAGTTGGTTGGTGGCGTACGAAAGCAACTCCTGATCGTGAGCGGCTATCTCTTTTCGCCCGACTTGGATCATATACTTCATCGCTTCCGACAAACCTACGGTGCCTGCAATATTCGGAGTACCGGCTTCAAACTTGAACGGCAGTTTATTAAATGTCGTACCCTCAAAACGAACGGTTTCGATCATTTCGCCACCGCCCTGATAAGGGGGTAGGGCATCGAGCCATTTTTCCTTACCATACAAAATACCGATTCCGGTAGGTCCCAGCATTTTGTGTCCCGAGCAAACAAAAAAGTCAGCATCCAGATCCTGCAAATCAATCGGCTGGTGAGCTGCGGACTGCGCCCCATCTACCAGTACCGGAATATTTCGCTCGTGGGCCTTCTGAATCATGCGTTTGACCGGATTGATGGTCCCGAGTGTGTTTGAGATATGCACTACGGAGAGGATCCGAGTGCGATCGGTAAGCATCTCGTGGAAGGCTTCCATATTGAGCATACCGTCATCGTGAATGGGGACAACTTTGAGGTGTGCGCCTTTGCGGGCAGCCATCATTTGCCAGGGCACGATATTCGCGTGATGCTCCATTTCGGTGATGAGAATCTCATCGCCGGGTCCGATACAATATTCGCCCAGGGAGAACGCAATGGTGTTGATGCCGTCCGTAGTTCCTTTCGTAAAAATAATTTCACGCTCGGATGCCGCATTGAAAAAGGAAGCGGCCTGACGCCGTGCCTCTTCATGGGCATCGGTGGCTTCCTGACTCAACTGGTACAGACCGCGATGTACATTGGCATGGGTATTTTCATAATAGTCGGAAATCGCATCAATGACCTGTTGCGGTTTCTGACTGGAAGCAGCGGTATCGAGAAACACCATGGGTTTGCCATTCATCTCGCGCTGGAGAATGGGGAAGTCGGCTCTAATCCGGGCGGCAAATTCAGTAATATGTGGTGCGCTGGTGTCCATCATAAATGCGGTGCTGCTTCTGCTAATTTATTTGTGATTAATTGCCCCATGTGTTCGCGGAGGGCTGGATCGGGGACGAGATCCATGACTTCCAACAAAAAGGCCGTTTGCAGAGTTTCTCGAGCTTTCTGATCGGTAAGTCCACGCGAGCGGAGATAGAAGACCGACTCTTCATCGAGCTGGCCGATCGTCGCTCCGTGGCTACACTTCACATCATCCGCAAAGATTTCTAATTGCGGCTTGGCGTCCATAACGGCATGGTCAGATAGCAAAAGACTGCTATTTTGCTGAAATGCATTCGTCTTTTGCGCGTCTTTATGGACGATAACTTTTCCATTGAATACGCCTCGCGCTTTATCTGTGAGTATCCCTTTATAGAGCTCGTTACTCTGACAGTTGGGGACGCGGTGATCCACCAGGGTATGACTATCGATATGCTGTTCGTTGCGCCCCATAAAGCCACCGTAAAAATTAGAAGTTACATTTTCACCCTGATGGAAGGCATTGAGATTGTTCCGAATCATGCGCCCGCCTAAGTCTACATTGTAATGCGAGTAGACGCTGTCGCGACCCTGGTAGATATCGGTATTGTTAATCTGAAAGGCAGAAGGGCTTTCTGTCTGCAATCGATAGTGGTGCATCTTGGCATTGGCTCCCACATGCACTCGGTTCACTACATTATTGAAATAAACGGCCTCTGGATCGGTCGACTGGTAACTCTCAATGAATGTAACCTGCGCACCCGACTCAATGTAAAAGAGTTTTTGGGGATTGACAAAGAAGGCCTGGTCTTCCCGCGTATTGATATTCACCAGGTGGATGGGGTGATCAATCACGGCATTCCGATCTACGTGAAACAATAAGCTATCCTTAGAAAAAGCCGTATTTAGCGTCACAAAAGGATCTTCGCCATTTTCTGTAGTGTCAATCAATAACTCCTCAATCAAGCTTCGAAACCCTTTTTGGTTCGACGCTTCCGACATCGGGAGCATTTGGATCCCCTGAGGTAGCGACTGAGCATCACTGATCTCCGGCTGAAATTGGCCATTGACAAAAACCAAACGCAAAGCGTCGAGATTTTTTACTTGGGTTTGCTCCAGCTGCTCTTTCGTCAGCTTCGCTTGTGGGGGAACCGAATACGTCGGACTAACGATACGCGTCACGGGCGTGTACTTCCACTCTTCATCTTTCCGTCGGGGAAAAGAGAGCTGTTGTAAGCGATCGATGGCAGTCCGTCGCCATTCGTGAAAGGGCTTTGACTTTTCTCCGTTCAGGCTGTTTTCAAAGGTGTGAAAAAGCGTGAGAAATTTATTGATATGTTTATCTGTAGCATTCATAATTGCAGGTGTGATTCAAAAGATCGAAAAATTAGGAGACCGTAGCTGGTTTATCTTTCAGCCAATCATAACCCTTTTCTTCCAGTTCGTGGGCCAGGTTTTTATCACCCGTTTTCACGATTTTGCCTTGATGAAGCACGTGAACCTTATCCGGAACGATATAATCTAACAGGCGCTGATAGTGCGTTACGATGATAAAAGACCGATCTTTCGATCGCAAATCGTTCACCACATTGGCCACGACCTTCATCGCGTCGATATCGAGACCGGAATCCGTTTCATCCAAAATGGCGAGTTTCGGCTCTAGCAAAGCCAGTTGAAGCATCTCATTCCGCTTCTTTTCTCCACCGGAGAATCCCTCATTGAGCGAGCGTTTTAGAAACTCTTGAGGAAGGTCCACTAATTTGATTTTTTCACGCATCAATTTGAGCATTTCAGGAGGGCTGAGAGCTTCGCGACCCTGCTCTTCCCGAACACTATTGATGATTTCCTTGAGGAATGTCGCCGTTGTGACTCCGGGAATTTCCACCGGATATTGAAAGGCGAGAAAAATACCTTTTCGAGCGCGCTCATCCACATCAAACTCCGTCAGATCTTCCCCTAGAAAGTCAATGGAGCTGTCCTCGCTCACTTCAAATTCTTCCCGGCCGGCCAACACATTCGCCAGGGTGCTTTTCCCCGAACCATTTGGGCCCATGATGGCATGTACTTCCCCCGGTTTTACGTCTAGATTTAATCCTTTGAGGATGTGTGTTTTATCTACAGATGCGTTTAAATTTTTTATACTTAGCATGCGTACCTCGCTTTTTATTTGTGGTTATGTAATGTTGTAGTTTATGATTTTTATCCGACACTGCCTTCGAGAGAAATGGCCAAAAGCTTACGCGCTTCAGCTGCAAATTCCATGGGCAGTTCATTAAATACGTCTTTGCAATATCCGCTGACGATCATATTGATGGCATCCTCTTCACTCATTCCGCGTTGCATCAGATAGAATAGCTGGTCTTCACCAATTTTTGAAGTCGTCGCTTCGTGCTCGACTTTGGCTGAATTGTTTTCCACTTCTAAGTAAGGGAAAGTGTGCGCTCCGCATTTATCACCCATTAAGAGGGAGTCACAAACCGAAAAGTTATGCGCATTTTCCGCTTTCTTACCGATTTTGACCAGACCGCGGTAAGAGTTTTGACTAAAGCCGGCAGAAATACCCTTAGAGATGATAGTAGAACGCGTATTTTTTCCAATATGAATCATCTTCGTTCCTGTATCTGCTTGCTGCATATTATTTGTGACCGCTACGGAGTAAAACTCTCCTACGGAATAATCCCCTTTCAGCACACAAGATGGATATTTCCAGGTGACCGCAGATCCTGTTTCCAATTGCGTCCAGGAAATCTTGGAGTGTGCTCCGGCACAAAGTCCACGCTTGGTTACGAAGTTGTAAATACCTCCTTTACCATCTTTATCACCCGGATACCAATTCTGTACAGTGGAATATTTGATATTTGCACTGTCGAGAGCCACTAATTCGACTACGGCGGCGTGAAGCTGATTTTCATCGCGCATCGGGGCAGTGCAACCTTCCAGATAACTCACAGAAGCACCCTCTTCGGCTACGATCAGGGTGCGCTCAAATTGACCAGTATCTCGCTCATTAATGCGGAAATATGTGGACAATTCCATGGGGCATTTTACCCCTTTGGGAACATATACAAAAGATCCATCACTAAACACCGCTGAGTTTAAGGCAGCAAAATAATTGTCTCCCTGAGGAACGACCGTACCGAGATATTTTTTGACCAAATCGGGATAGTCGTGAACGGCTTCACTAAATGAGCAAAAAACAATGCCCAATTCAGCCAATTTCTCTTTATAAGTGGTTTTTACCGAAACGCTATCAAAAACGGCGTCGACCGCCACTCCAGCCAGCATTTTTTGCTCTTCCAGAGGGATTCCGAGCTTATTAAATGTCTCCAGTAACTCTGGATCCACTTCATCCAGGCTATCGTACTGGGGTTTCTTTTTTGGAGCAGAGTAGTAGACCATATTCTGCAGATCCACAGGAGGGTAAGAAACATTGACCCAGTTCGGCTCTGTCATCTTCATAAAAATGCGGTAGGCCTGAAGTCTCCATTCCAACATCCATTCCGGTTCATTTTTCTTGGCCGAAATACGGCGAACCGTCTCTTCATTCAAACCTTTTGGAATCTTATCGGACTCTATCTCATTGGAAAAGCCAAATTTATAATCGCTTTTCGTATGCTGCTCTAGCGTTTGCATGGAATCACTCATAGTCAATTATTTATATAGTCAGTCTGGTTAATCAGACGACAAATGTAGTAATTTATACAAAAAAGTATAAATAAGGTTGTGTGTTTTTGGGAAAAATATGAGTTGGTCGGGCTGGCTTTGCATTTTGCACGATTTTCTAGGTGGGTTTTCGACTCTCCGAGAACAACTAAATCGAGAGCTCAGACCCTTTCACTACACGAATGTGGCCGATATTTATAGATATCACGGACAGAGATTCACGGTTTAGGATTCTCAGGTAAAATCCATGTCATTTTCATTCGACATTTTTCAAAAAGAGGGTGGTTTCGGCGGATTCCCGACTGCAGTTCTTGATTTTTTTGTTTTTGGGCGTGTCCCCCGAGGCTCCGCCGCTGGCGGAGCTCGGGGGTCGGGCCCCTTCGGGGTTCCGTACTCGCTGCGAGGGCTCGCAGCATCGCACCGCCTGCCGGCGCCCTCCGTACCCCTCACGCGGGCCTCCCGCCAGGCCACCATTGTATCTGGTTGTGCTGGGTTTCTTTTTTACAATAAATCACCCCAGGAATAAAAACTCCATCCCCGAAAGCTTCTAAATAATATAGACCCATCCTGAGCAGAAAGCAAGAGACCTCAAGTGAAAAACGAATAAAAAATTTTGGATTTCAAAAAAAAGATTATATTTGCAGCAGCGGCGCTTATCTAGTGCCTGATATTCTGCATATTTTATTTTTCTGCTGATATCAAATCCCACCAAACATAGCTTAGAACTTTTTACAAACACAGAGATACTAAACCTCATACTTTTTTATGTACGATATATTACAACTGAACGATATGCTAGTTCCCGAGCTGAAGGAATTGGCAGAGAAGTTAGGCCTAAAGGCCTATAAACGCTTAAACAAGCAACAGCTCATTTACAAAATATTGGATCATCAAGCTTTGAAAGGCGGCAGTCCCGACAAGTCGGATGACAAAAAAGGGTCAGACGATAAAAAGGATTCTTCTTCCGGTTCGGGAGGGCGAAAAGCGACCCCAAAAGCAAAATCAGGAAGAAAGAAGGTCACGCCATCCAAGACAGCCTCCCAGCGAAGGTCAGCGAAAAACTCTTCCTCCTCCAAGGATTCTTCTGATAATAAATCATCCAATCAGTCTTCAAAAAACACATCATCTAAGGGGAATCAGAACGACTCTAATTCCAAGGGAAATCAAGGAGGAGGATCCAACTCCGGTAAGTCAAGTGCGAAACCCGATGCGAAGGACTCCGGAAAAGGCAATTCCTCTTCACAATCCAGCGGGGGTGGAAGAAAAGCGACTCCGAAAAAAGTGACTCCGAAAAAAGTAACACCAAAGAAACCGACACCCAAGAAGCCAAAATTTAATGTCGACGTTGATGGCATTATCGATGGCGAGGGCATTTTAGAAATGATGTCGGATGGGTATGGCTTTTTGCGTTCCTCAGATTACAACTATTTGTCTTCTCCAGATGATATTTATGTATCGCCCTCTCAAATTAAGCTTTTTGGCCTAAAGACAGGGGACACTGTGCAGGGCAGTATCCGTCCACCCAAGGATGGTGAAAAGTATTTTGCTCTACTAAAAGTAAATACAATTAACGGTCTGGAGCCTACTGCGGTCCGGGAACGCGTACCCTTTGATTATTTAACTCCTCTTTTCCCAGAAGACAAGTTTGAACTAACGAAAAAGTCAGCTGCAGGGAAAGACTTAGGAAATCGAATGATCGATTTGTTTGCCCCCATCGGAAAAGGACAGCGGGGTCTGATCGTTGCTCAGCCCAAAACAGGTAAGACCTTTTTATTGAAAGATGTCGCTAACGCCATCTCGGATAATCATCCGGAATGCTACATGATCGTGTTATTGATCGATGAGCGCCCGGAAGAAGTTACGGATATGAAACGGAGTGTCAAAGGGGAAGTCATCGCTTCTACTTTCGACGAGCCCGCTGATAATCATGTTCGGGTGGCAAATGTTGTTTTAGAGAAAGCCAAGCGACTGACCGAGTGCGGTCACGATGTCGTGATTTTGCTCGACTCTATTACTCGATTAGCCCGAGCATACAATACAGTGGCACCGACCAGCGGACGCGTGCTTTCCGGTGGTGTGGAAGCCAATGCCCTTCAGAAACCCAAAAAGTTCTTTGGTGCGGCTCGGAATATCGAAAATGGTGGTTCACTAACCATCCTGGCAACAGCTCTTATAGATACCGGCTCCAAAATGGATGAAGTGATCTTTGAAGAATTTAAAGGAACGGGGAATATGGAACTCCAGTTGGATCGCTCATTAGCTAATAAGCGCATGTATCCGGCGATCGATTTGACGCGTTCATCTACCCGACGCGAGGAGTTGCTATTGGGTGAAGGTGCCTTGAAGCGCATGTTTATCCTTCGGAACCATTTGGCCGACATGAAGCCAGTAGAAGCGATGGAATTTATCCGGAAACAGATGATTTCGACACGATCCAATCAGGAGTTTTTAGCTTCCATGAATAGTTAGAAGGACTTTTTAAAGGAAAAAGAAGAGAGTATTTGACAATTACAGAATTAAAATGTAATTTTGCATCCCTTTGTGGGATAGAAAATAGTAAGTTATGAAACGGACATACCAGCCATCGAGAAGAAAACGAAAGAATAAACACGGATTTCGCTCACGTATGAGTACGAAAAACGGAAGAAAAGTACTTGCTCGTCGACGTAAAAAAGGAAGAAAGAAGCTGTCTGTATCTGACGAGCGTCGATTGAAGTAGTATTTCTTACTTAAGAAAGTTACAAAGCAAGTATGTCGTTTCGATATACTTGCTTTTTTTATACCATGAGATCAACATTCTCCAAAACAGAGCGGCTCAAAAGCCGAAAGGATATTGCCGAATTGTTCGCTACTGGGGATGCTTTATTTAGCTATCCCATCAAATGGGTATATAAAAAGAAGGTAGGCACAAGGGTGCCCTCAGTCCGCATGGGGGTGTCCGTTTCCAAACGGCGCTGGAAAAGAGCCGCAGACCGAAATCGCCTGAAGCGATTACTGAGAGAAGTCTATCGTTTGAATAAATCGAAAATTGTTTCTACATTGTCTACTGAAGAGCATTTAAATGGAATGCTGCTCTATGTAGCGAGAGAAGAACTTCCCTACTCGGATATTGAGGCAGCTTATTTACATATTATAGAGCAATGGTTAAGTTCACATCCCTCCTGATTTTTTTCCTTTTTCTGCTGGGAAGCAGTACCTCTGTAGCAGCTCAGCCGGTAGCAGATAGTTTGTTGCGTGTGGAAAAAATCAATAGTGCGAAAGTAGAGCGCTTTTTTCCAGGTATGCGCTTGCGGATTAAGCCGGAAGGCCGGGATTGGCGCTGGGCGGTTATCGAATCGTTCGATTTTGAGGAGAACTTAATCTATTTTGATAATGGTGCAGAGCGCGTCGATGATTTGGTGGCGATCCAAACTCCAACGCAATACTATAGGGGTAAAAATATCCGTAACTTTTTGGTGGTTCCGGGGCTCATTGCCGCGGTCGTTGGAGGTGGGCAACTTATCTTCGGCGGAGTAAATGGAGCATTTGCCCTGGTCGCAGGAGGGGCTTTAGTGGGCGGGGGTTTTCTCGCAGGTATCCTTCTTCGGCAAAAATACTACCGACTGCCCAACCGATGGCGTGCTCGAATTATCGACTTATCCCTGGATTAAGTGTTGGATGGCTTCTGCATATCCTGCGAGGCCTTTTCCCGTGATGTGGTGAACACAGTAGGGTCGTAAGTAGGAAATCTGCCGGTAGGACTCGCGATTCCGTATATCTGAAATATGTACTTCTACGACAGGAGCCTGTATGGCGCGCACGGCATCCGCCAACGCAATCGAAGTATGCGTGTAAGCAGCTGCATTGCAAACGATGCCATCCAGAGAAAATCCCCAACTGTGGAGTTGATCGATGAGCTCCCCCTCATGGTTACTTTGTTTATACAAAATTTCCACATTGGGAAATAAATTACGCAATTCATGTAAATAATGCTCAAATCGCTTGCTGCCGTATATTTCTGGTTCTCTCAAACCCAATAAATTGAGATTGGGACCGTTAAGGATACCGATTTGTTTAGGTGAAGGTGGGGTGATAGGGGGTAGAGAAGCAGGTGCGGTCATAGACAGAATCAATTTCCGAGATCGGAAAGAAACTTCAATCGTACAAGCCTGATTTCTTCCAGAGTGATATCATCCTCTTTGAGTTCCTGGAAAGCAGCATCTTCAGAATCGGACTCGGCCTCTAAAAAATAATCGTAAATATCCTCTTTAGCATACTCGTCGACGTTATCCTCAATGTAATAGTCGATATTGATCTTGGTGCCCGCAACGACGATCATATACATTTCGTGCAGTAATTCCTCAAAGCTGAGGTTGTTGGCAGAGGCAATATCCTCAAGGGGTATTTTTCGGTCGGTTCCCTTGATAATCTCAACTTTGATTTTTGACTTGTTCGCTACTTGTTTCACGACAAAATCTTCGGGTTTTTCAATATCATTTTCTTCCACATATTGTGAGATCAAATCGATAAAAGGTCGTGCAAATCGTCTGGCTTTTCCTTTGTTCACTCCCGTTATGCGCTCCATATCCTCCATACTGGTCGGGTATTGGGTCGCCATATCGTTGAGTGATGCTTCCTGAAAAATAACGAATGGAGGGAGTTCTCGCTGCTGTGATTCCCGATCGAGAAGGTCTTGAAGGAGTTTGAGTAAAGTCGGATCTAAAGCGGTAGTTTGTGAGGGGCCCTGGTCGTGATTTTCCTGAGCCATGGCCGAATAATCGTGATTGATTGGGATTTCAAACTTCGTCTTCTTCTTGAGCTGCTCCCGACCTTTTTTTGTGATACTCAACTTTCCATACTCTTCGATTTCCTTATTCAGGAATCCGTGAACCGTTGCCTGACGCAATATGGAATACCAATAGGTTTCGGATTTGTCAGCCCCTTTTTTGTATAAAGCTTTTTGATCTAAACCCAGGCTTTTTTGCTTTTGACTAATTTTGCCTCGCAGAAAATTTACGATGGTTTTTATGGTGTAGTTTTCTTGCAGCTCATCAACTGAGCGGAGCGCAAGGTCTAAATCCTTCGTGACATCCTCTTTTTCCTTGGGATGTTTACAATTGTCACACATGCATTGACAGTCATCCGCATCGAAATACTCACCGAAATAGTGAAGGAGAAACTTCCTTCGGCAGCCCGCTGTTTCTGCGTAGGCTATAATATCATCCAATAGCTGCGTGCCAAGCTCTCGCTCTGCTACGGGTTTATCGCGTAAAAACTTTTCTAATTTGATCACATCGGCATGAGAATAAAACGATATGCATTTGCCCCCGAGCGCATCTCGACCCGCTCGTCCTGTTTCCTGATAGTAGTTTTCAATGCTCTTTGGCATATTATAATGAATGACAAAGCGTACATCGGGTTTATCGATGCCCATTCCAAAAGCAATCGTAGCGCAAATGACATCAATATCTTCCATCAGGAACTGATCCTGAATGCGCGAGCGGGTTTTCCCTTCCAAACCTGCATGGTAGGGCGATGATTTGACACCATTGACTTTCAGTGCTTTGGCAATCTCCTCTGTCATTTTCCGGCTCTGTACATAAACGATACCGGATTCCCCACGCATGGACTTTACAATTTGTACAATTTCTCGAATGGCTTGGTCTTTACTCGTTTTGGGGCGGATTTCGTAATAGAGGTTCTCCCGATTGAAAGAAGACATGAACTCTTTAGCATCTTCTATTTTTAGGTTCTTTTTGATATCTGAGCTCACTTTTGGTGTCGCCGTAGCCGTCAGAGCAATAATCGGGATGTCCTGCTCAAAGCCGCCGACCATCTCGTGGATTTTGCGGTACTCAGGACGAAAGTCATGCCCCCACTCCGAGATACAGTGGGCTTCATCAACAGCGACAAAAGATACCTCCACGGATTTAAAAAACTGAATATTCTCTTCTTTCGTGAGAGTTTCCGGAGCGATGTACAACAGTTTAGTTTCACCGGCTCGAATATCTTCTTTTACTTTTCGCGCTTGTGTTTTGGACAGGGAGCTATTCAGAAAGTGGGCTACGGAGTCTCCTTCGTGATACGCCCGGATGGCATCGACCTGATTCTTCATTAAAGCGATAAGCGGGGATATGATAAGAGCTGTACCCCCCATCATGAGCGCAGGTAGCTGATAACATAAAGACTTACCTCCACCTGTGGGCATTACGACAAAAGTATCATTTCCACTCAATACGTTTTGGATGATTTCAGCTTGTCTATCCTTAAACTTCTCAAATCCAAAGTGGCTTTTAAGCGCCGCCTGTAAATCCTGATGGGTCAATTCCGCTGTTTCCACATGTTCTGTTTTACCATAAAAAAGAGTGCAAAAGAGGCTGATTTAGCCTTTCAATCGAATATACGATAATTGTTGTGAACTGTCTTTATATGTTTTTACAACTATCTGGTACAGTGTGGTTGATTTTGAATAAATTTACGTAAAATATTTTTATGCCAGAAATTGGGCATGTTTATTCGCAAAAAACACCTCATTTTGACTGAGAATGAAATGATTTCTGCCGGAAAAAGAGCTATCGATATTGAAACAGCTGCTTTGATTGCATTGCGCGACAGCATCGGCTCCGAATTTGTTCGCGCACTCAACGCTATTGAGGAAAGTTCAGGCCGACTCATTGTCACTGGCATTGGCAAGAGCGCTATTGTCGGACAAAAGATTGTCGCCACCATGAACTCTACAGGCACACCTGCTTTATTTATGCATGCAGCTGATGCGATTCACGGCGATTTGGGAATGCTGCGCCGGGATGACGTGGTGTTATGCATCTCGAAAAGTGGAAATACGAATGAAATTAAAGTGTTGGTTCCTCTGATTAATAACTTCGGAAACACACTATTGGGCATGACCGCAAAACCGGATTCTTTTTTAGCCGCGAGTGCTGATATTCTCTTGTTGACCCCCATTGATAAGGAAGCTGATCCCAATAATCTGGCACCCACGGCAAGCACAACTTCTCAAATGGCGCTGGGAGATGCACTAGCTACAGCTTTGCTGGCATCACGCGGTTTTACACCGGCAGACTTTGCGCAATACCATCCGGGTGGCGCACTCGGAAAACAACTGTATCTAAAAGTTAGGGATCTGTCCAAATTTAATGCGCAGCCATTGGTAGACGTAAAGGCCAGCTTGCGGGCCACCTTACTTGAAATTTCTGAAAAACGGCTGGGGGCCACGGCGGTTCAATCTGATCAGGGTGTAGTAGGAATTGTAACTGATGGCGATATTCGACGATTTTTGGAAAAGGATACCGGGCTTGAAGACATTGTCGCGCGAGATATTATGACTGCCGAGCCGCATAGTATTCAAGCTGACGAATTCGCCATACGTGCTTTGAATCAAATGCGCGATCAAAATATCCATCAGCTCATTGTTTTCGATCAGGATGAATACGTGGGTTTTATTCATTTGCACGACTTGCTGCGGGAAGGAATAGTATAGCCTTTTAGTACAAAATTGAAATTTTATGAAAAAGATAATCTTAATTGCACTTTCTAGTATCCTCTTAATATGGATTGTAGCTTGTGGCTCTGAACAATCGTCAGAGCCCCAAAAGGTGGCAGAACAGAAAAGTAGGGAAGGATCTCCGGAAGAAATTGGACAACAAATAAGTAGCGCTGCTCAGCAGCGGTTAGGTAAGCAATTGATGCAGGCGATTAAAAAGGGTGGTCACGCCTATGCCGTTTCCTACTGCCGAGTTGAGGCGACTTCCATCACGGATAGCGTCGGACAGGAGTTCAATGCCAGCGTAAGCCGAGTTAGTGATCAACGACGGAATCCAAGGAATGCAGCCAATGATCAGGAGATGGGATATATTTCTTATTACAAGCAGGCCTTAAAAAACAATACAGATTGGGAGCCCAAAGTGATTACAACAAATGACTCCTATACTTTTTATACGCCCATTTTTACTCAGCCTCTCTGTCTCAATTGCCACGGCGACCCCCAATCAGATATTGAAGAAGAAACACTCGCACGATTGCAGTCTGACTATCCTCAAGATCAGGCCGTAGGATACGGATTGAGTGAAATTCGGGGGATGTGGAAAATCGAATGGCCGCGTAAGGAATGAGTGAAATGGCTTATTGTCTTAGGGTGGGTTACTCCAATTCAGTCGAGTCAGTACCAGCATCAATGCTGTCCAAATTATGTGGATTCACAATGGGAGATAAGGGAAAGGAGTCCTCTCTGACATCGACTTTCGGTCGCTGAGGCCGCGGGAAAGGAGCCGGACGTTCCACCGAGTCATAACTTTGCTTTTTGGTCATATCCAAAAAGAATGAATCCGCTTTTCGATGCGCTTCTTTCACAATTCGTTTTTGACAACTCCGCTGTTGATATGCCCGATAATCAGAGACTTTTTCCTTTAAGTATTCCTCTTGAAGCGCATTTTGATCTACCTCTTCACAGCTGATAAGTAATCCGGATAGAAGGCAAATCAGACTGAATAGGAAAATTCGATGAAGGGTTTCGTAATTCATTACCGGGGTTTCGATAGTTGCTCTATTTTTTTTCTTCGAACTTTTACAATGGAGTCAAACTTTAAATCCACTAAAGAGTCAAATTTAAGATCGCAAAGCGAATCTACTTCGGTAGCGATCTGATTGGTCCTGGAATTGAAAACGGAGTCCGCCTCCTGGCGCAGCGAGCGATCGAGCTCAGGATCCTCTTGCTCACAAGACCAAAGGCTAAGTGCACATGCGGTAATAACAATAAAGTATAGGCATACCCTCCGCAGCATTACTTTTTTGGTTTTCGCAGTTCAAAGTTTTGCCCCAGGTACACCCTTTTAACCATTTCGTCCGAGGCTAATTCTTCAGATGTTCCCGCCTTTAAAATATTCCCTTCAAACATGAGGTAGGCTCGGTCCGTAATGGAAAGGGTTTCCTGCACATTGTGGTCGGTAATGAGAATACCTATGTTTCGCCGCTTCAGCTGAGAGACAATTTCCTGAATGTCTTCCACAGCAATGGGATCAATTCCAGCAAACGGCTCGTCTAATAAGATGAAATTAGGGTCCGTAGCGAGCGCGCGAGCAATTTCAGTCCGCCGCCGCTCGCCCCCCGAGAGCGTATCGCCCCGGCTTTTGCGAACTTTTTCCAGACTGAACTCATCGATTAAGGATTCTAATTTTTCTTTTTGTTCTGATTTAGTAAGCCCCGTCATTTCCAAAACGGTTTTGAGATTATCTTCGACACTCATTTTCCGAAAAACAGAGGCCTCCTGTGGTAAATAGCCAATCCCCATACGGGCGCGCTTATACATGGGGAGCCCGGAGAGGGGCTGTTTATCCAAAAACACTTCACCATCTGAAGGGCGAATGAAGCCCACCACCATATAAAATGTCGTGGTCTTCCCGGCACCATTCGGTCCGAGCAAGCCCACAATCTCACCCTGCTCAACGGATAGAGAAACACCTTGCACAACGCGCTTTTTACCGTAGTATTTAATTAGATTCTTCGCTTCCAGTTTCATTTTCCCATTCTATTTCTTCCTCTATTGTCCAGTTTGCTCTCAGCGCTTCCAGTGGATACTCTTTCCAGATCTCCGCTTGTAGCCCTTTCCAGTAATCACCACCATCCAAACGTCCATTTTTATTTCGATCCAGATAAATTTTGAGCTGATAGGAGCTGGGTTCCAAAAAGGGGATCTCCCAAATATACGCATTCTGGCCGGTAAATAAACGCTCACGGACCACGGTATTGCTTTTCATGAGTTGACCCACATAGTGCTCAGTCGTATCCGGAAAATTTAGATTCAGAACCAATTCGCTGAGGTCTTCTTGTTTTACAACACTAAAGGTCCATCTCAAGGTATCTGTGTTAGTGTATTTATATACAGACTCCAATCGCCCGGGCAAGGCTAAGATGGTTCTGGAAGGTATGGGTAAAGAGTCCTTCTCGAGACGAAGGTATGTCTTTAGTGGGGTATGGGATGATACCGCGAAGAAAACTTTTTGCCCGGAACTATCTTGAATAAAAAAGGTGGAGTCGCCTACGGATTGCATGGGTTGGTTCCAAAGCACAGTGGCTGTCCGATTTACAAATTTAATCGATTTACCAGAACCCCGAATGGGAACGGTATCTATTTCCGTAAGCGTGGGCAAGGTATCCCGACGGATGTCTTCACCGTTATCCATCGTCCATATCAAGCTGTCCTCCTGAATATTCGGTTGCAGCCAAATGAACAGACTATCCTTACGCCAACGACGGGCAAGTTCGGCCGATCGGGGCAATATTTCGCAAAAAACTGAAGTGTCTATCTGGTTGAATACCCCGGTATAGGCATTTTTCCTCAGGATGGGTTTACGAGTCATTTGAGTGGGAGGATTGGGAACAAAAAGTTGAAGTTTTAGGACATCCGTGCTGTCCGCTTCAACTAGAACAGGATCTTTCAAAAAGGCAATGGGAGCTCCCGGAATGTCATATTTAAGTGTGAGGTTGTCATCCTGAAGTGCAAAAATTTTATACACACCGCCTTTAAGATATTGAAGTTTTGCGATCCCCTGGGCATTGCTTTTCGTAAAATAAGTGGGGAGGTTTTTCACGACCACAGAATCCTCACTCGTCTCTGAATATAGCATAACGGTAATTCCTTCCTGCGGCTTTCCCTCTTGATTGATCACTTCAACCTCAAGATTCAGGGAATCCAGAAATTCGCCAGTAGAAAAAACAAACAGCATGTTTTCGACGGGATTACCTTCATTGAAATCGCTAATCGCATTATCAAAATTTAAGGAATAAGTAGTCTCAGAAAGTAGCGTATCCGCTTCTGAAAAATCGACCTCAATATGGTCCGAACCCACTTGGTAACTCGGTTTGGGGTCCAGCGGGGGCGAAATGATAACATTGCGACCGGGGTTTTGGACTTCAATGTATTCGTCAAAATATAATTTGATTTTGTCCGGGCGGAATTGGGTCTGTTCGTTGGCTGTTGATTTTGAAACCAACAATTTTGGAGGCGTCGTATCTCTTGGGCCGCCAGTGGGAGCAACGGGATTCGCACATTGGACGAGCAAGACCATCCCTAGCCATACCAGTAGCTTATTATTCCAGCTTTGCAAACGCCTATCATTCATAGCTCAAAAGTAAGAAAACCCATGCTCTTCTTTTCTTCGATAATGGATCTATGTTGAGGAGCACCGCAGTCGATACCAGCAGGTAGCATACCACGAGGATCTGCTCTTACCAGTATAACCCCTATACCTTAAAATAACGGCTGTCCGGGTGACTAAAATACCAGCCACTCACAGATGCTGCCGGATACATGGCGTAATTCTCGGTTAAGCTTATGCCTATTCGGTCTTCCACATCCAGCAAATCAAACAGCTTCAGTTTTTCTTCGTGCACAGGACAGGCGGGATAGCCGGGCGCCGGTCGTATACCCCGGTACTTTTCTTTAATCAATGATGAATTATCCAATTCTTCATCGGGGGCATATCCCCAAAAGTCTGTTCGCACGCGCTGATGAAGCCGCTCAGCGAAAGCCTCCGCAAGTCGATCTGCTAAGGATTGCAGTAAGATTCCATTATAATCATCTTGATCTGTCTTAAACTGAGCCAATGGCTTTTCTATGCCGTGACCCGCTGTGACGGCAAAAGCCCCGATATAGTCTGTTCTACCGCTGGACTTCGGTGCGATAAAGTCAGATAAACAGTAATTGGGTCGGCCTTTCGCCTTTTTTGATTGCTGTCGCAAATGGTTACAACGATGCAAAAGATCGCCGGTTTTGGGATCAAAAATATCAATTTCATTGTCACCATGTCGCTGAGCCGGGTAGAGCCCCATCACACCCTTGGGCGTTAGCCATCCCTCACTCTCAATGCGGTCCAGCATATCCTGAGCATCAGCATATAGCTTTCTCGCCTCCGTTCCCACCACATCATCATCCAAAATTTTTGGAAATCGACCCGCGAGCTCCCAGGTTCTAAAAAAGGGGGTCCAATCTATATACTCTCGCAATTCAGAGACCGGATAGGAGGTCCATACTTTACTCCCGAGCAAATGAGGCTTGGGCGGAACATAGCCGCTCCAATCGGTGACAAACTTATTTTTATTGGCCTCTGCCTCAGTAATAAGTCGTTTTTTCTTTCGCCCTTTTCGTTTTTCCGCAAGCTGAACATACTCTTCCCGGATCCCTTCCAAATAGGTCGTTTTTTGATTCTGATTTTCCTGCAAAAGCTGGCTGACTACACCCACGGCGCGGGAAGCATCGAGCACGTGGATCACAGGTTCTGCCCTTTGAGGTGCAATTTTCACTGCCGTATGCACACGGGAAGTGGTTGCACCTCCGATGAGCAGTGGAGTGGACATCCCTCGCTCGCTCATTTCCTGAGCTACATCCATCATTTCGTCCAGAGAGGGTGTGATCAGACCACTCAGGCCCACAATATCTACTTCTTCCTTTATAGCGGTATCCAAAATCACATTGCCGGGTACCATAACACCCAGGTCAATAATTTCGTAATTATTGCAGCCAAGAACTACACCTACGATATTTTTACCGATGTCATGTACATCGCCTTTGACCGTGGCGAGAAGCACTTTGCCTTTTTTACTCTGACTGCCTTTTTTCTTTTGGGCCTCAATATAAGGCGTCAGGTAGGCTACTGCTTTTTTCATGACCCGAGCACTTTTTACTACCTGAGGTAAAAACATTTTCCCGGCACCAAACAGATCTCCAACTACATTCATGCCCGCCATCAATGGCCCTTCAATAACCAGCAAGGGATCGCCCAGTTCCTGCCTCGCTTCTTCTGCATCCGCTTCGGCATGTTTTACTATTCCCTTTAGAAGAGCGTATTCGATGCGATCGGAAACAGACTTTTGACGCCATTCCGCATTCCCGTCATCGGCCCGCTTCTTACCCTGGTATTTTTCTGCCATAGCCAATAAGGCCTCCGAAGCTTCTGAATGCCGGTTAAACAGCACATCCTCTACCTTATCACGCAATTCAGGATCAATATCTTCATATACCTCCAGCATTCCGGCATTTACAATTCCCATATCCATGCCGGCCTGGATGGCGTGGTACAGAAAAGCAGAATGCATAGCTTCCCGAATCGCCGGAAGTCCGCGGAAGGAAAAGGAAATATTACTCACACCACCACTAACGCGGGCGCCCGGACAGCGCTCTTTTATTTTTCGGGTAGCCTCAATAAACTCCACGGCATAATTATCGTGTTCTGCAATACCTGTAGCTATGGCAAAAATATTTGGATCGAATATGATGTCTTCTGCCGGAAAATCAAGTTTTTCCCGCAGCAGGTGATACGCCCGTTCGCATATGGCTACTTTTCGATCGCAAGTGTCAGCCTGCCCCTCTTCATCAAAGGCCATGACGATTACAGCCGCTCCATATTGCTGAACTTCCCGCGCTTGCTTCAAGAATGTAGCCTCCCCCTCTTTCATTGATATAGAGTTGACCACACACTTACCTTGTACACATTGCAATCCGGCTCGAATGACCTCAAATTTTGAGGAGTCAACGACAACGGGAACCCGGGCTATGTCCGGCTCGGCCATCATCAGATTGAGAAAGGCCCGCATTTCTTCCGCGGAATCCAGCATCCCCTCATCCATATTTACATCGACCATCTGAGCCCCGCCCTCTACCTGCTCTCGGGCTACCTCCAGGGCCTCGTCATAAGCCTCAGATTTAATCAGGCGCTTGAACTTCCGAGAGCCCGTCACATTCGTCCGTTCCCCAATATTTACAAAATTGAGTTCCGGACGCAAAATCAGCGGCTCCAGCCCGCTGTAATTGGAAAGAGGCTCTATTTTGGGCTTCTTACGTGGTGGATAGGATGACACCGCTTCGCGAATATGACGGATGTGCTCGTCTGTCGTTCCGCAGCACCCTCCCACAATATTGATCAAACCTTCTCCGGCATATTTCTTGGCCCAACGAGCCATATCTTCGGGCAACTGTTCATATTCTCCAAACTCGTTGGGCAGTCCGGCATTGGGATAGGCCGAAATAAAAGTATCCGCCACCTGACTGATCGTTTTAACATGCGGATAAAGCTCTTCAGCACCCAGCGCACAGTTAAATCCGACAGCGAGAGGCCGAGCGTGTTGAACGGAAATCCAAAACGCTTCTGCATTCTGACCCGATAAGGTCCGACCGCTGGCATCCGTAATCGTTCCTGAGATGATGAGTGGAATCTCTCTATTTTGCTCGTCTTCAATTTCCAGCAGTCCCTTAATAGCGGCTTTGCAATTCAGCGTGTCAAATACCGTTTCGATTAAAATCAGATCCACACCGCCTTCGATCAAAGCAAGCATCTGCTCGCGATACGCCGCTTTCAATTCCTGAAAGCTGGCTGCCCGATAGCCCGGACGATTGACATCCGGCGAGATCGATAGTGTTTTGTTGGTCGGACCTACGGCCCCAGCAACAAAAACGGGACGGTCTGAACCCTCCATATATTCGTCTGCGGCCTCCCGCGCCACTTTAGCTGCTGATCGGTTCAACATTGAAATCTGATCCTCAAGTTGATAATCGGCCTGCGCAATCGATGTGCCGCTAAACGTATTGGTCTCTATAATGTCTGCCCCCGCCTCCAAATAAGATCGATGGATCTTTTTGATAATCTGGGGCTGAGTCACCGACAATATATCATTATTGCCCTTCAGTGAACAAGGATGATTTGCAAAAGCGCTGCCCCGGAAATCCTCCTCCGTTAAAGGGTAGTCCTGAATCATGGTGCCCATCGCTCCGTCCAGAATAAGGATGCGCTCGCTAAGAATGCGCTCCATCTGTTTTCTTGGATCCTGCTTTTCCATTTATGGGATTTTTCTAAAATATGAGATACTGCAAGTTAGCAGATAGGAGTGGAAAAGAAGCAATTTCCCTTCCATAGATATAGATCGATTCCTCCCTTTTTACTTCCATCCGATGGAAATAGTGGCAAAATTCAGGATTCGCTAAGCCCTTTTTGGAGAAGTTTGAGCAAATTCCGCCCTCATTCAAGCTTCTAATAATCGCTCTTCCATTTTTCCCTCATGTAAGGTGATTTCCCGATAGGGTCGACGATATAGATCCGAGTCAACGCGTTCTCTGTACGCCGGATCGATATTCATGTAGGGAGAGGGCGTAATGTGAACACGCAAAGCGCCACTATTTAGAGTTCGCGCCATATGATAGTGACCGCAAAATATATAGCTTGGCCGATTTGCCCTCGATAGCGCCGGTAGGAGAGTTTCAATATCCGAAAATGCGTGCCCCCTGTCCATATAGGGACAACCCGCATACAGCGGAGGATAATGCATAAAAATAACGAGCGGGATATTCCCTTTTTTCAGCCGGTCCATTAGCAATAATTGATGCTCCGATAGTACCCGGTCGGATTTACAATGCAAGAAAAGCAATTCAAATCCCGCATGCTTTTGTTCTGTTTTTTGACTTCCAAAAGGGTCGAGCATATCTAGTGCATCGTGATTTCCTCCCAGGTGAATCATAGGCGTCGACATCGATTCCAATCCTTTGAAATACCGCGAATAAATCTCAGATTGAGGCTCATTCCGGCAAATATCACCCGTGTTCACAATCAAATCCGCGCCCAATTCATCTACCGTCTTTTGCATTTCGCTCCACGCCCCCCAGGCCCGATCCACTTGCTTCTCGTCCACATCCCCTGGACCGGGCAGATGAAGATCTGTAATCTGTATAATTCTCATTGGATAAAGATAAAAATCAACGCTCTTTTTTCCTTTTTCAGGGCAGTAATTCTTTCTATTTGGCCGGCCCACGAGGGCCCGAAGGACCCTCGGCGGTCGGGCTATCCGCTTGTAGTACCGGACCGTCCGGTCGGCATCCGTAGTGTCATTACCACTACATAAATGTCGATAAGTCGAAGTAGATTTTTGTTCAGATCAAGGCGCTGTCTTTTCTCAACAATGTAACTGAAGAGCAACGAAAAGCTGGACAAAAAACATCAATACCTGGTCTGGTTGAATGTAGTGGTAATGACACGATCGCTGTGTAGGGTTTCCTTGCGGTCACCTCCTCGCTCTACGGCTGCATTCCCGAGGATGGTCTTCACTCATCCTCGGGAATTTACGCCCGGGACGGTCCGCCCCTATCGCTTCTATCCCTGCCGGTACAGGCCGCGGGCGGTCCACTTTATTTTGTCGTTCATTGCTGCTTCAGCGGTGCCCTACGCAAGAGGCATAAAAAAGGAAAGAGCCCGCTTCGGCATCAATCGGTGATAAATCATCCGGCGTGAAAATCAAATGGCCCAAAATATAAAACCCGAACAGTGAATTCACTGTCCGGGCCTTATCCTAACCTAAACAAACGTATAATCTCATCGACTACGTCCCGCTACCTAACCTTAAGAGTCTCTTACACGCGGGGATGTAAAAAACGAACCGTTAAATTGTAATGAAATTTCTTCAATAAATTGGAGCCATCAATAGGCGCATGATCTAAAATCTGAGTTACCAATTCCCGAACGGCCGGATCTTCGGTTTCTACCGAAATCACGCGAAGCTCATTGTTAGCGGTGATGAAGAATTTGATTTTCACCTCGGCTTGTTGTTGAGCATCGAGCTGGTTGAAGACCTCCGACTTGATCATTTTTGTTACTGACTTTTTAAGGTCAGATTCGGGAGAATTCACTGCAGATAATGAACCAGTGAATGCCATAAGGGCTGTTGCAATAAGAAATAAAATTTTGTTTTTCATAATATTCAGTTTTGAATTCGGATTTATATTTTGTTTCAATGACAACGCAAAGGTAGGTCAAGTTGTTTTCAGGTGCAATGGGAAAGGTGTTAATGATATGTTAATAGATATGTTAACATATTGTAAACCATAGGTTATAACATATATATAAAATTTATATAATTGGGCTAAATCGAGCTATTTAGGCCTCTTTTGACAAAAGTGCGAAAAGTGGCAAATAAAATTTGGTTAAAGATGAATTCCGAAGTTGAAATCAATGGACTTTTTATTTAAAACTGAATCTGAACCAGTTTTAAACTGCCTTTGTATTCGCTGGGGATAATTAGGGCATTGGAGCTGTACTGAAAGGCGATCTGAAAACGAAGCTGGAGCTGCTGGTACTGAGTGCTAAGTATGCTGGACCGATTGACCTCTCCATTGCCGAAAACTTCATAGGAGGAGGCGGTATTATTAGCCTTTATTTCGTCATTAAACAAAATACGAAGCATAGAAGGGTTTGAAAAAACAAAAAAGGAGGAATACAGACCGTTGTCGTCTTGAGAAAACTGACGCTTATTAATCACGCTGTTCCAGTGGAGGTCTCCATTGGGGTGGAGAGCGACCAGAAGTAAATCTTCATAAACAAAATCCACCCAATTTCCGCCCCGACTATACATATTACGCTCGGCAAAAGAGGCCCGGCGCTGGTAAATTTTCTCCACTTCTCCAATGAGCAAGACGCCGCCATCTTCTCTGAGGATAGTTTTCTTGAGCTCAAGCCCTTCAATGCCTTTGGATCTCGATCCAGTACCTCCAATCATCTTCTTTTTTAAATCTTGATTCCAGGGGTATGACTTTATATTCACCTTCGTCTCACCTGGAGAAAGGGTAAAATAAAATATACCATCGGAGTTGTCCAGATTCCGCTCAGTATAAAAACCGACGATATTGAGCTCTTGATTGACCTCGTCGTACTCCATTGTGCTGCTATTAATCAAAAAGTCAGGAGTTGGAATTTTCAGAGCTTCGACTTTTTCTTGGCCGGGCTTGATATAGTAAAGGATAAAAGTATGTTCCTCTTTTCGGGAATTTTTATTTTCTGTACTCAGGAGTAGAAATAGTTCGTTTTGGCTATTTAATTGCAATCCTGCAAAGCTCCGGTCAAAACGCCCGTCAAGATTGAATTTTCGCTCCCAGCCTACCATGGCTTCATGAAATTCATAACTCAGCGTCCACAATTTGTCATTGACGCCGGGTTGAAAAAAAAGACAGCGGTTGCCGTCCGTAGACCCGCTGAACAAAAATCGACCTCCCAATTCCGCGGATTTAAGCACGAAATAAGATTCTTTCAATTCGGCTTTTAGATTGTAAATGTCGTGGACAAGTACGGTGGTGTCCAGCTCACGATAGGAATAGAAATGATGAAATTCATCATTTCCAGGCATGAGGCCGACGGTTTGTGCTTTCTTATTTGACATGTGGAGTTGCTTCGTCCACTGTTTTTTCATATTCTCATCGAACGCAAGTACGTCTAAGCGACTATCTTCCTCAAAATACAGCAAAATTTGCTGGTTAAAATGCCCTATAAACTCATAATGAGACTCGTTGGATAGTTCGATAGGGTTAGAAACCACGACTTTTTGGCTCATACCATGAACACTCAGGCTGAGTAGGAGCGAGAATGTAAAAAGAAGGCGAAAGAGCATAGCGTGATTTTGAAAAATTATAACGATTAGGTGTCCCAATCTGTTTTGGCTATTGTAAATTTACGAAAAATACAACGTCTGTGTCACCAATTCCCATTATCGAATGCATTCCCAATTTTAGTGAGGGTCGAAACAGTCAGGTCATTCAATCGATAGTCGAGGCGATGGATTATGTGTCGGACGCTCGGGTTTTACATGTCGATATTGGGTATGATGCCAATCGAACGGTTATTACAGTGGCTGGATCGCCGCAAGCGGTCTTTGCATCTGTTGAAGCGGGCATTCGAATGGCGGTAAAGAAAATTGACATGCGAGATCAAATCGGCGAGCATCCGCGCATCGGAGCCGTTGATGTCTGCCCTTTTGTGGCACTCAGCGGTATTTCAAAAGGAGATTTGCGAGCTGCGGTCGAAAAATTTGCTGAGCGCATCGCTCACGAACTCGGTCTACCTATTTATCTGTATGCGCAGAGTGCGCATCATCCCGGCCGATTTTCCCTATTCGATATTCGGAAGGGTCAGTATGAAGGGCTAAAAAAGAAGATGAATGAGGAGGAGGGGATTCCGGACTATGGACCTAGTTCATTTAATCCGGTGTTTGGCGCGATGGCTATGGGAGTTCGGGATTTGATGATTGCCTACAATGTACATCTAAAAACTTCAGACCTGCCTATTGCTCGTAAAATAGCAGCTGATCTCCGGGGCAGTGGCCGCTGGATGGTGCGCAATGGAAAAAGGGTGCAGCAGGCAGGTCGATTTTCTTCGCTCAAGGCGATAGGCTGGTGGATGGCATCCTACGGATGGGCTCAGGTTTCTATGAATGTAATGGACTTCAGAGAATCTCCTCTGCACGAGGTGTATGAAGCAGTTTCGGAACGGGCCCGCGCCTACGGCATCGCTGCTCAGGGCTCCGAACTCATTGGCTTGGCTCCGGAAGAGGCGCTAAAAGCGGCAGGCAACTTCTATGCAAGGCGAGCGGGTGAATCGGGCGAATTAGATGAAGATCAATGGATGTCATATGCCGTGCGCGGACTGGGCTTAGATCGATTAGGGTCTATTGACTTGAGAGATCGTATAATCGAGTATACCTTGAGGTCCTAAATAAAGGGGTGCGACAAAAAACATCATAAGGTTTTATTGCCCGCCCTCAGGTTCATTACAGAACGCCCGAATTGACTGTGTTTCGATGTTGAGCGGAATGTGGATGCTTGTTTCTATTTCATATAAACAGCTTGACAGGGGTTCAGTATCTAATGGATCTCACAAAGCAATCTTATGATAACTTTTTTGAGATGCTTGTGAAGCGCGCGGAGCGCAAGAGCGCCAGGTGTCTGGAGGGCGCGACGATAGGAGCGGTCACCCCAAGAATTGGGGGGACGGAACCCCGGAAGGGACCGCCCAGCGAATTTGGTATCTCAAACAAACGGGAGTCCGGCATGGATCATCACGATGTGTTACATTTTGAAAATGCCGTTCGCATGAGCTGGGGGCGCCCAAAAAATAAAACTAATTATATTCATTCATGGTGAAAGAAAGCCCGATGGCACAAAAAGAGAGGATGGCTTCTGCTGCGGATGGAATGCTCTCTCGGAGCTGATCGATTTCATTCTCCGTCCACTCTCCAAGAACGTAGGGAATCTGAGCGCCTTTCGGAAAGTCGTTGCCAATCCCAAATCGCAAACGAGCGTATTTTGAAGTACTTAGGTTGGCCTCAATATTTTTAAGTCCGTTATGGCCTCCGGCGCTACCTTTTCCTCTGAGTCGGATTTTTCCGAGGGGGAGTGCGACCTCATCTACAATGACGAGAAGGCGATCGAGGGGTATTTTTTCTTTTGTCATCCAGTGACGAACGGCTTCGCCCGATAGGTTCATATAGGTATTGGGTTTGAGCAGGATGATTTTCCGGCCTTTGTGTTTGAGGTCAGCGCGGGCACCTTTGCTGACCTCCTGGAATTCGACTTTTTTCTGTTGGGCGAGATAATCCAGGACTTCAAATCCAATGTTATGGCGCGTTTGGGCGTATTTGGGTCCGATATTTCCGAGGCCTACGACGAGGTATTTCATGGGAGGAATTGTTTATCTTCGGGTTGAAAGTGTAAAAAATATTTGAATTCGACTGCAAAACTAGTGAAATGATTGAACGAATATTAATAACGGATCGTGTTCATCCGATATGTGTGGATCGGCTTCGTCAGGCAGAGCTCGAGGTTGACTATCGACCGGATTTGGATTATGAGACCTTTCAGGAGCTACTGCCAAACTATGAAGGGGTGATTATCAATAGCCGATCGCCAATGGGGCGTGAAAATATTCTGCGGGCTGTAAATCTGAGGTTTATCGGTCGCCTGGGATCGGGTTTGGATATTATCGATCTACCCACAGCCGAGGAAGAAGGAATAGCTGTGATCAATGTTCCCGAAGGAAATGCAAATGCAGTAGCTGAACATGCCATGGGTATGTTATTGGCATTGATGAACCGTTTAGTGGAAGCGGATCGAGAAGTACGGAATGGAGAATGGAATCGGGAAGCCCGACGCGGGAAGGAACTGGCCGGGAGAACTGTGGGCCTGATCGGTTATGGACATACTGGCCGTGCTATGGCTCAAAAGCTCAAGGGCTTTGATGTAAAAATCAATGTTTTTGATAAGTATAAGAAGCAATATGCTGAGGGTAGCCGTTTAGTAAATGAATGTGCGTTAGAGGAAGTGCTTTCAGACTCCGACATATTGAGTATTCACTTGCCATTGACAGAAGAAACAGATGGGATGGTGGACACGTCTTTTTTGAGTTTGTGCAAAGAGGGGGTAATCCTTATTAACACCTCGCGCGGAAAAATTTGTCAAACTCCCGACATTTTATCGAATTTGCAATCGGGTCAATTAGGGGGTGTGGCTATGGATGTTTTGGATAAAGAAGGAGCAAAAGATTTGAGTCAATCTGATTCACGTATATACAACGAATTGTTTGCTGAGGAGCATACGATTTTTAGTCCACACATCGCGGGTTGGACTGAGGAATCTCTATTTAAGATAGGCGATGCTATTGCGATGAAAATTTTGAATTTTGCCAACATTAAATCTTAATTCGAAATTAAATATGGAAAAGTAAATTTGAAAGCAATTGTGAAAATTTAAGGTTTGTTTACACTGAATTAATTTTTGTATACTTGTGAACTGCAAATCTTTGCTTTTTAATCAAGCGAATGTAATATGACTATGATGAAACGTATACCCCTGTTGATCTTCATGCTAATAATAGCTTTCGGCGCAGCTGCACAAACCTCGCTAGAGGGTAAGGTGACGGATGCCGAATCAGGCGAGCCTATTATTTTCGGTTCTGTGGCCTTATATAAAAACGGCGTATTAGTTACCGGAAAAGAGACTGATATAGATGGAAACTATTCCTTCAGTAATATCGACCCCGGCCAATATGATGTTGAATTCACCTACGTAGGGTATCAAACCCAGAGGCAAACGGGTGTGTTGGTTGGACAAGGACGAGCCAATAGACTCGATGTTCAATTAGGATCTGGTGTAGACCTGGAAGAGGTCGTTGTGGTAGACTATGAAGTGCCCTTGGTTCAGCAGGATGAAACGACAGTTGGTGGAACTGTGACGGGCGAAAATATAAAGAATATGCCCCTGAAGAATATTAATGCGATTGCTGCTACAGCGGCGGGTGTTTCTTCTCAGGATGGAGGTGAAATAAACATAGGGGGTGCGCGATCGAGCGGTACAGTGTATTACTTAGATGGTATGCGTGTAACCGGTCGTACGGTTCCGCAAACTGAAATTGAACAAATGCAGGTGTTGACCGGGGGTATACCGGCCTCCTATGGAGACGTAACCGGTGGTGCGATATCGATTACAACGAAGGGACCTACGAGTAAATTTAGTGGTGGGTTTGAGGCAGAGACATCTCAGTTTTTAGATCCGTATGGATATAACTTATTGTACGGTAATTTAAGTGGACCCATTATTAAAGATAGTACCGGCCGATCTATTCTAGGTTTCCGTTTGTCTTCTCAGTATAGAAGACGTGCGGACCCCAATCCGCCCGCATTAGGTGTTTACGGAGCGACTGAGGAATCGATTCGGGAGTTGGAAGAGAATCCGCTAACTCAAATACCAGGGAGTCAAATTGCAAGTGGTGAGTTTTATCGAGACGAGCGAAGTGGCGGGCCTGTTCAGGAGTTGGATCGCCGACCTAATAATAACGAGGAGCAACTGGATATCACAGCCAAGTTAGACTGGAGGATTAATGACGCCATTGACGTTCAGTTTACCGGAACCTTCTTTGATGGAACTCGACGATTTACGCCGGG
>CAZVFU010000007.1:29416-33783 GCA_964626595.1 uncultured Saprospiraceae bacterium
ATGGAGTATTATGAGCCTCTGAATATAGATGGCGTTGATCCGAGTCTGATGAGCCTTGATCTATTCAGTGTGCGAGAACTTACAGATGTGAATTACGTCGGATATTTTGGTTACGATTATTTAGGTAATCGAACCTCCCGCGATGTTACATTTGATGATTTTTTCTCTGGGGTAGATGAAGAGGGAAATCGGACCTTTTTGGTAGCTCCCTACAGGCCTATTTATTTCTCAGCCTATCTACAGGATAAGTTTACCTATAAGGATATCATTTTCAGACTGGGTGTTCGGGTCGACCGCTTTGATGCTAACACAAGAGTGCTAAAAGATCCATTTGCACTATACGATATTCAGACCGCAGACGAGTTTTATGAGCAGCGACCGGATTTTGAGCGTCCCGCTAATGTAGCCGATGATTTCAAGGTATACGTTCAGTCACCTGAAGATGATCGAGTTGTAGGGTTTCGCCGTGATGAAGTATGGTTTGATGCTAATGGTACGCAATTGAATGATGGTACTGAGTTATTTCAGGGTGGTGTAGTCACTCCTGCATATGTGGAAGAGGATCCCGATATCAAAAGCGAGGATTTTGACCCCACAACTGCCTTTGAAGATTATGAGCCACAATGGACAGTGATGCCGCGGTTGGCATTTTCATTTCCCATTTCCGATGAGGCTAACTTTTTTGCGCACTATGACATACTAGCTCAACGGCCCAATGCTGGGCAAGGCTATGTTTCACCTCTTCAATATTTCTATTTTGAAGATGCGGGGCGTCAAAGTGCCAATAACCCGAATTTACGGCCGGTTAAGACTATTAACTATGAGGTCGGATTTAGAAAGCGCGTTTCAAATAGTTCGGCTATTACCATCTCTGCTTTTTATCGGGAGATGAGAGATTTGATTCAGATCCGTACATTATTAAATGTAGCGAATCCGATCGGCCAATATGAAGTTTTTGATAATCTTGATTTTGGTACCGTCAAAGAATTTAAGTTTCAATATGATCTTCGTCGCACGGGCAATTTGCAAGTGCGCGGTATTTACCGACTGCAGTTTGCCGATGGTACGGGTTCTGCGGCTGATTCGCAGCGAGGAATCACAGATAGAGGTAACTTGAGGACTTTATTTCCATTGGATTACGATGAGCGTCACCGTTTTGTCGCAAATATTGATTACCGCTACTCTTCAGGTAAAAGGTACACAGGGCCGAAATGGTTTGACAAAGATATTTTTGCTAACGCTGGAGTGAACATTCAGGCATCCGCTGTATCGGGGCGTCCTTACACTCCTGCACTGGCTCCTGATAGATTTGGAGCGACGGGTTTTGCCGGTGGTTTCAACTCTGCGCGCCAGCCGTGGACATTCACAATTGACATGCGTGTAGATAAAAATTGGACAATTTCTGGACCTGAGAGTAAGCGTCCGGTAAACTTAAACGTATATTTCCGTGCAGAGAATTTGTTAGATGCCCGAAATGTTACAAATGTGTACCGGGCTACTGGTGATCCTCGAAACGATGGTTTTCTGAATTTTAGAGCAGGAGAAGCAACTATTCGAAATTTGGCAGAAACGCGTGAAGGCATCGATGCAAATGAGCAAGTATTCATGGAGGCCTACCAATGGGCAATGTTAAATCCGGGCTTTTTTGTTCGTCCTCGCAGAATGTTTGTTGGAGCTATCGTTGAATTTTAGAAAAAAAGAAAAAGAATAGATATGAATTTACAACATTACATAGCCGGTCTTTTGACCCTACTCTTACTTCCTTTATGTGGAGGTAATATAGAAGCGCGTCAGCCTGAGAATACAGATGGCCGGACAATTAGCGAATCGAATGTAGAAAACCGTTTAGCCAATTTGCGTGAAGATTGTGCGCAGGCCACCTCATCTGTAGATATGTCTATCAATAACGTTCGCGCCCGACTGTTGGGTGGAGGTGATATTTGGTGGAATTTGAGTGTGGGACGATACATTGTTCCCAAGGTGGAGCCTGGTTCAGGCCAGCGTGAAATTTCATCTATTTTTGCCGGTTCGGTTTGGATTGGAGGCTTTGATGATCAGGATAACCTGAGAATGGCAGCCAATACGTATCGGCGAGCTAATAGTAATGATTGGTACCCAGGACCTCTGGATCCCGGGGGAGAGACAGATGCTCAACAGTGCGAGGACTGGGATCGTCATTTTCGTGTGACGGGTGAAGAAATTCGAGAGCATCAGAGAAATTTGATACAATTTGGAGAAAATTATAATCCAGCGGATATTCCAGACGGGGTCAAATTTTGGCCTGGACAAGGAAATCCGTTCTTTTCGGAGAGATATGGGTTTGAACTACCTGATTACCCTCAGGGTTTAGGTTCATTCCGCGATTTTGGTCCGGGTATGGATGAAGACGATCCCAACGGGGTTTATAACCCACTAGATGGCGATTTTCCTGTTATAGAAATTAGAGGCTGTGCTTTGGACAACTTTCCTGATGAAATGTTTTTCTGGATTTATAATGATGCCGGTGGGCCAAATACCTCGACCCAAGCTCTAGCCATTCGGATGGAAGTTCAGGTTCAGGCATTTGCATACGCAACAAACGATGAGATTAATAACATGACGTTTTATCGGTACAAAATGATTAACCGTGCCGAGCAATCACTGGACAGTGCCTTTTTTGCCATGTGGGTAGACGGTGACCTGGGATGTGATGGTGATGATTATATTGGTTGCGATACTTCTTTGTCTTTAATGGTTTTGTATAATGAAGATGAGATTGATGGAGATGTTGGAAGTACGTGTAACTGCGCCTCTAATGCTCCTACTTATTGCAATGAAGTTCCGGTTTTAGGCGTAGATTACTTTAGAGGACCCTTGGGACCCAAGATATTTAACGATGATGGGACTCTTCGGAATCCCAATCTTGGAGAACTGCCTGATACGATTGTCGAGTTAGGAATGTCATCCTTTACCTATTACAATCGTCAGGGTGGTCCTGGGAATTGGCCTGCGCCAATGACCGATCCTCAAAACGGGGTGGAATATTATAATTATATTAGTGGTTCGTGGAGGAATGGGGTTCCATTTACTTTTGGAGGCTCTGGTTTCGCCCCGGATGACGAGGGTGCTCAGCGCATAAAATATGCATTCACTGGTGCTCCGGATGATCCCAGCGCGTGGTCTATGTGTACAGCAGGCCTTGCTTTAGGAGACCGTCGAACGGTTCAGGCGTCAGGTCCTTTCCGATTAGACCCGGGTTCTGTAAATGAACTTATTATTGGTGCCGTATGGTCTCCAGATGTACAAACATATCCTTGTCCTGACTTGACGCCCCTTATCCGGGCAGATGTGAAAGCTCAAGCTTTATTTGATGCTTGTTTTGTGCTGCCTGATGGCCCCGATGCACCAGACTTGGGTATAGTGGAGTTGGATCGAGAAGTGATTTTCACTTTTAGTAACGACACGATTACCTCTAATAATGCCTATTTGGGATATGAAGAGCGCGGTTTAGATATACCCGGAGGAGAAGGAGTGGATACAAACTATCGGTTTGAAGGTTACATCATGTATCAATTAGCCGGTCCTGATGTGGATCCGGGAGCTGATGGTACTTTTGAAGATCCAAATCTGGCCAGACAAGTTTTTCAGTGTGATTTACGAAATCAGGTTTCTAAAATTTATCGTTGGGAACCCGAGACAGATCCATTTGATCCATCCTTTACGGTTTATTCTCCTGTCGAAATGGTCGATGGTAATAATGATGGAATAACGAATTCTTTATTAGTTCAAGAGGATGCTTTTGCTACTGGTGGAGGACGGTTGATTAACAACAAGCGTTACTTCTACTATGTCGTAGCCTATGCCTATAATAATTATGACACCTTTGACTATCAAACGGGAATAGGTCAGGCCGAACCGTTCTTTGTAGGTCGTAGAAATCTACGAGTATATGAGGTTATACCGCGTCCTACGCCTTATTCTGAATTGAATTCCGATTATGGTCAGGGCCCTCAAGTAGTTCGTCTTGATGGTAAAGGAGCAGGAAATTCATTCCTTCGTGTTACCAAAGAGAACAGAGAAGAAATGCTTACCGAAGATTTTGACGGAGAAATTGTTTACCAGGGCCGGGGCGGTCCCATTGATGTGAAAGTTTTCAACCCCTACGAGGCCATGGATGGCGAGTATTTGGTTGAGTTTTTTGATGATGATATGAGTGATGATGTATTCAATGCTTCACGTGCGCTGTTCAGAGTTACACGCGTCGAATCCGGCGAACAGTTTATATCTGAGGTTACGCTGGATAAAATCAATGAACAACTCATTCCTGATTGGGGAATAAGTATTTTCGCAAAAAATCTGGAAGAGCCTGGGGAGACAGCTTTTTCTGG
>CAZVFU010000007.1:33883-45400 GCA_964626595.1 uncultured Saprospiraceae bacterium
GAATAAGTATTTTCGCAAAAAATCTGGAAGAGCCTGGGGAGACAGCTTTTTCTGGTAGTCGAAATGGAGCAATAGGCTCTGAAGTTCGGTATGCTGATACCTTGACGGAGGCTCAGGATGGATGGTTGCAATTCTGGAATGAAAACGAAATATTTAATTGGGTTCAAACAGGGGCATCTACAGAGCCAGACTTTGAAGAGGATCCCGGCCAGGGCTTTACTCGGGTGATTAATGGTCCTCTGTATCCCTTTTCTCTTACGGCATATGAGCCATTACCGGGGACAGACGTGTTTATTACACCCGCATGGTACGATAATTCCATGAGTTCTGTTCGAAGCAGTAATCCACTTTCCAATTTGAATAATGTGGATATTGTTTTAACTCCGGATCGGGATAAGTGGAGTAAGTGTATTGTAGTAGAAACGAGTAATCGTGAATATAGATCTGCAGGTTATGGAACCGTAGCGGGTGAAAATGAGGTACGTAATTTAAGTGTACGGACCTTGCCATCTCGTGGCAAAGAGGTTGATCCCAACACTGGGGAGCCTGTAGTTTTAACTGATGAGCCAACTGGATTTTCTTATTTCCCTGGCTATGCTGTCAATGTGGAGACTGGGGAACGTTTGAATATTTTCTTCGGTGAGAACTCTTCATACAGTGATGAAGTGCTTGGTGCACTTAACTTCCCGGATTCTCTTAGAATCGGTAATGATATGGTCTGGAATCCTACATCTGATATTGCTGCCAATACGGGAGAACCTTTTCCACTACCGATATTTGTGGGTGGTCAACATTTCATCTATGTAACGAACCAAGCGTATGATGGCTGTGAGCAACTGAGAGAAGGTTTGGCTCAAACCACAGGTATGAGCAGTTTCATTCACCGGATAAATAAAACGAATACATTACCCGCCGTTCAATGGGCTGGATTGCCATTGTTGAATGAAGGATTTCAGTTAAATTCGTTTGCAGATGGATTGATACCTGAAGAAGTCACTATTAGCCTGCGAGTAGATAATCCGTATGGAGTTGCAGAAGATGGTGGAACGGGAGTAAATCAAGGGTACCCAGCTTACCAATTTACTTTGGAAGGCACTGAAGAGCAAGAGCTAGAGAGTAATGTACAAGTAGACAGTGCATTAGATATGATCAACGTAGTGCCTAATCCTTACTATGCCTTTTCTGACTATGAAACCGGTTCTTTTACAAAAACGGTGAAAGTGACGAACTTGCCACCAAATTGTACAGTAACGATTTACTCTTTAGATGGTAAATTCATCCGACAATTTGAGAGGAACGAGGAACCCTTTACTAATATATCTGGGCGCTCATTCACGGGTGTTGCGAATCGAAATTTTGCACCTGATATTAGATGGGACCTTACTAACTCGCGTCAAATCCCTATTTCCAGTGGAGTATATCTGATTCATGTTGATGCGCCAGGATTGGGTGAGCGAGTTATTAAATGGTTTGGAATAAACAGACAATTTGATCCGACTGGACTATAAACTTAACGAATAGGAGGAGGCCTGCATATGGCCTTCTCCTTAACATAAACGAAATTATGAAGAGAGTTATACCTTTTATCGCCATGGGTCTTATTTTGGGCCTAACCTCTATCTCTACTTCCTTTGCTGGAAACCCTGATCGCCAGGGTGAGGCTGGAGCTTATGAATTATTGTTAAACCCCTGGGCCCGAAGTGCAGGTTTGCACACATTGAATGTCTCGATGGCAAGTGGTGTGGAAGCCATGCGTGTTAATGTAGCAGGTATGGCGGGTACTCAGCGGTCTGAGCTTGCCGTAGGTCACGCGAGATATTTAGAGGGGACTGGAATTTCGATGAATGCAGTTGGTCTGACACAGCGTGTGGGAAAAAATGGTGTATTCGGACTTAGTCTTATGGCTATGAATTTTGGTGATATTGCCGTGACTACAACAAATTTGCCAGGTGGTGATGGTTCGACGTTTTCACCTTCCTTTTTCAATTTAGGAATAGGCTATGCGCACACTTTTGAAAATAAAGTTTCTGTTGGTGTTTTAGCAAGAGCCGTTTCTCAAACCATCTCCTCTGTTTCAGCATTTGGTTTTGCCATTGATGCTGGTGTTCAATATGTTACGGGCCCTGACGATAATTTTAAATTCGGTATTAGTTTAAGAAACATCGGTTTGCCCATGCGATACGGAGGTGAAGGGCTTTCTTTTCAGGGAGATGCGCCAAATGATAATTTGAATTACAATTTGACTTTGGACCAGCGTGCAGCCACCTTTGACATTCCTTCTCTTCTTCACATCGGTTTATCCTATGACTTTTACGCAGGTGCTGATCACAGAATCACCCCTTTAGGTAACTTTACAGCCAATTCATTCTCGCGAGATATTGTAGGCGTGGGTATGGAGTACTCTTTTAGAGAGTTATTCTTTGTCCGCGGTGCTTACCGTGTAGAAATTGGTGGAGAAGATTCGCCTATTCAAAATGATGCTTACACTGGACTTGCCGGTGGGTTTGGAGTTTATGTCAACCCCAACAAACGGAATGAAAACGAATTTCAGATTGATTATGCCTATAGGGCTACAAACCCCTTTGGTGGAACGCATAATATTACCTTGCGTTTTTCACTGGCTGAGCCGGACGAAACTAACCCGTATTAGCAGATCTGAGTCAAAACACATAAAATACTTATCTTTGTGATTAAACGCTTCTGAAATCCGGAAGCGTTTTTTCTATTTACCTTATTAAAAAATATTGTAGTATGTCAAACATAACTTATTTGACTCAGGAGGGTTACGATAAACTCAAAAAGCAATTAGAATCTTTGAAGACGGATGGACGCAAAGAAGTTGCCGATGCCATTGCGGAAGCCCGTGAAAAAGGAGATCTTTCTGAGAATGCTGAGTATGATGCGGCTAAAGATGCTCAAGGCATGCTAGAGTTGAAAATTAACGAGCTGGAAAAAACCTTAAGTAATGCACGTATTTTAGATCAAAATGATTTGGACGACTCTCAAGTTCGTGTCCTTTCCACAGCAGAGATTAAGGATGTCAAAACTGGACGTACGGTAAAGTATAAGTTAGTATCAGAAACTGAAGCTAACCTCAAAGAGAAGAAAATATCTGTTACTTCGCCCATTGGAAAAGGATTGTTAGGGAAAAAGGTCGGAGAAATCGCCGAGATTCAGACTCCCGCTGGTTCAAAGGAATTTGAAGTCGTTAAAATCACTATCGAGTAAACGCTATAAACTATGGCCACTTTATTTTCAAAACTTATTTCAGGCGAACTTCCGGCCCATGTTTTGCATGAAGACGAAAAATATTTTTCCTTTTTGGATATTCGTCCCATGGCTAAAGGACATGCGCTGGTTATACCTAAAAGAGAGGAGGATTATTTTTTTGACTTAAGCGGTGATGAATTATCGGGCATTTTGCCTTTTGCTAAAAAAGTGGCACAGGCCATTGAAAAAGTTGTGGATTGTAAGAGAGTAGGGTTATCTGTGGTAGGGCTTGAGGTGCCCCACGCGCATTTGCATTTAATACCCTTGAATGCGGTGTCGGACATGAGTTTTGGTAAAGAACCGATTGAAATGAAAGATGGAGAATTAGCCGTTTTAGCTGAAAAAATCCGGAGTCACATTTCCTAAATATCACTTTATTCGGTCCGGGTTATTTTTTATAAAATCTGACCAGTTGTTGTAATTGCTTGCCCCACTAAGAGGCGATTGGGATTGATAGTAGTGACAAACAGCGGCCGCCAGAGCATCAGAGGCATCTAGAGAGTCATCCGGATTATCGATGACTACAAGTTGTGTAAGCATAGCCTGAACTTGTTCTTTCGAGGCATTTCCGTTTCCAGTGACAGATAATTTAATTTTTTTTGGGCTATATTCTGAAACGGGAACGTCCGCTGTGATTGCAGCCGCTATTGCTACTCCTTGTGCTCGACCTAACTTTAACATAGATTGAACATTTTTCCCAAAAAAAGGAGCCTCAATGGACATATGTTCCGGCTTATAGTGTTTCGTTAATTGTCGAATCCGCTGAAAAATATGTTTTAACTTTTCTTGTTGAGTGTTATATTTTTTCATTTTTAGGGTCCCCAGACATATGCATTGAATGGTTTCGCCCACAACGGAAATTACTGCGTATCCCATGAAATTTGTTCCGGGGTCTATTCCTAAAATCTTCAATTTTTCCATCACTCGCGAAATTAATCATTTTTATTATATGTTTTCTGGCGATTTATTTTTCTCTGTGTTTTTATACTTTTTCTATATCCTTGCATCGTTTAAGCAATGGAATTATGAAGGAATCAATTTTTTTTGGCGTTTTTATTCTGTTTTCTCTTTCTATTGCAGGTCAGGATAATCTCAACTTTGAACCTGGTTCAAGTTCATCCTTTGAGGCCGAACCATGTATGCAGAAAACACCCTGTTTTGAGCCCGGAGAGCGGCTGACTTATGTAGTCTATTATAACTGGGGTTGGATTTGGGTTTCTGCAGGAGAGGTGACTTTTACAGTAAACGAAATCGATACTGGATATCATCTTCACAGTTTCGGGAGCTCTTATCCATCATACGAATGGTTTTTTAAAATCAATAATCGGTATGAATCCTTTATTGATCCTGAAACCTATCTTCCTTACCGGTCCATCAGGGACATAAATGAAGGTAGCTACAGTAAATACGAGGAAGTTGTTTACGATCGATCAGGGCAGCAAGCCTTGACTCAGCGAGGGAAGAATAAAGGGGCTCCCAGGGACACCACTTATTCCGATATTGAACCTTGTGTACACGACTTGTTGAGTATCATTTATTATGCCCGATCCAGCCCATGGCGATCTGATTTTCCTTCAGGCTATGAAATCCCGGTTGACTTATTTTTTGGTAAGAGGGAGTACAATCTGGCCTTAACATATAAGGAGCGAATTCCAAAGCAGAAAATCAAAAAGCTCGGCAATTTTGACGTCTTGCGCTTTTCACCAGAACTCATAAAAGGGGAGTTGTTTGAGGAGGGTGACGAAGCTAATATTTATGTGACTAATGATGACAATAAATTACCCGTACTTATAGAATCTCCTTTATCTGTTGGGAAAGTAAAAGTAGTTTTGAAAGAATATGAGGGCTTGAAATACCCACTTAATGCCTGGATAAAGTGAGGGTTTGGGGATATTTAATTTTCACTTTACTAAGTATAGGTGTGGGTCTGGTACTGGGCTTTTGGTGGTTCGGCTCATCAGAGCGACAGATTGAGGTTTCTTCACAAGGAGTGTTACAGCAAGTTAGAGAAGTTGTGAAAATTGCTACTGTAGAGGGACAATTTTCAGAAATTTATGATTATAAGGATTTCTATTATTACGACTGGCTACCCTTGCGTAAGAAAGCTCTGATAAAAGTAAGTGCAACCGTCAGTATGGGATATGATCTGTCAGATGTAGAGATACTGACCCATGAGGATAGCAAAGAGATAATCATTAAGGGCCTGCCATCCCCATCCATTTTGTCTAAAGATATTCAACACGAATATTACGATTTACAAGAAGGCAGTTTTAATGCATTTCAACCGAAAGATTTGAACAAAATGCAGAGGGATATTCGTCAAATTATCCAAAGTCGGGTCGAGCAGTCCTCTTTACCTGATTTGACTCGGGAGCGATTTGAAGTGTTGTTAGACGGCCTGAAACAGATGATTTTACCGTATGGGTGGTCCATTACATTGCAAGAAGGGTCCAATCCAGTCCAAGATCCGGAGCCGAGTAATTTGGCGCCCCAGCTAAATTGATCCAGATCAGCGCAATATTCTAACTATCAGAATTTAAATCATTGAAACGCAATTCGGATATTCATAATTTTGCTAAAAATAGATGAAGTATGTCCCTTTTGGAAAAATATGCTGTTCCAGGCCCCAGATATACGAGTTATCCCACGGTTCCCTATTGGGAGTCACCGGGGCCGGATAGAGAGAGCTGGATTCATTCGGTAGAACAGAGTTTAAACTCAGACCTATCCCAGCTCAGTTTGTATATTCATTTGCCATACTGCGAAAAGCTATGCACGTTCTGCGGATGTAACACCCGGATTACAAAGCGGCATGAGGTTGAGGAGCCATACATTAAAGCCGTAATAAAAGAGTGGCAGGCCTATCGAGCTATTTTACCTGAACATGCCCAAGTGGCTGAGATTCATTTGGGAGGAGGAACCCCTACTTTTTTTAGCCCGAGCAACTTAAAATGGCTCATTGAGAGTATTCTCAGAGAAGTTCCGAAAGCAGAAGAGGTCGAATTTAGTTTTGAAGCCAACCCGAATACCACCAGCACAGAACACCTTAAAGTTCTGTATGATTTAGGGTTTCGAAGGGTTAGCTTTGGCATTCAGGATTTTGACCCTAAAGTACAGGCCATTATTCATAGAGTACAGCCCTATCGAACGGTCGAACAAGTGGTAAATGCAGCCCGGGCCATAGGATATACTTCCATTAACTTTGATTTAATTTACGGCTTGCCTGCTCAGTCTATTGATACGATTTTAGATACCATTGAAAAAACAGGACGTTTACATCCGGATCGCTTAGCGTTTTATAGTTATGCCCATATCCCCTGGATAAAACCTGCTCAGCGGATGTATGAAGACCTACTTCCTTCTGAACCCGATAAGTTTGAATTTTACGAGAAGGGAAAGGATGCGCTCGAGCAATTGGGGTATGTTGATATTGGAATGGATCATTTTGCCCTACCTTCTGATAGTCTGTTTGATGCGATGGGAAGGGGACGTCTTCATCGCAATTTTATGGGATATACAACTACGGCGACGAAAGTCCAAATTGGTTTAGGGGCTTCCGCTATTAGTGACGCATGGACTGCTTTTATTCAAAATGAAAAAAAGGTAGAAGACTATATGGCCGCTGTAGAAGAAGGAACTTTCCCTTTTTACAGAGGGCACGAATTGAGTAATGAAGACCAATATATCCGACAGCACATTCTAAATCTGATGTGTCAATTTGAGACCCATTTTCATTCTGGCGAAGCACCCCAATTTTGGTCCGAGGTAACAGCCCGTTTGACGCCCATGAAGGAAGATGGCTTGGTTTCTCTTTTCGAAAACTCAATTGAGGTTAAGGCAGCCGGTCGGCCATTCGTTCGAAATATATGTATGGCACTAGATGCACGAATGTGGCGAAAAAAACCTACCACTCGGATTTTTAGCCAAACGGTTTAGGGTAAATCTTTTTTCTTACCTTTGCAATATGAAGTGGACAGCTTTAATTTTAATGATCGTTGTTTCCGGCTTAGTTATTCAAACAGCTCAAGCTCATGTCTCATTTTGGTCAGCGGGCTGTGATACTCATTCCTGCTGTTCGTCCTCAGATAATCAGGCCAAAGACTCTCTTCCCTTATCTGACTCGGAAGAAAATTCGATCTGTCATCCCTTTGATGCCTGTCAGTCTTGTTTACATATCACACCTAATGTTTTTGTACTTTATAGTTTAAAGGTATACAGTCTTTTTCCATCACCTGTTTGGGCGACCACAGTTCCAGACAGAGATATATTTCCCTACGAAGGACCGCCTCCCAAGTAGCCTCCGGGACTCCACATTTGCGGAACTTTTTGAAAGAAATATAAACAAACAAGATGAATTATAGACTCATTTTTAGTTTGTGGGTATTAGCAAGTCTAAGCCTGCAGGCACAAAACATAGAAGGTTACATTTTTTTACTGGAAACCGATGAATACGTAGCGGGAGCAGAGGTCGCCTTGCCTCATCACGGCTTATCTACGCAAACCACTGCTGATGGTTATTTCAGTTTCCCCGGGAACACTTTTGAACCTCCCGAAGCTATTTTAGTGAGTTACCTGGGTGCAATATCAGATACGATACTATGGGAAGGTGAAGAGATTTACATTGGTTTGGAGACCGCCTCCATTGATATGGATGAAGTGGTTGTTGAGGATGAACGAGCCGGAACGTTTCGTCCTACAGATGGGGCCGCTCCCGTTGAGGTTATTAATAAAAATGAACTATCAAAGGCAGCATGCTGTGATTTAGCAGGCTGTTTCGAAACCCAAGGTACAGTTCGACCACAAACTACTAATGTAATTACCCGGGCGCAAAACCTGCAAATGCTGGGTTTATCTGGGGTATACAATCAAGCTCTGGTCAATGGCCACCCCCTTTTGCAAGGATTAAATTTCACATATGGGGTGAGCTCTTATCCCGGCCCATGGATTGAAAATATTTTTGTAGCCAAAGGTGCGAATTCAGTTTTGCAGGGTTTTGATGGCATGGTGGGACAAATTAATATGGAAACTTCCAAACCCACGGAAATCGAGTCTACTTTTGCCAATGTTTATGCGAATAGTTTTGGAGAAGTACAAGTAAATTTTCACAATCGCCTATTTGATCAGCCCGAACGCAAATGGTCTTCCTGGTTGGGCGTGCATATGACTCGGCCCGCAGGTGAAATTGATCGCGACAACGATAACTTCATGGATGTTACCCAGATTCAGCGGGTGAGTATTTGGAATCAATGGAAATACGCAAGTGAAGATGAATTGGGATGGTCTGCAGATATTAGCGGTCGGTACCTTTCGAGTTCAAGAACGGGCGGACAATTGGGGTTTGAGCCCGTGGAGCATGCTCTTTCTACCGAAATTTATGGGCAGCATACCGTCATAGACCAGGCGGATTTTATGAGCAAAGTGAATTATCGGTTCTCGGGTGAGCACAAACTATCGTTGCACACATCTGCCAGTATTCACGATCAAAACAGCCAATTTGGGGTTACGGATTATAATGGTAATCAATACTTAGTGAACTCCAGGCTTACTCATGACTGGCATTATTCGCCAGGATTCGGCTTGAAATGGGGTCTGGCTCATACCTATCGACGTATCGAAGAGGAAGTGCGTTTTATCGATGATCCCTTAGACCGAACTTTTGACGGTACTTACCTGACCGAATTGAATGTGCTCGGACTCTTTTTCGAACATGAATGGCAATCGTCCAATAACGCGTGGCGATGGGTTGTGGGTTCGAGGTTTGACCATGATCCGGCCTTAGGCGAATTTCTCACGGCTCGAACGCAACTCAAATATGAGCCTTTTCTCGGCCACGTATTTCGATTGTCGGCGGGAAATGGGTGGCGACAGGTCGCACTTTTTGCTGAAAATATGCCTTTATTATCCTCCAACCGGGAAGTTCGATTTCAAGACGATTTTATCTTGCCTGAGCAGGCCTGGAATAGTGGCATGAATTACACCTACACCTTTGGCAGCACGAACGTTTCCGGGTATTTGGCGGTGGATTATTATTACACAGCCTTCCAACAACAGTTTTTTCCAGATTACGATCGCGAGGTGGCTACCGCAATTGTCTCAAACTTTGATGGAGATACCCGTGCTCACGGAGCTCAGGTGGAGGGGAAACTAGACTTTTCTCAAGGTTGGGAGTTGAAAGCATCCTATAACTTTGCACAGGTAGAACGGTCAATCGAAGGGAATGAGCAACTCTTACCTTTTATTCCGAGACATCGGATCATGGCTGCCTTAACGTATGTTCCCAATCCAAAATGGCAGTTTGATCTCAATTTGCATGCCTATGGGTCACAGCGTTTACCTTCCACCGCCAATTATCCGGTAGAACTCCAACAGCGAAGTGAGTCTCCCAACTTTTCTGTATTGACGTTTCAGCTCGCGAGAAAGTGGGATCGATGGGAGGTCTACGGCGGCGTAGAAAATATGTTTGATTTTCGTCAAAAACGTCCTATCCTGGGTTGGGAGAATCCATTTGGTCAATATTTTGACCCCTCATTTATTTGGGGTCCTACCCGAGGTCGCGAGTGGTTTATGGGCGTTCGTTACAGACTAAATTCGGATGTAAAACAATAATAGGCTCTAAGCCAACCGATCGATTTCAGCATTTACGGCATCCAACAGATCGCGCACGCCCCGGGCGTTGCGCGCCTGGCCGTAGACGCGCAATACAGGTTCTGTGCCTGACGGCCGAATCATAGTCCAGGTGTCTTCGTCGATAGTGAATTTAAATCCATCCAGATCTTCGAACTCCTGCACCTCGTAGGGACCAAAACGTTTAAATGGTTTCTTCTGGCAGTGCTCGACCACAGCTTTTTTGTGGGAATTTGTGACATGCCTGTCGTCTCTATCGTAGGCAAAGCGCCCAACCTTTTCGTAAACATTTTCTATGAGCTCGCTCAGGGACTTGCCCGTTTTAGCCATAAATTCCATAACAAGTAAACCCATCCAGATACCATCGCGTTCTGGAATATGGCTTTGGACTGCCAGTCCACCTGATTCTTCACCACCAACAATCACGGTCTCTTCCATCATAATTTCGGCGATGTATTTAAAGCCCACAGGTGTCACTTCGAAGTCCAGACCATAGTGGTCTGCCAATTGCTTCATTTTATTGGTCACCGAAAAAGTGACCACAACCTTTCCGCTTTGCTTTTTATGCTCCACCATGTATTGAAGCAAAAGCAGTAGTATATGATGAGAGTCTACAAACTCTCCATTTTCATTGTAGAGCCCGATGCGGTCGGCATCGCCATCATTGGCGAGGCCCAAATCCAGCTTGTTATTCTCAGCCATAAGGGTCGCAAGTTCCTGCAGGTTTCTGTGAATGGGCTCCGGTGCCTGTCCGTGGAAACTCGGATTATATTCGCAATGTAACAGATGGGCTTCGGGAAACAGGCGGCGAATCACGTTTTGCCCAGCGCCGTACATCGCATCGTAGGCCAAGCCAATGCCAGCAGAGCGAATGGCATCCAGGTCGAAGCTTTTTTCAACCTGGTCGATATACATTTGCTCCAGATTTACAATTTTGACCTTCCCTTCCTCCCGGGCTTTTTGGTAATCGAGTTTGGGCTTAGGGTAGCTATCAGGCAGCTCATTTTCTACGGCCTGAATATCCCGGGGAATGGTCGGTCCTCCGTAGGCAGATTTTAGTTTGAATCCACTGTAGGAAGGCGGGTTGTGACTGGCTGTAATAACCACTCCCATGTCGGCTTTCAGTAATGTAAGACCTAAAGAAACCATGGGTGTGGAGGCAAAGTTTTCATCTATATGTACTTCAATGCCGTGATCTACGAGAACTTCTGCGGTAGTTTCTGCGAAGAGGCGTCCAGCAAATCGGCAGTCGAAACCTAGAACGGCAGTTTTCATATCGTTTTTTTGCATGAAACGAGCGGTAGCTGCTGCGATTCGACGGAGATTATCGACGGTATACTCCTGAGCGATAACGGCTCGCCAGCCATCGGTTCCAAATTTTATCGGTGTGACCATAGGGATCTGATTTTATTTTCAAAAGTACGTAATTTGTAAGGACTCCCGCAAGGGGACTTCATGGATTACAAGGATAAAGTGTATAGGAAAAAGGAAAAAGTAAGCGCCTTTGACTGCGCCTTCTGCTCCGACGGTCCAAATAGCATGTGGTTGAGATTACAAATGAGGTAAAGGGATAAAGTAAAAAGGTTAAAGTCACTAAGGGCACAGGATGGAGTGCTGTTTTGC
>CAZVFU010000008.1:0-45294 GCA_964626595.1 uncultured Saprospiraceae bacterium
GCTGTGCAGGGACTCGGCCTGCTGGCAGGCCGAGTGTCCGATCCCCTCCGAAGAGTCGGAGGGGAGAAGGACCGACAGCCCGAAACATAGCGCCTCCCCGCCATGGAAATGGTGGGGAGGGCCGCCCTCAAAACTATAATAGCGGAGGAGATCTTTCAAAATGAGTCTAATTTGTTGTATAACAAAAGGATAATATTAGTCTTCTTTTAGTGAACACTGATCGAATAGGTCAACATGACTTGTCCAGGCAGCAAAAATAAATTATATTGTATCTGTATGGTAGTGCAAATAATTAAGGGGATTACATGAAAAACGGAATTATTCATTTTTGGGTGGGTATTTTGCTTGTTTTAATCGCAGGTGTTTTTGGGTCTTGCTCTGAGGAGGTAAATCTCGTTCCTGACAATGAGCCGACTTCGGATTTTAATATTTCGGATTTAAAAATCGAAAACTACGTCAATCGGATATACATTGACCTGATATCCCGAGAGCCCTTAAATACGGAGCTGAGTGAAGAGGTGGATAGTCTAAAGGCGGCAGGATTAAGTCGGGCTTCCCGGCTAAAGATCATTCGGAAATTGATGACGGATACCACTTTTCGGCCCAATGAGTTTTCCTATCAGGCTGCGTATGTGGAAAACCTCTATACGCTGGCAAAGGTGCGTAATCTGGAGGGTGTTGGAGATGGTGCTCTGCGGCTTGCTATAGGCATAGCCCGTAACGGAATGGTGAAAGACTCGATAGAGGAGAACTGGGATGCCTATCATGAAAAGCAGGCTTTAGTTCGGCGTAATCAGGCGGTGCTGGATAGCAAGGGATTATTGTTAGAGGGGCAAATTCGTTATCATGAGATGTTTGCTTATATGATCGACAACACCGTGTATGACCAGATCAATATGAATGCCTTTAATTTTATCCGGGCGGTATTTGATGAATTATTATGGCGTTTGCCGACCGAGGGTGAGTTCGATCGATCGTTTGATATGATTGAGCATAATGAAAACAGGGAATTGTTTGGCCAGATGGGTAGTCATAAGGATGACTTTATTGATATCGTCATTCAATCTGATGGTATGCATGAGGGAATGATTATTTGGGCCTATCAGACCTTATTAAACCGGGCCCCATCGCCTGGAGAGATTGTCACTTTGCTGCCTCGATATATCGAGACGGGGGATATAAATTTGATTTTTGAAGAAATACTGGTAACAGATGAATATGCTAACTTTTTATAAAAGAGTGGGGCTTTTTTTGATGCTGATTCTTTTTATGGGATGGGGATGCAAGGAGGAGTCGTATGTCTACGAAGTGAACGATGTCGATATCTCCCCTATTAACTCGACAAAGAACAAGCCCAAGACGGAAGCACAGTATATTTCCGTATTGTACACGAATCTATTCCAGGAAGCGATTGGCCCCAATCGAATGTTGGAGGCTTTGGCAGCCATTCAGTCGATTGGCGACAAGCGAGTGGCTTATGATATTTTGGTGAGTAAATACATGGCCGATGGCCAGGTGGTCCTGCCGTCTGAAGAAGATATGCGGGCCGATCCAGAGGCTTTCGTTCGCGATACCTATCGAAGGTTTTTGATTCGCCAGCCAACTGAGGCGGAACTTCAATGGATGCTAAACTATATAGAAAGTCGGCCGAATCTCACTCCGGAGCTGGTTTACTTTTCATTTGCTACGAGCAATGAGCATTTTCACTATTAAAAAGAGAATACCGTTATGAAGCGACGAGATTTTATAAAAAAGGCCGGTTTGGCCACAGCGGCGACCGCTGGATTTCCATATATACTTCCCTCGGGTTTACTGAGTGCACAGACGACAGCACCTTTAACAGATCATGTTGTATTCGTTCTTTTTGCCGGTGGAGTCCGTCAGCAGGAGGCTGTTTTGAAGCGGTATCTGGCAGATAGTCAAGAGGAGGATGTCGAAGGGAACATCATGTATAATTTGTTGACGGGCGCCCCGCCCGAATCGAAAATTGCTTATGGACTCGATGACGCGGCCAATAATATTGTAGGTGGGATTCCTATCGATCCTGTATTACAAACGCCCCTGGATCAATTAGGGACCTTATTTCCCGAGGTACGTTTCTCCAAGGGAGGTGCGGGTCATTACAACGGATTAGCTACTGGCATATCTGGCAATTATGCCTTGGCGCAGGGTCTGCGGAGCCGGCCAGCCTCTCCGACTATTTTTGAGTACCTGAGAAGGCACGCGGGTTTTGATGCGACGGATTGCTGGTATGTAGGTGCAGGTATCGGGATGTCCAGACCTCTACTCAACTATTCAAATGACCCGGAATATGGGCGCCGATATGGAGCCAATTTTTTGGCTCCACAAACCACTTTTGGGACTCCGGGTATGAATCACTTTATGGATTTTAAAAATTACCATCCGGAGACCGAGTGGTCGATGATACAGGAAATGCGACATTTTCTGAATAGCAACTACGTAGAGGAGGGACTCGAAATTCCTCATTTATACAATCGCCCTGATGAACAGGACTCCATAAAGGAATTTGTTCGGGCTACATTTGAGAAAGTAGAACAGGGGCAGGTGGCTTTGCCTCCCGTTAATGATAATGGGGATCTGAAAACCTTAGGATTTACTTTAGAAGTGCTTTCCTGGTTTAAGCCCAAGATAACGGTGGTGGATTTAACGAATATTGACGTTTGTCATGGGAGCTACACGAACTATTTAAAAAATCTTCACCGTGCTGATCATGGTGTGGGCTTTTTGTGGCGTGAAATTCAGCGGATACCGGGCATGGCCAATAATACCACAATGATCGTGATGCCTGAACATGGACGTGATCAGGATCCGAATCCCATCCAGGACATCAATGATTGGTACGCCTATGATCACTCGACGGGTAATGAAAATACGCGCCGTATCTTCACCTTGATGGTTGGGCCTGGGGCAGAAGCGGGCTTGACAGTGGGAGATCAGGATAACCCGGTAGGTGACGCTACAGATGTAGTGCCCACGATAGCAGAACTCTTTGGAATTAAGCAGATCGTAGAGTCTCAAGGGCGGTTGGACGGCAATGCGCGCTCCATGTTTGACCGAATGTAAATTGAAGAAATACAAATAAGATATGCAAGGGACAAACTCGAGTTTACAATATCCACCATATAGACGGTATCTTACAGGGCTTAGCCTCCTCGCTATATTTTTCTGGGGTGGGTGCTCAGATTCAGAACCCCCGACTAACCCTTTTGATGACCAGACTTCAAACCAGGACACCGTACGTTTGGAGTTGACATCAGCTGAATCCAGCACCATTGCAGGTATCTATTACAATGTTTTTCAGCCTACTTGTGCAAATGTGGGTTGTCACGACGGGACATTCGAACCTGATTTTCGGACTTTGGAAAGTGCATATAATACTCTGGTGTATGAAGTGCCCATCAAGAATGATGGCAGTTATACTTATCGGGTAGATCCGGGATCCGTGGAGACCTCCGTTATTATGGCCCGCTTAAATAACATTTTGAGTCCGCCTATGCCTATACAATTAGAGCCGGACTCCGACTGGTTTGAATATGGCGATGATTATATCGAGGACATTCGGACCTGGATCGAGAATGGGGCACTGGATATTATGGGGCAAGCGCCTACCGTCACAGATCATCCATTTAAACTGGAGGGTATCTTTGCTATGCAGAACGATTCGATATACCGACGATTTGATAGCCGAGATCCATTGCGACTCCCTTCGGACTCTGTAGCTGACAGCTATATTTATCTGGCTCTTTCTCATCCAGATCGAGAGGTTAGCGATTTGCAGGGGAACGTTCGCGCCGGGTTTTCGAAAGAGTTGACTCCGTATGATGATAGCATTTCTTATGCCTTAGAATACTTGCCAACGCCTTATATGTATTATGGATATCAAGGGGAAACTATTCCCTTTCATTTTCGCGTAGCAGTCCGACCAGATTCATTTGCTCGGGAGGAGACCTATTATATCCGACTCTTTATCCAAAATGAAAGCCAGGAAATCCCTTCGGACGAAGCATTGTTTCACATTAAAAAATACTATTCCATTGAGTGGTTGCAGTAAGTTTTTTGTTTTTCTGACGATTGTCCTGGCTGTTGGAGCCTGTGAAGAATCCGAGATGGATTTGGGAGTGATTCCGCAGATCAGTCTTCAAGAAATGAGTCATGACACGCTCATTCAGTACGATGAGGTGTTGGTATTGCGGATAAAATACAAAGATGGGGATGGGGATTTGGGTTATCCCGATCCCGATCGCTATTCTTTATTTATTCGCGATCTTCGATTAGAAGATTTCGATTCATTTTTTGTTGGTCCATTGGCCCCAATGGATAGCAGTGTTCCGATAGAGGGGGTCTTGAATGTGGAGTTTCCCAGTTTGTTTTTATTTGGGAATGGGATGAGCGAGACCACGCGATTTGAATGCAAGATGGTGGATCGCGCCGGAAATGAGAGCAACTTAATTACCACTCCATCTGTGGTCATTCTTAAAGAGTAAACCTATACATGCAAAATAAAGTCCTTTTTTGGGTAAAAAGCTTCATTCTACTGTTAGGTTCTATTTTTGTGTCTGCAGAAGGTTTTTCTCAGCCCGTCTATATTATGCAGAACCTTACAGTCACAGACTGTGAAGGAACTTTGACCGATAGCGATGAGGGACTTGAGGAGGGGCAGTATAATCACAATGAGGATTTAACCTTCACTATTTGTGTTGATGATGCCGACGAAATTCGCGTTGTTTTTGATTTTTTTGCTACTGAGGAAAACCTGGATATTCTAAATGTTTATGATGGTCCGGACACAAATAGTCCTTTGATTGCCAGTTTATCCGGGATTATTAATCCACCGCCGTTAATTCTGGCGACGAGTGGTTGTATTACGTTTCAATTTAGTAGTGATGAAAGTATTGCCGCTGCGGGTTGGTCTGCCAATTGGGAAGTGACCGTGAACGAGCCTCCACTGCCCACTTTAGTTCTTCCAGAATCTCCGGAGTGTCCCCTTTCGAGTCTTCTTTTTGAGTTAGACATCCCCATTCCCTGTGATCAATTTACTCTGGATGCCTTTTCGTTAGTGGGCCCGGGTTCTTATTCTGTTTCTTCTATTGATTTGTTGGATTGCGATTCTACGACACAAATGGCTTCTTCTTTTGAAGTGTCGTTCTCTTCTGAAATTGATATTCCGGGTTCTTTTCGACTATTTTTTGAGGGTGAAATTTTTGATGCATGTGGTGAATCTCATCCTTTTTCTACAAATGCTCTTTTTGAAGTTGCAAATTGTCCTATAACAGTAGAAATCGAACAACTGGAACGGGCCTGCCGAGGCGATTGTGGACGCTTAGAGGCTTTAGTCAGAGGGAATGACGCCGGTGATTTTACTTTTGATTGGTCACATACAGGCTTGGATGATGCAGAAGTTCCTATTTGTCCAGATACGAGTGTTCAAGTTACGGTAGAGGTTACAGACTTGACGAGCGGATCTATGGCAACAGACACCTTTTTATATCTCCCTTTTCCCGACCCCCAATTCCTCAATCCATTAGAGGGTGATACGGTTTGCTCCAGTCGTGGAGATCATATATATAGCGTATCACCAGTGGGCGGGCAGTTTTATTCCAGCGTCATTCCGGATTGGGAGCGTGAGAGTGGCCGATACCAATTTTGGCGATGGAACAATTCCAGTGATTTGAATCAGGATATCATTGAGTATGTAGACCCCAATGGCTGCCGGACACAAGATACCGTTTGGATTCATGCCGTTTGGGCGGGAAGTCTCCAATCAAGTTGTTTAGAAGCGGGGACTTTTGAATTAAATGGAGGGAACCCAACCGGGGGTGTGTGGTCGGGCCCGCATACCACACCCGATGGCGAGTTTGATCCCGTTCAATCAGGGGATTTTGTAGTGAGTTATACGGCAACAAATGGATGCGTTTCAAGCAAAACTGTTCGCGTATTAGATACTATAATCATGCCTGATATAGATACGATTTGCCGCACTCAGCGGGTATTTTTAGAAGCCGAGCCTTATGGAGGTCGTTGGAGTGGCCCCGGTATTGTGAATACAGTAAATGGACGACTGGATGGCTGGCGTCCCAATCCCGGAAATACATATACTTACAGGTATCAATTAGAGGGATGTTCGGCTGAAATGGACATTCATATTCGGGACATTCAGGCGGGCCCGGACCGAACTCGTTGTGTGGGGGACAGCCTACTGAATGTTTTTCCCGCTGGAGACTGGACCGGACCGGCTCCTTATATAGATAGTATTCAGGCCTTCGATATTAGCGGTCTTTCGCCAGGTGTGTATGATTTCAGGTTTACGGCTTTCGGGTGTTCAGACCGCTTTGAATTACAGCTTGTGGATGTCCGAATGGAGGAAGAATCGCCTCTGAATTTTTGTTTAGTGAATGACACTTTTGCTCTCAACGATTATATATCGTTTTTCCCGGCTGCAGGAACTGCCAGTGGTTCAGGTATTTTCTATATGGACGATGAGTTCTTTTTCAACCCGATCCTTTCGGGTCCGGGACGACATCCGATCGCCTGGGATGCTTTGGGATGTTCAGACACTTTGTGGTTTGAAGTGGAGTCTCCAGCTGATATTCCTGATTATTCATTTTGTGATCGCAGTTCGACGGAGTTTCTAACCGCTACTCCGGCTGGAGGATATTGGCGCGGTCCCGGCTTTTTGGATGAGGCTTCCGGACTTTTTGATCCCCAATCTTTGCCGGTGGGTTTTCACACCATATACTATATTGCGCCTTCTGGTTGTGAAACGCAGGCCGAAATCGAGATATTTGAGTTCGAAGAGGCCGAAATTGTGAATCTGGCGCAGCAATATTGTTTTAACGATAGCTTAATTATTGTTCAGCTTCGACCTCCTGGCGGAGAGTTTACAATAAACGGTCAATCTGGTATTTCCCAGTTTCGGCCTTCGGAGTTGGGCAGCGGAAATCACGAGTTGAGCTATGAACGTGGGACCGGGGCTTGCGCTTCCAGTGATCGTCAGTTTATTACTATTCTTCCTCCTATTGAAGGAACAGTGTCGGCTTCTGCCGATACATTATGTCCGAATCAAAGTACTGAAATAGAAGTAGTAAGCACGGGTGGTCGCGGCCAACGAGTAACGACATGGGACCAGGGTTTAGGTTTTGGAGCCAGCCATATTGTCCGGCCTACCGGAAGTTCCTGGTATACAGTAAGTGTGGAAGATGAGTGCTCCCTGCCCTTCGAGGATAGTTTATTTATTTTCCAATATCCCCCCTTTTCATATGGACAAGAACAAGGGCCAGCTGTTTGTTTTGAGGATTCCACTTATGCAGAAATTCAATTAGATACATCAGATTATCTCATTCAGTGGATGGTAGGGGAGGAGCATATAGGGAATCGATACGTGGGTTCTCCGGGGATTTACTCTGTACAGATTACTGAGCGCATTAGCGGATGTGTCCAAGATAGTTTTATTGAATTACCAGGCTCACCTCCCATTCGTGCAAATATGACTCGGATTCCCAATCAGGATTGCATTGATAATATCGAAAATGAGATAGAGGTCATTGATCTGAGTGTAGGATATACTCAGGGTCAGATTGATTTTGGAGATCAGTCAGGAGTATTTACGTTTCAAGCCGGTGAAATTTTGAGGCATGAATACCAGGATACCGGCACCTTTACGATACAACTCATAGTGGAAAATGAACTGGGATGTATAGACTCCATTCAGGATACCATTTGCGTTGAGAACATTGCTCGGATTTTTGTTCCCAACGTCTTTAGTCCCAATGGCGATGGTAGGAATGACGAGTTTTTTTTCACTGCATTTGGAATCAGGGATGTTGAATGGGCCGTATATAATCGATATGGGGATCAACTCTTTGTTTCCCAATCCATATTTGATTCTTGGGACGGCACATTTCGCGGAAAGATTATGGATACGGGTGTATATGTGCTCCGAATTTCATACACCGACATTGGAACGGGTGAACGAGGGTTCTATCACGGATCCATTACTATCGTTCGATAGGAATTCGAATTCGGGAATAGATAGATAATAAGTTCGTTTGGAGTCGGGCTTCTCAGATACCGTCTTAGCGCATTTTCGGTCTTCGTCGTTTGCGCGATCGACCCATCTGCTGAGCCTGACGCATATTGGAGGGGTTCAGTGCTCCGCGGTTTTTAAGCCCTGTTTGAATTTGATCAATTTGAGATTGAATGGTCGGTTCTGTGACATTAAAGTCTTTCACCTTTCGCATAATGATTTTAACCTTATTCCAATTATTCTTTTTTAGGTGAATGCCGGCCAATTGTAATTGCACCATTGCACGTTCATTATCGGTAGGTAACTTAAGGTTTTGAGCTATTTTGAATAGGTCTTCGGCTTCAGATTCTTGCCCTCGCTGCATAGCGATAGAGCCTTTCATGATGTAATAATAAGCTCGATTGGTGACGTATAGCCATTTGGGGTTTAAAGTCAAGTTTAACCTTTTTTCTGCCCCGTCCAAATCCTGAGCTTCAATCAATTGAGCCGCGGTCTGAACAGTTCCCAGTAAAACATAACTCACCAGAAAAACAATTCCAACGAGAAGCAAAGGAAGGGCGTACCAAAAGCCAAATGCAAAAGCCAAAGCTATGCCTCCCCCTATAAAGAGAGCCGTCAAGCTGAGCTTCAAATATATATTCATGGTGTACATAGGTCGTCATTTTAGTTTAGCAACACAAAGGTAATGATTATTGAGCGCGTATTGTTTGAGTCAAAAGAGATAATAAGGGTTGCTATTTATTTATTGCAGATACTTGATTTACAAATACAGCATTCGGCCCTACCTCAATGAAGGTCCCATCAGGAAAGGCCTTTTGTAATTTTTTCTGGAATGGAGTCAAGGTGTTTTCTTCCTCGTCTTTCGGTTTAATTGTATTTACAAATAGCAGGCCGTTCTTTTTCAAATGCGTTTTGAGTTGTTCGATAAATTTATTTGTAGTAAAAAGTGTGGGTATTTCATCTTCTACGAAAATATCCATACAAATCGCGGAAAAGGTTTTTTGTTGTTGCGATAAAAAGTCTTTTGCATCTACTTCATACAGGTGTACGGGCGACTTCAGGTCATTCAGGGTGTATTTAGAGGCGAGATAAATGACATTCGCATCCTTCTCTATGCCTGTGTACTGAAATTCATGCCCCATTTTTTCCAAAATGGCAGGGATAGATCCCAGGCCATAACCCAGAATCAAGAAGTCGGAACCGGGGAGATCGGACCAGCTTGTGCGCTTAAAGGTCTGTACGAAGTTGTCGTATAAGTCTCCGTGGGAGTAAACAGCCTTTGCTGTACTCAACATAAACCTACCTTTTGATAAGCTCACATATAAGTGTGGGTTTAAGTCACTTGGGGCACTTTCAATGTGTATTTCCCGAAAGTAACTTAGGATTCGTTGCCAGAAGGAGATTTTTCCCATGAGCGAAAGGTTGATGTCCAATCAAATAGATGCTGGTAAATATCGCGGTCTTCTTCATTCAAAATTTGGGCTCGGCGATCCATCACCAGCTCAGCTGTTTCCAGCGCCTTATCAAGCCTATAAGTCTTCCATCCGGTATGTCCTCCCCAACTAAAAGAAGGAATAAACGTGCGAGGGAACCCGCCTCCAAAAATATTTGCATGAACGCCTATAACTGTGCCCGTATTAAACATGGTATTTATACCACATTTAGAGTGATCGCCCATAAAAAGACCACAAAATTGTGATTCTGTATCTGTAAAACGCTTTCTAGTATAGTCCCAAATTTTCACGTTTTTATAGTTATTTTTCAGATTAGAATTGTTGCTATCGGCTCCAATATTACACCATTCTCCAATAACGGAGTTTCCTAAAAAGCCATCGTGGGCTTTATTTGAATATCCTGTGATGACGCAGTTGTTGATTTCACCACCTACTTTAGAAAATGGTCCAATAGTGGTATTGCTATAAATTTTAGCCCCCATTTTTATCACGCTGTTCTCTCCCAATCCAAATGGCCCTCTTATTAGGGCTCCCTCCATAATTTTTGCATTTCGGCCGATATAAACCGGACCCTCGGAAGCATTCAATATCACACCCGGGTCAATAGTTGCACTTTTTTCTATGAAGACGTTTTCTGCATTGACTGCAATAACGTTATCAGGGATGGGAGCTCCTGTGCGTAATTCAGTCATTTTTCCGATATCGGTCTTCAATTGCTGACCGTTCATTTGGAAAATATCCGGAAGCCTTTTCAATTGATGTAATGGAGTTTCTGTTAGTTGATATCCGATCAGCTCATCCAGATCATCATTTTCCATGAGATTCTCGAACTGACCTTCATCTAAACGAACGGCTATTAATTCGTCCCCCTTCATTAAGGCTTCATTATAATCCAGTTGCTGGATAAGCCTCACGAGTTGGTCATTTGGCATTACGGTGCCATTAATCACAAAATTTTCTTCGGCAATAGAAATTGGGTATTTCGCGGATAAGTAGTCTTGAGTAATATAGGAGACCTGGCCTTTTAACCAAATGCTCCATTTTTCAGTTATGGTGAATAAGCCAACCCTGAGTTCGCATGTTGGGCGTGTAAATGTGAGGGGCAAAAAGCTATCTCGCCTGTCGTTATCAAAAAGTATAATGTTTGTCATACTGAACACTTAAAAAAATAGCCCTGTACTGGTTAAACAGCAAGGGCTATGTCAATATTATAATAGAAGCGTGTTTAATCTTCTTTAGTCTCTGTTTTCTTAGAGAATTTTGCGAATTTTTTGTTGAATTTATCAATTCTTCCAGCAGTATCTACATACTTCATTTTACCCGTGTAAAAGGGATGAGAGTAGCTGGAAATCTCTAATTTCACTAATGGATATTCATTTCCATCTTCCCAAACAATGGTTTCATCCGTTTCAGCGCATGAACGGGTTAAGAAAGCCTCATCGCACGAAAAGTCTTTAAAGACTACGGTACGGTAATTTTCTGGATGTATATTCTTTTTCATAACTCACCTATTTTCTAAAGGACTGCAAATATAAAACTATTTTCAATGAAAGTCCAAAAATAAGTGAATAATACTATGTGTAGTAAAAAAGTTAGGAGGTGTGGGTTCAACGGAGAGGATTATTAGCGGGGAAATCATTTTCAAAATAATTTATTCTCAAGGTTCATTAAAAAACGAATTGCTATTAAAACAGCGACTTTAAATTACTTAGGCTCCCGCGATTATGGTTCCGATCAGGAAAGCAATCAAGCATACCATCATACTACCTATAGCGTATAAGAAGAATTGTATAAACTGGCCTGACTGAAGAAGTTCAAATGTTTCTGCGGTAAAGGTTGAGAACGTACTAAGTCCCCCGCAGAGCCCCACTGTTAAGCCCAACTTTATGGAGTCAGGAAATTCAGTTGTACTTAATGATAGGTAAGAAAGATACCCTAAGATCAAACTGGCTAGCACATTAGCTAATAGGGTTTGTAGGGGATGGGTAATTGAGACGTTAAAAAAAGGTACGAATGTAAGTGCATAGCGCAAGAGGCTACCTAGTCCACCACCAATAAAAACAATTAACCAATCCATTGTAATAATCCAAAGTTAACACTATTAATGAGATCCTTCCTTTACTCCGGAGATGAAACGGATGATTTTTTTTCGGGTTTAATAACAAACCCGAGCCCAATGTATAGAATTAATAGGCAAGCAGACAAAAGGATAAGGGAGGTTAAATAGGGTAACCGTACAGTTCCTATTGCGATAAGAATGAGTGCAAACTGGCAACTTAATAAAATGAAGGTGGTCTGAACATCTGAAAACCCAGCATCTATAAACTTATGATGGATATGATTTCGGTCTGCTATGAGTGGAGACTTTCCCTTTAAGATACGCAACAAAAAAACACGGGTTGTATCAACGAAGGGCAAAATCAGTGCTGCGATTACGATATTCGGAGCATGAAATATAGCAAACTTTGATTCAGAATTTATGAGATCGTGGTCTGTTTGGAGAAAAGACAAAGTGAGATAAGAGATGCTAAATCCTAAAATCATTGCTCCGGAATCGCCCATGAAAATTTGAGCTGGGCTCCAATTATACCAAAGGAATGCTATTGAGGTTCCACATAAAGCACAGGCAAATAAGGCGAGTCCGTGCTGGTCGATAACAACAAACCAAAAAAAGAAAAAACACCCCAACATTGTGGAAAGACTAGCACTTAAAGCATTGATCCCATCTAATAAATTAATACCATTAATTATGGTGAGAATTAAAAAGACGCTAAACACATAGGAGGTTCCTGTAGAAAGATCATCGAGTCCAAAAAGTCCAAAAAGGTTTGTGATGTAGGTCTCGCTAAAAAATACAATGATTAGAGCAACAAAAAGTTGCCACAGTAATTTCAGCCAGGGGTTTAACGCTCGAATATCGTCCCAAAGCCCAATAACTAAAAGAAAAAACATGGACAAGAAGATATACTTAAATGTGCCTAAGGAAAATGTCGGTGCGATACAGGTGAAGGGAATGAATAGGCCCAGGAAAATATTGAATCCGCCCAAATGGGGAATGCTTTGTTTATGATTTTTTCGTATTGAGTTAGGATGATCTAAAATTTGATATTTATAGCAAAAATTTATGGTAAGAGGAATAGTGAAAAACACCAATGCCAAAGATAGGATAAAGGTGAAGCTAAAAACAGCTATTATTTCATTTTCTGACAGAATGCTCCAATCTTGAAATGGCATAATCTGTATATCAATTTTTGTCGAGTAAACCTACAAGTTTGCAGTACTAGAATAACAATATAGAAAGAAAAATATAAAAACCATGAAATGCAGACGTTCACCTCAGTCCTTTCGGTGAGGGTTGTTGTAAAAGCTTGATTTGGAAACCTAGCCCCTTATTTACTCCTCTGAAGATTGAAATGAGGTGGTTGTGGATGAAATCCAAGCGTCAAGGTTTTGACATTCTGAGAATTCTTGAGAAACTTCAATATAGGTGGTTTCTCTTTTATTCCTCATCCAATTCATGAGGGTTTCACTTTTTTTATTTTGCGAAGTCATTTGTTGAATTTTGGCATAATCTGACTTCAAACTTGCTTTATGTGGGTCTGTTCGGGATACCAGCTTTACAATCTTATAAAGTGTTTCACCCGATCTAGACCTGTATTCTATAGGCTTTGTGATGTCACCCACTTCAAGAGTATCCAAGGCAAAATACACCTCGGGTTCTAAGTCCCCGACTTCAAAAAAATTATCTCCAGATTGATTATTAATCACTCTACCTCCATTGTTATAAGATTGAATGCCAGAATATCCGTGTAAGCGCACCGCTGCCTCAAAGGTCAGCGAGTCTGCCTCAAGAAGACCTCTAATTTCCAATAATCGTTTTTCCGACCTTTGGTAATCGTCGTCCTCAAGTTCAGGCTTTAGCAAGATATGCTGAGTATGAATATTGTTTCCTCGGCGCTCTAATAATTTGATAATATGAAATCCATATTCAGATTCAACGACCTCAGAAATCTCATCTGGTTGTAAATTGTAGGCAGCAGCTTCGTATTCCGGCACTAAGCTTCCCCTTTTCATCATACCTAGGTCACCGCCATTTCGAGCTGATCCGGGATCATCTGAATAAAGCCTCGCCATTTGAGTAAAGCTGGCAGAATCACTCAGAATTTGTTGTCGAATGTTTCTCAGTTTTTCTTCTGTTTGTTCTTTTTCTTCGGGAGTAACGTCAGGTTTGATTACAAGTTCCTGAATCTCCACTTCAGAATTATAGTAAGGAACACTATCCTTCGGCATCGATTTGTAAAATTCAATGACTTCTGAAGGAGTGGCCGAAGCACTTGCCATAACTTGGTTTCGCATTTGTTCGGCCAGCATCTGGTTTTTCATTTCGCGACTCATTTCTCGCCTTACCTCCTCGACAGTCTTCCCGTAATAAGATTCGAATTGTCCAATATCATTATTCATCATTTGCAAAATCTGCTCAATACGACCATCGATTTCGGCCTTCACTTGCTCTTCTTGAACGACGACACTATCGAGCTTCGCTTGGTTTACCAAAAGTTTTTGAGCTAATATCCCTTCAAGTATTTCACATTTTTCTTTCTCGCCTATCGTTTGTCCCTGATCTCTGAGATAGGCTACCTGCTCCTCAATGTCTGACAGCAATACTAATTCGCCACCAACTTTGGCTATCACCTTATTGACTAACCCCGTTTGGGCAGATACATTGAAATGGATTATGAAAGTAAATGCAAAAGCAATTATTCCTGAAATTCTCATTTTAGATTTATTTTTACCGTATTGCTATTAACGGCTTTTTCATATAGATTTTCTCTATAGTCTTTCAAAAAGGCTTCTTTCCGTTGATGTAAGATATAACTTTTAATGTCATCTTCAACGAAGCTCATGGGTGCTAACTCGCCCTGATTTTTAAATTGAATAACATCCAATAACAAGGTTTCTTCTTCGCCAAGTGATTTTCTCATTACTTTGTCTGTCTTATTCAATAAGGCATTATCTTTAATGGGCAGTAAACTTAGAAGTTCTGTTTTACCCCACCAAATGTTAGGGTCCAGATTATAATTGTTGGCATAAAGCTCAGCAAGTTTCCCCCATTTCTCCTCGGTGAAGGAATCGTTTTGTTCCCAATGTTTTTCCAGCTCATCGGCAGAGATGTTTGTATTGGTTATAATTATCCACCGAATGGCAAAAATGGGCTCTGCTAAGATGAAGGAAGCTTTGTTTTTCTTATATTGTTGAGCTATATCCCTTTGGGTAATGTTGCTATCTAGCTTTTCACGGGCAATTTCCTGTTGGAATTTATGAATCAGTAGGGATTTTCGATATTCATCTACCATTCGTTGAATTTCAGCGTCAGCTTTCAAGTTTTTTTCTGCCTCTATTTTTATTAACTCCTCTTTCACCCAGCGCCTGATATATGTATTTATAGCTCGGGCACTGTCCTCACCGTAGAAATTCTCACCAAACATATTATCCAGGTTCTGTTCTGTCAATTTGGATTTACCCACTTGTGCAATAACCAAGCTTTGATCCTTAGTTCCAGATGGAGGGAACAGTTGATCACAGCCCATAATTATGAGTGCTGGCAAAAGTAAGAGAACCTTAATGTAGGTCGATCGGTCATATTTAGTAATTGACAAGTAGATCATTTTTCTTTAAACTGATTGCTCGGAATGTAGTGTTTTTTAGAAGAGTGGTCAGCATTATTTGTAGGACCTAATAAGTGATTTTAATTCTCTTTTATAAGTTCGAATATCATATTTATTCTGCAAATGATTAATCCACTTTTCTTCCAATTCATTTTGGTAATCTGAAATAACGTAACCTCGGGCCTCTTCTAAGGTTTTTACCTGGGAGGGAATGATTTCCTGAATCCAATTAAATGTGCAGCCATCGTTATTTTTCTTCACATCGAATAGGACATTTTCTTGCCAACTTAGAGATTTATCCGTTTTTCCTTTTTCAAGTAAAGAGGATGTGTAGGTTAATTGTACACTGTCTTTATTCATGAGACCGATCGTTTTACTGAGCCCTCTGCGCATAAGGTGTTTTGTAGCTTGATCACACGCTTTAGAGGATGAAGATGCGAGTTTAAATTCTAATAGCCGAGCGCGATCATTCCAGCGATATTTTTCCTTGTTCTGAGTATAAAAACGTTTCAGTCCTGCAGTATCCTGAGGGGCTTTATCCCAAACATTGTCTTTGGTGATTTCGAATAGCAAAATGCCTTCTCGGTATTCTCTCATTAAATGTCTAAACTCAGGGTATTTTTCTTCCAGCTGGTTTTCTTCAAACTCGATAGCCGATTCCGTGATGAAATTTTCATACATTTTGTCAAAGGCGTCCTTAGATTTCATCTTCCGATCAAGTCGAAGACGCTCACGGGTATTGCGTTTTAAGTATTGAATGAAATCATTTCGGGTTTTATAAAGGCTTGTTCCGAATTGAAAAAGAGTATCAATATCCTGAAATTGGGGAGATTCCCAATCGTAACGAGTAAAATTTGTCGGAAGATTTGAGCGGAATTCTTTTATCCACTTTGAAGTTTCTTTGAATGGGGCTTCATCTTTAATTTGCTCAATTAAAGATGCTTGAGCAATATCTAAACGATGAGTGTATTTCAACTCAGATAGAATTTCAGCCCGGACATCTTCATAGGATCTGTCTTGGGGTCTAATGCGGTCACCACGCATATATATGTGCCAACCCAAACTGGACTCAATGGGTTGTGTATAATCACCATGCTCCTCAAGAGCGAAGACAGCCTCTTCGATGTGCTCCTCATACGTATTAGGCTCAATATACCCTAAATAGCCGTCATTATACTTGGTCTTATCATCTTCCGAGTATTTTAGGGTCGCATGTTTGAAGGATGTTCCGGTTTCAAGAGATTCGTGTGCTTGTTCGATTTTTTCAATTTTTCTATCTCTTTCTCTTTCCTGATTTGGACTATTGGGCTTGGGCTTCCGGACAAAAATATGAGAAAGCTGAATTCGCCCAAGTGCAGGTCGTCTGTCCAATACTTTTATTAAATGGACTCCCATATCTGAATTGACTGGGCCACCGACCTGACCGGTGTCAAGTTGATAGGCCAAATCCTCTACTTTTTCAAACCCCTTGGCAAATGGGGCCGAGAGGTATCCAATAACGCCTCCATTTTCTTTGGTGCCGGGATCATCTGAATATTGAGCCGCTAATGCCGCAAACTCATTTTCTGCATTTTCTTTTATTTGAACTAACTTTTCCCGGGCTACTTTTTCCTGTTCTTCTGATTCTGCAATCAGAACGATATGAGCTAATTTGATTTCGTATTGCTGCCTTTCAAAAGTCTCCCGGGCTACATTTTCTTGAAGTTGTTTGTCCAATAGGTAGTTCTTGGATAACTGTCTTCTATAGGTATTCAACTCCTCTTTCAGGTGAGGAAGAGTGTCCATTTGTTGGTCTAAGGCAGCTTTTACTTTTAACTTAAAATTCTTATAAAGGCGTAGATACTCTTTTATATCAGTCTCAGTAGCTTTCGTGCTATTGTTCTTTTCAAAAACATATTTGAACTCCTCAGTGGTAACTTCCAGGTCATCCACTGAAAATAAGACTTCAGTTTGAGCAAGAATCCCAAAAGGAATCAAAATTGTAAATAGGAATACAGATAGTTGAATACAATACTTTTTCATAGGTGAAATGCTACTTAAGTTAAATGTATGGAATTGGTTTAAATGCCTAGATCAAAGCCGATATCAGAACGGAAGTATTTGCCTTCGAATTGTACCTGCATTGCTCCTTTTTGGCTTCTAAGTTTTGCTTCTTTGGGATCTTGGTGAAGACCAATGCTTCCCATAACTCGCCCACCGGAAGTAAATAGGCGGCTACCTTCTTTTTTTGTTCCGGCATGGGCAAAAATAGCGATTGAGGAATCTTCAGGTAAACGAATCTCTTTCCCTTTCTCGTATGCGACGGGGTAGCCTTCGCTGGCAAGGATGGTACATACTGCGGATTCACTTGAAATCTCAATTTTTGATCCTGCCAAATTTTGGGTAGCACTGGATTTCAATAAATTCACGAAATCGCCCTGGATTCGTGGTAGAACAACTTGGGTTTCTGGGTCACCTAACCGGCAGTTATATTCAATAACAAACGGCTCATTATTGACAAGGATCAAACCTAGAAATAAAAAGCCTGAATAGGGGGCTCCTTCGATTTCCAGCCCTTTTAGAGTAGGTTCTAAAACTTTACGTTCTACTTTTTTAATAATGTCTTTAGTGATGCCCGGGACTGGGGAAACTGCACCCATACCACCCGTATTTAGGCCACTATCACCCTCGCCAATACGTTTATAGTCTTTTGCTACGGGTAAAAGTACATATTCTCTTCCGGCGCACAGAGCAAAAACCGAAAATTCAAGCCCCTCTAAAAAAGACTCTATAACTAGAGTGTTTCCCGCTTCTCCAAACTTCCCATCTAAAATAGCTTTAGCCTCCTGAATGGCTTCGTTTTGATCAGTTACAATCAACACACCCTTTCCGGCAGCCAGGCCGTCGGCCTTTAGCACGTATGGGCTGGGTTGAGATTGAATGTAATCTATAGCTGAGTTGAGTTGGGATTGATTAAAAGATCGGTACTTGGCTGTAGGAATCCCATACTTATCCATAAAGGCCTTAGCGAAAGCCTTGCTTCCTTCGAGTCTGGCCGCAGCCTGACGAGGTCCTATAATCAAAAGCGAATCCAGAGAGGGGGCTGATTGGAGGCGATCTACAAGCCCATCCACTAATGGTGCCTCAGGACCGATTACCAGCATGTCAATATTCATGGACTTGATGAAGGTTGTAATTTCAGAGAGGTTTTTCCAATCGATTTCGATGTTTGTGCCAAGATTTGCAGTACCTCCATTCCCAGGAGCAATGTACAGCTTCTCCACCTCGGTACTTTGACGAATTTTCCACGCCAACATATACTCTCTACCTCCACTACCTAGCAATAGAATATTCATATAAGTTAAATTTTTATACGCGATCAAAGATACAACCTCACTCTTAAAATAGCACACCACAATTCAGCTAACTTTTATTTGTGGTGACTTTATCGTATTTTTGTATTACTTAAATTTTAAATATGTATGAATATTTTTCTGGTCAGGTAATGGATAGGCGTCCCGACCACTTAATACTTGAGGTCGGAGGAATCGGTTATAAATTCCATATTAGTCTCCACACATTTGAAGATTTAGGAGACAAGAAAGAGGTGAGACTGTGGGCGTATTTGCATGTGAAAGAGGATGTTATGGCTTTGTATGGGTTTAGTGCCAGAGAAGAACGCGCTGTCTTCCAAGAGTTGATCAAAGTGAGTGGAATCGGGACATCTACGGCCAGATTAATTTTATCGTCACTAAAAGCCGGCGAGGTTAAAGCAGCGATATTGAGTCAAAATACGTCTGTATTCAAAGCAGTTAAAGGAATTGGAATGAAAACCGCTCAGCGATTGATTTTGGACTTAAAAGATAAAATTGGAGATATTGATGCAGGAGAGGTAAGCCTTGGAAGCACCGGCGGCAATGATATTTTTACGGAAGCTGAGTCAGCATTGAAGGCCCTGGGATTTCCTCCGGGTAAAATAAAAAAGGCTCTTAGCCAGTTAAGTCAATCAAATGATTTCGACAATGTTGAAGATATTATAAAAGCAGGTCTTAAAAAACTTTCATGATTGTGAAAAAGTACCTTATATTTGCACTTCATATACAGAAAACAAGGCCATTCCTTGATAATCAAGACATTAGACTAAAGAAACTTCCTATCGAATAGACTTTTTACCAGCAATCGAACTCAATTAGGTTGAAATATAGCATATGACGCAAAAGCACCTAGTGTTCTTCGCAGGTATTCTGTATGCGGTAGGAATGTACAATATCCATACAGTTACGGCATTTTCATCTTCCATCGGGAAAGGTGATACACTTTTAATGGATCTGAATTCTAAGGATTTAGACACTATTCCTATACAAGATCGTCAGGGGGATTTCTTGACAAACCCCAATCGCAACCCCTACGACTTGCAGGATCCTTCAAACGTAGATAAACGTGTAGAACTCGATCCGGAAACGGGAAGGTATATCATCTCTGAACGAATTGGCGACGAGTATTTTCGAGCGCCAACTAGTATGACTTTTTCGGAATATTTAGATTGGAAAGCGGAAGAGCAAGAGCGCAATTACTTTGCTCGATTGGCTGGCGTATCTACGGGTAAAAAAGGAAGTAAGGGCCTTCAAGATCCGCTTGAAGAATACAGCAAGGGGGAAAATTTGGCAGATCGCTTATTTGGTGGTCGGGAAGTAAGTATTCAGCCGCAGGGAAATATCGATTTGATCTTTGGAGCAAGATATCAAAACATCGAAAATCCAGCTTTGCCCATTCAACAGCAACGACAGTTTCTTTTTGACTTTAATATGGATATTCGTCTGAATGTCACGGGACAAATTGGTGAGAAACTTAGTCTGGCTACAAATTTCAACTCTCAAGCTCAGTTTGACTTCGAAAACCAATTAAAGCTGAAGTTTGATAGTGAACAGTTTAGTGAAGATGATATCCTTAAAAATATTGAAGCTGGAAATGTAGCCCTGCCGCTGCGGTCCAACCTGATCCAGGGTAGTCAAAGCTTGTTTGGAATCAAAACGGAATTACAATTCGGACATTTGCGTTTGACTGCAATTGCCTCTCAACAACGTGGCCGACAAAAAGAGATCACCGTACAAGGAGGGAGTCAGGTACAGCAATTTGAAGTACGTGCTGACAACTACGATGAAAACCGACACTTCTTTTTAACTCATTTTAATCGGGATAATTACGAAGAGGCGCTCAAGAATCTTCCACAAATTAACTCATTGTTTAAAGTAAATCGAATCGAGGTTTGGCGAACAAACATCCAAAATGAAACCGAGCGTTTGCGCGACATCGTAGCTATTGCTGACTTGGGAGAACCCGAACGGTTTGTAGTTCGCAATGAAGATCAATTTCGCCGGCAAATGTTCCCCCCTGAACTATTGGCCCTTAACGGGCGTACCCCACTACCGGATAACCGCTCAAATAAGTTATACGACCAAATTATCAATGATCCGGCGGCATTGAAATCTCCAACCACGATTCCAAGGCTTTCTTCAAGTCCTTACAGTTTAGAAACGGGTCGCGATTTTGAATTGAAGCGCGCTCAGAGAATTCGGGAAAATGAGTATACCTTAAACGAACAATTGGGTGTCTTAACATTAAATACGCCCCTTCGACAGGAGGAAGTACTTGCAGTAGCCATAGAGTACGACTATAATGGAAAAACGTATCGCATTGGCCAATTTTCCACTGAGGCCGAAAGCGATAGTACACGGGTATTAGTTACAAAAATGCTGAAAACAGCTACTCCTGATGTCCGAAATGCACTATGGGACCTCATGATGAAAAATGTGTACAGCGTCGGGGCTTATCAAGTGGATCCGGCTACCTTTAATCTGGATATTTATTTCGATGATGCCGGCGAAGGGTTTAAACGATTTTTGCCGGAACCCGGTAAGTTAGGTAGACCTCTATTACAGCTTTTTAACCTCGACCAACTCAATGCCCAAAATGACCCTCAGCCTGACGGTCGCTTTGACTTTGTGCCTGGCGTAACGATAAACACGCAACTCGGGAAAATTTTCTTTCCGGTCCTTGAACCTTTCGGATCCTCATTAGAGGAATCGCTGGACGACCCAGCGACTTACCGCAAATATGAATATCAGGAACTTTACGATTCTACAAAGTTTATTGCTCAGGAATATCAGGAGAAGAACCGATTTTTAATCCGAGGTAAGTTTGAGTCATCCGTTACCTCAGAAATATCTTTAGGGGCTTTTAATATTCCCGAGGGTTCCGTTCGCGTTTCAGCGGGAGGGGCGGTCTTACGAGAAGGAGTGGATTACGAGGTGGACTATTCCATTGGTCGGCTGCGAATTATCAACGAATCTTATCTGGCATCTGGGGTACCTATTAATATCAGTTTTGAAGATCAATCACTTTTCAGTTTCCAAAACAGGAATATGCTCGGTCTGAGAGCAGATTATGAACTGAACGACCAAATCATTTTAGGGGGTACATATATGCATTTGTGGGAGCGGCCGATTACCCAGAAGGTAAATATTGGTGATGACCCGATTAATAATCGCATCATCGGCCTCGATGCTAGCTATGATGCTGAAGCGCCCTGGCTGACGAAAATAGTGGATAAGATTCCCGGCCTGGAAACCAAAGCTCCTTCATCCATTTCAGCATATGTTGAGGGTGCAGCCCTGATTCCTGGATTTTCCCGAGCTATCAATCTAGAGAGTGACGAGGGCGGATCAGTCTATATTGACGATTTTGAGGGTACAGCAGCCCGAATTGATATTTCACAGCCTCTTGACCGTTGGAATTTGGCCAGTATACCTCAAAATGACCCCCAGAATAACCATCCGTTATTTATGGAGTCCGCTTTAAATGATTCTCGCTTGACGACCGTGAACCGCGCACTCATTAATTGGTATCGATTGGATCGAAATATTGGAGGTGCCCAGAGTGATCCGTACACGCGAATTGTAGACCAAAATGAGATATTTCCAAACCGAACGATCCAACCTGGATTGAATATTTTCCGTCCGATGGACATCACCTTTTATCCTAGTCGACGAGGCCCATATAATTATGATGTGCCCAATGGAACGGCGTATTCTGCCGGAGTGGATGAGGCGGGACGATTGAAAGACCCGCAAAGCAGATGGGGGGGGATTATGAGAGGCTTAACGGTGAATGATTTTCAGGCGAGTAATATTGAATATATCGAATTTTGGATGCTTAATCCCTTTATGGCGACAGCGAGTCAGGTGGATCCGGCGGAAAGGGGTTATCTGTACATTGATCTCGGAAATATCTCTGAGGATATTTTAAAAGACGGTCGGGCAGCTTTCGAAAACGGCCTTCCGCGGCCAGGGCAGCAGATCGCATTGGATACGACAAATTTAGGTGTCGTTCCACTGACAGTACCCTTCGTAAATGCCTTTGACAATGATCCGGCTGTTCGGGAAGTTCAGGATGTTGGACTCGATGGAATGAATGATCAGGCTGAGCAAGAATTTCTAGAAGGATATTTGGCAGCAATGCAGGCTGGAGTTCGGCCGGATGTCTATCAAGAAATATTAGCGGACCCGGCAAATGATAACTTTATACACTTTTTGGATGATACGCTTCCGGAAAACATTGCCACTCTGGAAAGGTATGCAAAGTTTAATCACGTTGAGGGAAACTCTCCCAATAATACCGGCAATTCTCGATTTGCCACTTCATTTACCTTCCTGCCCACCACAGAGGATATCAACCGCGATTTTACGTCGGATCGGATAGAAGGTTATTTTCATTATCAAATCCCCCTTTTTAATGATGGGTCAAATCGACTTGCACTAAATGAATATGTGACTGACAGTATTTCTACACGAGGGGGTGGAGAGGTCTGGTATCGATTTGTGGTTCCCATTCAGGAGTTTGACAAAAAAGTAGGAGCGATTCAGGATTTTCGAAGCATCCGATTTATGCGGATGTATCTCCATGGTTTTGATCAAAAAGTAACCTTGCGTTTTGCTACCTTAGATTTAGTTCGAAATTCATGGCGACGGTTTTTACGCTCAAACTTATTGTCAGAAAGAGGACCGAGCATTGATCCGCCGGTAGATAACACTACTTTTACAATCAATCAGGTAGGTATAGAGGAAAACTCTGAAAAAATACCATATAACTATGTTATTCCGCCAGGCATACAGCGAGAACAAAATTTCCAAGCAGCTTTTACAAATGCTTTTTTGAACGAATCTTCCCTGGCTTTAGAAGTATGCGAATTGAAGGCGGGTGAAGCCAGAGCTGTTATTAAAAATGACCAGCGCGACTTGCGACTATATGAGCGGCTTAAGATGTTTATTCATGCAGAAAGCGAACAGTTTATTGAGCGCGGGGATGTCACCGTTTTTATTCGTGTAGGAAGTGATTATTCCCGCAACTTTTACGAGTATGAAATGCCGGTGACCATGTCACAGCAAATCTCTACTACCGAGCGCAGGGATCCACAAGTGGTTTGGCCGGAAGAGAATGAATTTGATTTTGCACTTCAGCAATTAATTGAATTAAAGAATAATCGAAACGCCGGAGGCTTTCCGAACACCGAGCTTTTTGTTCGACCATCGCCTGAAAATCCAGAAGCCAATATAAAAGTGCTTGGTAATCCGAACTTAGGATTTGTAAAGGGCTTTATGATCGGAATTCGCAATGCTAAAGAAGGTGGCGGAACAGTATGTTTAGATCTATGGGCGAACGAACTTCGGGCAACAGGTTTGGATAATCAGGGGGGAGTAGCAGCATTGGCACGAGTCGATGCACAATTGGCGGACTTTGGTAATATCTCTTTCTCTGGAACCTGGACGGGGATAGGATGGGGAACTCTCGACCAGAAACTGCAGGAACGAGCCCGTCACTCCACGCTTCAATACGATATAGCAACTAACCTTCAGCTGGGTCAATTACTGGGTGAAAATTCACCCTTGTCGTTACCATTTTATGCCCAGTTATCAAATACCATTCGCTCTCCGCAGTTTGATCCTTACGATTTAGATATTGAACTAGATGATAAGCTTAAGGCTTTTTCTGATCCTGACGATCGAGATTCCATTCGCCAGCAAGCCAGAGATCGAACACGGATTACGAGTATTAATTTTACCAATGTTAGATACACACCTAAAGGTGGCGGTGGAGGTCCGGGTTCAAGCGGTGGACCTAGAGGTGGGTTTGGAGGCATGGGTGGAGGGCCTGGTGGACGAGGCGGACGTTCTGGTGGTCTAGGGGGCGGTCGTGGTGGTCGTGGCGGTGCTGGCGGCGGCGGTGGAAACCCCAAACCGTGGTCCATTGAAAATTTTAGTGTCAGCTATGCCTTTACAGAGACAGATCATACTGATCCGCTGATTGAACTCGATAATACTCAAAATCACAATGCAGCCCTTAACTATCAATTTGGATATAAACCATTGTATATCGAGCCGTTTAAAAACCTGATAAAGAACGAAAAGTATCTCAAATTCATTAAGGAAATTCACCTTAATCCCTTGCCAAACTCTTTTGGGTTCAGCACAGTGGTCGATCGATATATTAATGTCCGGCGCTATCGCTTCTCAAACCCTGAATATAGCACCTGGTACGATCGGCGATTTAGCTGGGATCGGACATACACGATGTCTTGGGATATTACGCGCTCCTTGCGGTTTAATTTCAATGCCACGCATTTTGCTATGATTGATGAATTGGATCAAAATGGGGTCGACTTTAAAGGAGATACGGTGAGCGTGGATCCAACAGCCTACCGTTGGAATAACTTCACAAATCTGGGGCGACCCAAGAATTACGATCACAATATGACTTTGTCGTACAATGTACCACTTCGCAATTTTCCTTTTTTGGATTTTATCGATTTACGGGCGCAAGTTTCTGCAAATTATAATTGGGCAGCAGCACCCATTAATATTGACTCTTTAGGTAATAATATTCAGAATGGACAGCAACGTCAAATAAATGCGACTCTAAATTTTGAGCGACTCTATAATAAATCCAAATACTTGCGATCTCTGAATAAACTCGGGGGCGGAGGCAGTCGAGGCCGCTCCAGATCCCAAGGGCGTGGACGTCAACAGGAGGAAGATTCCGGACCATCGTCTATTGAGAAGCTTCTGATTCGGCCTTTGATGAGTATCCGACGCTTTCAGTTTAATTGGACTGAAAACTACTCGAGTTCTGTGCCGGGATTCATGCCAGAAACACGGTTCCTTGGGCTTTCAGAGGGATTTGATGCACCGGGATGGTCTTATATTTTAGGGTTTCAGCCTACTCGGGACTATCTGTTCGATGCTGCCGAGGAGAAAGGTTGGTTTACGGCGAGTCAGTTTTTAAGCCAGGAGGTGGTGATGGGTGTGACAGAGAACTGGAATGCAGAATTGAATATTGAGCCCTGGAATGACTTCCGAATTGATATTACAGTTGACCGGTCGTTTAATCAAACGTCCACAGCTTTATTTAAAAATATCGATGCCCCGATTTCTGATCCGTATAATGATTTCCGTCAGGCAAATTATGGGTATGCGCCACGAAATGATTTTGGATCTTACACAGTATCCTATATGGCTTTAAATACATTATTCTCTGATGGAGAGCAAGACCTGATTGCACTATTTAATTCATTTGAGAATAACCGACCCATTATATCTGAGCGATTGAACCCCGATGGGGAGGATCACGATAGGGATCCCGACATCTATAAAAGAGGGTACGGTCGCAAACAACAGGATGTTCTTATCCCCGCTTTTTTATCGGCTTATTCTGGCGAGGATCCGGCAAACGTGAATCTGGATATATTTAACACCATACCACGCCCTAACTGGACCATCAATTGGAATGGCTTATCTCGTATCTCTTTCTTGCAGCCTATTTTCAGGAATATTCGCATTTCTCATGCGTACAAGGGAACGATGACTGTGAACTCCTTCCAGCGCAATGCGGCTTTCGATGAAGATGCCGGGTTTGATGAGGTCAACTTCGATGAGCAATCAAACTTATATTCTCAATTTGTGATTCCAGAGGTTGTGATTGATGAGCGATTTAATCCTTTGATCGGAATAGACATTCAAACTCAGAATGATATTCAGATGAACTTCAAAATGAACCGTGCCCGTAATCTAGCGCTAAGTTTTACGGATACGAAGCTATTCGAAACAAACTCCTTTGAGTATACTTTTGGTCTGGGATATACTTTAAATAATGTCAGCATTGGATTTCTTAACTTTGGAAAACAATCCGATCGCAAGAGATCGCGTGGTGGTCGAGCCCCACAAGGCCGAAACACTCAAGGGCAAAACAGAGGGGCAACAGATGTGGGAAATCGGTTGACCATTAATGTCAACTTTTCTTATCGGGATGATGTGACTTTTGCCTATGAAATCGATAACTCCTCTGAGCCGGTTCCTACTCGGGGTACAGAATCGATTCAAATTAATCCATCGGTAGATTACGATGTGAATAAAAATATAACGCTGAGGCTATTTTTGGATTACAATCGAACCATACCGAAGACGAGCCTGGCATTCCCGATCACGAATGCCCGGGGAGGTATCAATGTACGATTTAATTTGAATTAGTGGACGATGGCGAGAGCGCGCGCGTGAGGTGCCTGAAGGGCGCCTTTAGGCGGTGTGACTGAGACGGCGCAAATTCATTTTGCGCCGCGAGGAGCACGGAGCGAATAGCGAACCCCGTAAGGGACCGACCCCGAGACGCAGTCGAGGGGGCACGCCCAAAAAAGAAATAGAATGCGGACGATACATCTTATGATATGAAACGATGGGCGATAAAGGGCATTATTGCGCTGATGTCACTGGCGCTTATTGGTATCATTGCGATTCAGGCGTATTGGCTGTCCTTTTCGATTCGGCTGAATGAGCAAAAATTTGACCAAAATGTGGCAGCCGCGATGTTTGCGCTAAAGGAGGAAATCGAGGATGTATTTCGCCCTGATGACAGCGATTTCAGAGGAACGCAAAAGCTCCGTCAGCCCCGTTCTTCGAGTTTTTTGCGCGTAGACTATTTCTTTGGACGGGGAATTTTGGATTCCAATTTTGTAGCTGGTCGATATGTGGAGCAGCAGCAGCAACAGACCGTCGAAGATGTGATGAATTTGCTGAGTTCTTATCCCATCGAGGATTTGTTGGATCCTCGTATGTTAAATCTGCGCCTCAATCAGCATCTGCAAGATCGCGGCGTTAGAGCAAAATTCGTGAGTGGCGTTTATTCCTATTCTAGAGCGGCTATGGTCATCTACGATGGGCATTATGTGGGTTTTCTGGATGGGGAGGCTCGCTACAGTGATCCCGAATTGGAGCTCCCGGACAAGTATAAAATGGATGATGCGCAATATAAAATTGATTTATTTGGCATGGGTGATGGAGCTTTGGGTCAATTTCGACTCTATTTTCCGAATCGGTCTCGAGTTTTGTGGCAGGATTCCTGGTGGCTTCTGGCGGCGTCCTTGTTCTTTACTTGTTTGATTCTATTCGCATTCTCCTATACCGTTTATGTGATTTTACAGCAGAAAAAGGTGAGCGAAATGAAAAATGATTTTATCAATAATATGACTCACGAGTTCAAAACCCCCATTGCAACCATTTCTTTGGCGACCGATTCATTGACTAGCGAGAAAATAATTGCCCATCCCGACAAAATACGTCGGTTTGCCAGTATCATAACTCAAGAAAATCGCCGCATGCTAAGTCAAGTGGAAAAGGTCCTCCAGATGGCCTTGATCGATCAACGGGATTTTGGCCTGCAGATGGAAGAGGTCGCCTTACATGAATTGATTGCCGAAGCAGTGGATTACATACGTATGCAGGTGGAAAAGCGCGGCGGGCAGGTCGAAATGGATTTGAGAGCTAAACAGAGTATCGTACGGGCCGACCGAACTCATATTAGTAATATTTTCCATAATTTACTGGATAATGCCAATAAATATTCTCCCAATACGCCTAAGATCCGAGTAGAAACAGTGAATGTTTCGGATGGGGTGGAAATCCGCGTGATCGATCATGGACTGGGTATGACGAGGGAGGCGCGCAAGCAAATATTCGAGAAATTCTTTCGGGTACACACGGGTAATATTCACGATGTGAAGGGCTTTGGACTCGGGTTGAGTTATGTTAAAGCCATCGTGACAGCCCATGAGGGCAATATTGATGTCGAAAGTGAACCCGGGCGGGGGAGTACATTCACTGTATTTCTGCCTTTTAATATGTAAATTGTATACCATAAAAATGAAACCTTCATGACTGATGAAAATGCAAAAGTCCTTCTCTGTGAGGATGATGAAAATTTTGGCGATGTTCTTCGTTCCTATCTGGAAATGAATGACTTCGAAGTGAAACTAGCTGTGGATGGCGCGCAGGGTTGGAATACATTTCAAAATGAGGAGTTCGATCTGTGTATTCTGGACGTGATGATGCCAAAGAAAGATGGCTTTACCCTCGCTCGCGAAATCCGAAAAAAGGATAAGGAAATACCCATCATTTTTCTCACTGCCAAGACGATGAAGGAAGATATCCTCGAAGGGTTTGAGTCCGGTGCCGACGATTATATCACCAAGCCGTTCAGCTCAGAGGAATTACTCATGCGCATCCGTGCGATTTTAAAGCGTAGCCAAAGGCGCCGGGCTCAAGAAGCTCCAAAAGAGTACGCATTCGGAGAATTTACTTTTAATTATCCCCTGAGGCTGTTGAAGTACCGCGAGGAAGAAGAACAAAAATTATCACCAAAAGAAGCCCAATTGCTTCAACTGTTAGCTCAGGCGAAAAATGAGGTGGTAGAGCGCTCTTTCGCACTGGAAAAAATATGGGGCGAGGATAGCTATTTTACAGCTCGATCTATGGATGTTTTTATTGCCAAATTGCGCAAGTATCTCAAGCTTGACGAAGATGTGGAAATCGTAAATATCCACGGAAATGGATTTCAGTTGCTATGCCCGGAAAATTCCTCAGGTAGTTAGCCGCTCGATGAAGCTATCTATGCGTTCCAGCGGAACGACCTCAATCTTCTGATCCTTCACATTCAAGCCTCTTACATTTTGTGCGGGCAGATAAATCCGGGTGAATCCCATGCGGTCGGCCTCTATGAGGCGTAATTCGGGTCGGGCCACCGGCCTCACCTCGCCGGAGAGCCCCACTTCTCCCGCAAAAGTCACATCCGATGGCCAGGGCTCGTCCTCAAATGATGAGACCATAGCCGCGATCACGGCCAAATCAATGGAGGGGTCAGAAATGCGAAAACCCCCGGCAATATTTAAAAACACATCTTTTTGGTTGAAAAAATATCCGGCCCGCTTTTCCAAAACGGCGAGCAGCATATGTAATCGGTTGAGGTCAAAACCCGTCGTCGATCGCTGCGGCGTGCCATAAACTGCCGTACTCACCAAAGACTGCACCTCTACCATCATCGGTCGCATGCCTTCGATGGTCGCCGAAATCGCGCTGCCTGACAATTGAGAGCTGTGTGACTCCATCAGCATCATGGAAGGGTTTTCCACCGCATGTAGTCCTGAAGACTGCATTTCGTAAATGCCGAGTTCGTCTGTCGATCCAAACCGATTTTTGATGCTGCGCAGCAGTCGGTAAGCATGTCGACGATCGCCCTCAAACTGGAGTACGCAATCCACCATGTGTTCCAGTAATTTTGGACCCGCGATCACCCCCTCCTTCGTAATGTGGCCGATCAGCATCATAGGCAGTTGACGAGCCTTAACAAAATCCGTAAGCATCGCCGTGCATTCCCGAATTTGGGTAATACTGCCCTGGCCGCTATCCACTTGCATGCTCCGTAAGGTTTGCACCGAGTCGATAATCAACCAATCCGGATCGAGGTCCTTCGCCGCTTCAATGATCTTTTCCGTTTCCGTCGCGGCAAGCAAATAGCAATATTCACCCAGTTCTTTGCCGAGCCGATTGGCCCGCATTTTGATCTGAGCCGGGCTTTCCTCACCGGAAACATACAACACTGTACGCCCCAGATTTAGAGCGAGTTGTAAGAGCAAGGTTGACTTCCCGATACCCGGTTGTCCGCCAATCAAAGTCACACTGCCCGGCACGAGTCCGCCCCCCAGTACGCGGTTAAATTCCGAATCTGAGGTCGCTAGTCTCGATTCCCGATTTGTGGGAATATCTACAATTTTCTGAGCTTTGGGCTTCGCTTCACTCGATTTATCCCAGCGCAATTGTTTTTTGTTGCCCGGAATGATTTCCTCCTGCAGAGTATTCCACTCTCCACAATTTTTGCACTGCCCTTGCCACTTCGGGTGGTCGGTGCCACAGGCGCGACAGATATATACAACTTTCGGTTTTGCCATAGACGGGCAATATACAAAGGAATCTGCATTTTATAATTTTGGTGGGCGATTCCCTCGAGGGCCCGCCAAATGACGGGCTCCTCGGGGTCGTTATGTTCCGGGGCTCACTATTCGTTCGGCCCTTCGTCCGCCAGCCGGCGGACTCGGTCTTCCTCACCCCCAATAAATGGGGCTTCGTCACCCCTGCACAGCACTATCGCGGGGCGAGAGGGATCTAAAAGTCAAGACTGAAACCAATGTATGGCAGGATAATGCCGTTCGCGATCAATGGCGGGATAAAGGCAAGTGCTAAATCCACATCAATATTTTCACCCATGATCCGGATCCCTTGAAGTCCTATAATCTCCGAACCGCCTCCAATGTTATCAAAACCCAGAAGGTTACTGCTAATTAAACCCAATCGACGACTCAATCTAAGAGTTCCCGATACATTTATATAGCTTAACCTTTCGTTGGAAATGAAAGCAACGCCTCCTCCCAGCGTTATGTTTTTGTCTCTATCTCCCCAGGTGAGGACACCGTAGGGAGAGGCAAAGTATTCATACTCATTAATGAGTTGCCCAAAAATACCTCCTACTATAAGTCCGCCGCCATAATGGAAATTTTCTGATCCGGCGAAGCTGACTTTGACATTAGCAAAAGGAGTAGGAGTCAATAGAAAAAAAGTACTGATGGTTTCAAATCCCGCCCCGATGGAAACATTTTTAGTGACCCCATATTGAAAGGAGCTTAAAAAGATGTTTTGATTACTGTAAAACTTTTCTCCTTTTCGCAAGGGTATTGCCGTTGGGGATAAAAAGTACCGGGCAGAAAGTGGATGGTCAAAATAGCCGGCCTTAGATTCATCAATTATTTTGATTTGGGCTACCTGACTGGTGTCGTACATGACCTTCCCTAGATCCGTATGGACTATATTAGATTCTTCCTGATCTTTTCGCCTGTACCCTTCGTACAGTGTACCATCTTTCATGAGAATGCGAACGAACTCCTTTTCGTAGTCAGTTTCTATGGTATCGACTTGATCCATATCGAAAAACAACTGACCCGTTTCATTTCGAATTACAGCCTCGCTGCCAGATTCTTTGATAAGGACACCTTTATGCTGAACTCCACTTTTTAGAGTGACGATCACTTTTCTGCTTTTAACGCCCATCTTAACCTCCTGAATTTCAGTTCGATTTAGAGTGTAGACTTTACCATTATCCATGAGCATCACCTCGGCTTCATTCCGATCGACAAGCTTTCCGGTATATACGGCACCATTTTTAAGGGTCAGGGTTATCTGGCTCGTATCCCCCTTGGATGGGAGTTCAATTTGACCGAAACTTAAGTGAGAAAAAAAGATGAGTAAAAGAAAAATCCATAAAATTTTCATAATAAGTGAATTTAGGTTAAACAATATAAAAATAAGTCAAATTTTTTTGGTGATTGATCACCACTAAAGTGGAATCATCCAGCAATGAGAGTATTCTTTGTGAATAAGTGGTGTGGGTAAAAGCAAATAAAAGGATAATTAACAATAAATTTTTCATAACCATTATATATAAATATCCCCAAAAATAAATAAAATAATAAACTTATACTTCTAATCAAGAGAAAAAGTGCCTGCCGAAGACTCGGCAGGCACTCTAATTCTATCCCGCATCTTCATTTTTCACATAGTCCATACCACATACGGGGCACTGCCCAGGCTCATCTGAGCCGCTGCCTTCGCAGTGCATGGGGCAAATATAGGCAGAGGTGTATTCTGGACCTTGCCGCTCGGTGTCCTGCTCCGTCTGGGTGGACTCTTCCATGGGTTTGGAATTCTCGGAGCCCGTGTTTCCGCAACTCCATAATCCGATGGCCAGGAACAGGCCAACAATCATTACATTCATTTTCATAGTTTCAAGTTTTAGATTACAAAATTATTCAAATACTTCTTCTATAGTACCACACTTCAGCATTTCATCGCCGAAGTAAGGATTCCTTATTTCTTCCTGAGCACTGATCCAGTCGGCACCGTCAAAATCAAAAGCCATGGGGCAGTACTGCAAATAAATGGTGTTAAATTCAATTTGAAAGTGGCGAAGCCAAAAAATGAAGGCTTCAGATACTTCTTCAAATGCCTGGCGCTGGACTTTTAGCTCTTCCGTTTCGCTAAGTTTTAATGCACCCCTTTCTGCAAGGCCTTGCATGGACATCCATTTCTCTCGACGATCGGCCTGGTCTATTGTAGAGGGGATTCGTTTGAGTTGATCGAGAAGTTGGGAGCCTGCTTTTTTACTTTTAGCTGCATCGGAGTTGACCAAGGCATCTTTCAATTTGAGATAAACGCGTATCGCTTCTTTTGTTGCTTCCTGATGTAAAGGGTTTATTTTTAGACGGTGACTGGGTGCTCCTCTCTTGCCTTCAACCATTCGATTCATCATGCTTTTCTGATTGTTGAGTTGTGCGGCGGCATCAACCACAAAGGCACCCTGACTAACTACTTCCTCACCAACCTCCAAACCTTCACTGATATAGGCGACATCGCGTCCGAATCGATCGAGCTTCACTTCGCGAAAGGAATAGCTCGGTATGTCAGTATTTGGCGCTTTTACATAAACTACTGATCGGGGGCCTGTCCATAATACGGCAGAGGCTGGGACCTGTACTTGCTCCGTCTTTGCTTCTGAGGAAACTGAAATATAGCCTGTTATGACCATTTCGGGCTTGAGGTAGTCTCTGGCGGTGACCCGAGCCCTGGCAATAGCCGTTCGTTTTACGCGATCTATTTCTGGGTCAATGTAATATATAGTTCCGCGATATTCACGGTTGGGGGCAGATATGGGAGAGAACCGAATGTTTTGTCCGGTTTGGATAACGTTGAGCTCACTTTCCGGGACTTCAAACTCGGCCCAGAGTTGATTGAGGTTAGCGACCCGGGCCACAGATTGCCCCCGCTTGAGCATATCTCCTTCAGTGACCAAAAGTTCTCTGACCGTACCACTGGCTGAAGCATAAATAGGAAGCACATCAAGTATTTCTTTACTTTCAAGGACTTTTTCTATCAGCGTACTATCCATGTTCCAATAATCCAATTTTTTTCGGGATGCCCGATATAAGTCCGGGGATTCTTTGCGTCTTTCGGCGGCATCCAGCAACTCCTCTTGGTGTATTCGTAATTCGGGGACATATACTTCACCAATGACTTGGCCCTTTTTTACCCACTCACCCTCTGATTTAACAAATAGCCGAACCAATTCGCCCGGAACATACGAGATGAGCCTCGAACTCTGGTTTAGATCCTCTTTGAGCAATCCACTTAAGCGCAGTGCTTTTCCTTCTCCTTCACGAACCGGGCGCACCTCAGTCAATTCCAGTTGAGATAATTTCACAGCTTCTTCACTCATTTGCAATTGAAGGGGGTCGTCCGAGGCGGTTGAAGATTTAGGGACGAGATCCATTCCGCAAATGGGGCAATCTCCGGGCTCATCCTGCTCTACGCTCGGGTGCATTGAACAGGTATAGGTTATAGATGCTTCTGATTCTGCGTGGCTAGACTCCGAGCTCGGATGGTCTGCCGTAGTGGCGGTGTTCAGAAAGATGGCGTAAGTGAGTAAGCCCCCAAGAAGAAAGGCCAAAACCCCGATGATATATGTTTTGCGTGTCATAACCTTATGGTTTGTTGTATTTTAGAATATAGAAGTAGGCTTCCTGAGCATTTTGGGTGGCTTCCCATTTTTTCCATTGATAGTCAAGAATATCCTCTAGGAGCATCCAGTAATCGTAAAATTCCGCGGCATTGCTGCCAATTTCATGTTCTTTCAGCTCCACCATTCGCTGGGTGGTAGCGATTTGTTGGTTCAAATATTCGTATTCGGATCTGTTTTTTGAAAGTCTTTCAAAAGCCGAAATTAGTTCCGAACGGAGGGCTTGTTTTTCATTTTCGCGTCGATATCTGGCAGCCGTTTGTTTGCGCTTCCATTCCTCTTTTTTTCTCGTATTTCGAGAGCTGAGAAAAGGCAATTGAATGCCCACCATGGGGATAAGAGCGTCTCTGCCGTTATCTGGAATATCTACATTGGAGCGCGATGAATTCCAGATATAGTCCATACCCACTGTGAGTTGCGGGTAATTATCCCACTTTATCGCGTTTATCTCAGCCGCGGCAAGCTTCACCTGAGCCTCAAGTTCCTCAATTTGGGGATGGTGGAGTGCGAGTTCGGGCAACTGTAAGTTCTCATTGTGAATAGCAGTAATGAAGCTTCTGCTCAACTCCGGATCTGAAATGGAATCTATACCCGTCCAATAAGCCAATCTGGCCCGACTTTCTGCTTTATCAAATTTCAACTGCTTCTTCCGTTCGCGGTAATTCCGGCTGGTTCGTTCCATGAGCAGCACCTGCGAAGTAGAACCGGATCCGCTTCGTAAACGTCTGAGCCGGTCTTCTTTCTGGGCCTGAACGACTTCTATCATGCTGTCTAACAGCAAATCCTTTTGTTGAAGCACGTATAGCTCGTAAAAGGCCAGTCTGACCTGATAAGCTAATTCAATTTTCATAAGATCCGTCTTTGACTCCAATCCGTATTGACGGGCCTGTACGACTTGTTTCTTTGCTTGCTGGCTGCCACGGTAGGGAATCCGCTGTTGAGCTCCGAATTTTAATATTTGAGGACCTACGCGTGTTTCAACAGGAAAAACACCCACGCCCATATTTAAAACGGGTGCGTCCCAACTACCCTGTAAGCGCTCATTCTCTTTGAGGGCTTCCTGTTCAAAATGCAGGGACTTCAGCAAGGGGTGAGCATGATAAGCCTCCTGGATTAGCGTGTCCAGAGGTTGCCCTATCGAAATTTCGGCCAGGCCCCACAAAAGGCAAAGTACAATCAGTGTTCTCATCAGTCTTTCATTTTTGTAGATTTCCATAAGTAAAAGAGCAAAGGCACGGTAAACATGGTGATCATTTGAAGGAGCATACCGCCAAAAGTGGGTATGGCCATGGGAATCATGACATCAGCTCCTTTCCCGGTTGAACTCAAAACGGGTAGAAGTGCCAATAGCGTTGTAGCTGTTGTCATCATCGCCGGGCGGACACGGCGCATGCCACCTTTAACCACAGCATCCCGGAGTTCAGCTTTGCTTTCCGGCTCCCTTTTTCGAAAACTGTCCCGGAGAAAGGTAGCCATTAAGACTCCGTCATCGGTAGAAATACCGAACAAGGCTAAAAATCCTACCCAAACAGCCACACTCAGGTAGACGGTTTGAATGTTAAATACATCTCTCATATTTGCTCCCCAGACCGAGAAGTTGAGAAAGCTATCCGTATTGTAAAGCCCAATGAGCAAAAATCCTCCGGCGAAGGCTACGGCCACTCCAGAAAATACCATCAATGTGATGGCCGAAGATCGAAATTGCAGGTACAGAATAATGAAGATCAAGACTAAAGCAACAGGAATAGCAATAGATAGGCGCTTTGCCGCCCGCTGTTGCTGTTGATAGTTCCCTGCAAACTCCAATTGAATACCTTCCGGCAAAACTAACTCTCCACTTTGTCTCAACTCCTCAATTTTCTTTTTAGCTCTTTCTACTACAGCGAGTTCGGCTTCTCCTTTTTCCTTGTCGAAAAGTACATAGGAAACTAAAAAACCGTTTTCGCTTTTGATAGATTGGGGTCCTTGCTCGTATTTTAGCTGTGCTAATTCTTTCAAGGGAAGGTGTGCGCCTTCCGGGGTTTTTATCCAGATGTTTTCAATGTCTGACGGGTGAGATCGATTCTCCCTCGGATATCGAACACGGATCTTATACCGCTCCCGATCCTCCACTGTTGTGCTCGCGACCGTCCCACCAATGGCTGTTTGAATATAATCTTGTACGGTTTGAACTCGCAGGCCATTTCGAGCAAGAGCAGCGCGATCCAGATCAATATTCAGGTAGGGTTTACCTACGACGCGCTCCGCGAAAACAGCGGGCGCTTTTACCCCATCCACCTCTTTTAAAATGACTTCTATTTTCTCGGAAGCCTGACGGATACTTTCCAGATTTGGCCCTCGTACTTTGATCCCCATTGGTGCGCGCATGCCGGTTTGTAACATCACTAATCGCGTCTCAATGGGTTGCAATTTTGGCGCTGCAGTTATACCGGGGAGATTTTTGGTCGCCTCATTAATTTCTTGCCAAATGTCATCAGGAGATTGGATCTCAGGTCGCCAATTTCGGAAATATTGCCCCTTTCGATTTGGGATGAGATTCCCCATTGAATCGAGCTTAAAGTCACCGGCCTCGTCTACGGCAAATCTCATGCGCCTTCCCTTTTCATCCAACCGGTATTCCGGCTTGTACATGATGACATTTTCAAACATGGAAATGGGGGCGGGATCCAGAGGACTCTCTACCCGGCCTAATTTTCCAACAACGGTCTCAATCTCCGGGATGGCCGTAACGGCCATGTCCAGAAGTCGCATATTTCGCATATTTTCTTCCATGCCGGAATGCGGCATGGAGGTAGGCATTAATAGAAAAGAGCCCTCGTCGAGATCGGGTAAAAATTGGGATTGCGAGTTTTGATAGACAGCATAGCCACCATAGAGAATACTGCCGAGTAAAATGAAAAACAGCCATACATTTCTTAAGAAAAAGCGCAAAATAGATTCGTAATATCGAATGATGGCCGAAAAGAAAATATAGAACATAAGAACCGTTCCGCCAACAAAAATGAAATTGGTAAACAAGGATTGCTGCGCACCAAGCGGCATCCACATTTCCGTCAGGATTCGACATATCCAGACTGCATAAATCACTACTATAGAGATGTCGATGACTTTTCGATATTCCGGAAATCGTGTTTTAATATTGGGGGCAGCTAATCCTATTCCTCCAATGGCAATGGCTATTTCAGGCCAGTAAATCATTCCCTGCCCCATTCCATAGATCCCGATTCCGATCAGGGCTACATGCGCTACCCGCTCCAGCCAATCTGCCCGACTTCCCCTGCGATAAATGATCTGTGCCAGAGGCGGTATGATAAATAGAGTTAGAATGATGGCAGCCAGGAGCGCGAATGTTTTTGTGAATGCCAAAGGCCGAAACATTTTACCTTCGGCACCAATCATACTGAAAACCGGCAAGAAGCTAATTATCGTAGTCGCTACAGCTGTTAAAACTGCGCTTCCAACCTCTTGTGTCCCCTCCAGGACGATTCGCCTTAAGGATTGGCTTCCGCTATTCTTTTCCAGTTTGTCGACAATACTCTCAACAAGCACGATACTCATGTCCACCATGGTCCCGATTGCAATGGCAATTCCTGTCAAGGCTACAATGTTGGCCTCAATTCCCGCGGCTCGCATGGCAATAAAACATAGAAGAACCGCTATAGGCAAAATTCCAGCTACCAATAGTGACGCCTTTATGCTGAGTAGAAGTAAAAGAACTACAATAACGGTAATGATCATTTGAAGCAATAGTGCCTCTTCCAGTGTCCCAATCGTTTCCTTAATCAGATCCGTGCGATCGTAAAAGGGGACAATGGTAAGTTGGCTTTCTGTGCCATCAGCAAGCGTTTTGGAGGGTAGGGAAGGAGCGATTTCCTCAATTTTTGATTTCAGGGATTTAATGACTTCCATGGGGTTAGAACCATAAGCGGCAACAACCACACCTCCAGCTACTTCCGCACCCGATTTATCGAGGGCACCTCTTCTGCTTGCCGGCCCGGACGACACTCGTGCCACATCTCCGACCGTAATAGGGCTCTGTTCATGGGCTCTTATGACGGCTTGCTCAATATCTTCCAAATATTCTACATAACCCAATCCGCGTATGAAGTATTCAGCCCTGTTAATTTCCAGGGTTTGCGCTCCGATGTCGAGATTACTCTCTGATACGGCTTTACGAAGGTCGAGAAGGGAGATATCGTACTGACGAAGCTTGTCAGGATCGGCTTCAACCAAATATTCTTTTACAAATCCCCCCACAGAGGCCACTTCCGCCACTCCACTGACTGCAGACAATGCATACTTCACCGTAAAATCCTGCGCACTTCTCGTTTCTTCCAGACTCCATCCCCCCGTCGGCTGGCCTTCAGAGTCTCGCCCTTCTAGCGTATACCAATAAATTTGACCTAATGCAGTGGCGTCAGGTCCCAGTGTGGGCTGAACACCCTGAGGTAGAATATCACTCGGTAGAGAGTTGAGCTTTTCCAATAATCGGGATCGACTCCAATAGAATTCAACTCCCTCTTCGAATATGACGTAGATGCTGGAAAAGCCAAACATCGAGTTAGAACGAACTTCCTTTACTCCGGACACGCCTAATAATGCCGTCGTTAAGGGATAGGTGATCTGATCCTCAATATCCTGAGGAGATCGTCCCGGCCATTCCGTAAATACGATCTGCTGATTCTCACCCAAATTGGGTATGGCATCTACGGCTACAGGGTCTTTGGGCAAAAAGTTGAAGCCCAAATCAAAGGGGGCATGAATTACACCCCAAAGCGTAAACCCTAGCAGAAAGAGTCCTACAATGAGCTTGTTGTCCAGGCAAAAACGGACGATGGTTGATAACATATCGATACACTAGGTAAGAAAATGAAAATGAGATAACATATCACTTTGCCCATTATGGACACAGCGATAAAAGAAAACCTAGTTTCGATTTAACACAAAAAGGAAGAAAATAATATACGTCGGGGCGTAGTTATAAGAGGCGGTGGCCTGTATTTTTGAGGACTGCGCAAGAACTCAAAAACATGAATAGTTGCAGAATTATTTTTAGTTTGAGGTGTAGCGTTGAGATCGAGCTGGATGGCTTCATATTGGCTGTCCGGTACAAAATCCCAATCTGCCTGCTCTAAAGAAACCCGATCATCACAACAATCTTTTTTCTGAGAAGTCTTTGCATGCATCATGCAGACTTTTCCACTGGCAGGGCAAATATTTTCGCCGGAGTGGCAAGACTCAGCCGAATGCCAGAACGCAATATTCTTAAGCTCATCCTTGCAATAATGCTGGTGTACACTTACACCAATCCCACTGATGTAAATCAGTATAGCAAGAAAGATGTGGATTACCTGAGTCATATTCAATCCGTATAACGAGCCAAAGATAAGAATATTTCCTCACACCTTTCACACACCTTAAGGGTGCCTAATAACAAAAGAAGACTTTACCCGTAAAATGCAAGCATTTTTCGCCCTAAGGGGCCGAAGCTCATTCAAATCATTCATTTATAATGACTTATATGATTTACAAACGAGCAACTTTGCGATTTGTAATACTTAAATCTGGTTCTTTAGATTTGAATGAGTTCGAGGCTTAATCCTTTGTTAAAATGTTGATCTATAGTGAATTACTATTTTTTCATCCCCTAAATCATGTGAAGTTTATGAATAATTGCGATTTAGTTCGAAAACCGAAGAGTATAAAGCCACTTTCCAAAAAGATAAGTATCCCGGAATTGGGCGCTCAAAAAGCTTGGGTTCTATGTTTTTTCCGTTTGAAATTTCGTTTTTAATTGATCGACAATGACATCTGGCAAAAGCACGTTGAAAAATGCACCATTTTCAGTAAGGATTGTTAAAGTACTGTAGTCCAATAAGACGCCGGCAGTAGATTTTTTTGCCTCAAAGCTGCGAATGTGGCTTACTTTTAATGTAATGTGTCCAAACATTTGCGGAATCGTGATGATATCGCCCGACATTTGTACACCATTTCTGAATTGATAGATAATGATGCCCCAAACCGCAGTGAAAAATATCGTGGGAACAAATACCACTCCAATAATTGGCCATAAGATTGACCCCTCAACCACCGTGGAAATTTTTAAAAATGAAAAAAGTAAAATTGTGCTGATAATGAGAAAGTATATTTTCTGCTTTTTCATGATTTTTCAATAATTGATACGATCCTTGTTATCTTAATATATCAATAATACTTAAAAAACCTCGCAGAGACAAACTTTGTCCCTACTAATCAGACTTATTATGGAGTCAATCTATATTTCGCTGGGGAAAAAAGAATTTTAAAAAAGAGATATGATACTCCTCCATTCACAACTGAAATCTTGAATTTTATTCATCACTGGTAATATTGCTTCCAGTCTTCTTACCTTTGTGAAAAAAGGACTATGTCGGATCAGGATCGTTACGCCCGCCGCGGAGTATCTGCAGATAAAACAGAAGTACATCAGGCGATTCAGCACTTAGATAAAGGCTTGTTTCCCAATGCCTTTTGTAAGGTCCTCCCCGATATGGTAGGAAATGATGCCGACTATTGCAATATTATGCACGCGGATACTGCGGGCACCAAGACCAGTCTGGCCTATTTGTATTGGAAAGAAACGGGTGACCTCAGTGTTTGGAAAGGAGTGATTCAGGATGCGATTGTCATGAATATTGATGACATGGGCTGCGTAGGCTGTATAGATGATATCCTTTTATCCTCCACAATTGGGCGCAATGCAAGTCATATTCCCGGGGAAGTACTCACTGAACTCATACGAGGTACGTCCGCTTTTATAGAGCAAATGAAGGATCACGGTATCAATATTCACCTTACAGGTGGCGAAACGGCAGATGTTGGAGATATCGTCCGAACTTTAGACGTGGGTTTTACAACCTTTGCCCGCTTGCCCAGACGAAAGGTAGTGGTGAATAATATCCAGCCCGGCCAGGTTATTCTCGGCCTTAGCTCTTCAGGTCAGGCGATTTACGAAGACGAATACAATGGCGGTATGGGCTCCAATGGCCTCACTTCCGCACGTCACGACCTTTTTCACGCAGATTATGGTGAAAAGTATCCAGAATCCTGTGATCCGAATTTGCCAGCTGACGTAAAATATGTAGGTCAGCACCACATGCAGGATTCGGTAGATATCCCAGGGGGTAAGACGACTATGGGAAAACTCGTTCTCAGCCCCACGCGCAGCTATTTACCCCTATTACCGCCGATGCTTGAACACCACGCAAACCAGATCCACGGAATCATTCACTGTTCGGGCGGGGCTCAAACTAAAGTGCTGAAGTTCGTTAAGGATGTCAAAATCATAAAGGACCAACTTTTTACGCCACCACCTCTGTTTCAACTTATCCGGGAGGCCACAGGCACCCCTTATAAGGAGATGTACAAGGTGTTCAACATGGGACACCGAATGGAATTATACATCGACCCCGATGCCGCCGACAGCCTCATACAGATTGCAAGTGAATTTGGTGTTGAAGCTCAAGTCATAGGCCGAGTTGAGTCAGGTAGTCCGGCCGAACTGGAATTAGTGGCTGCTGACGGGGAGACTATACACTATAAACAGTAAGAGATTTTACATTCTGGGTTTGACATTCAAGAACCGAGCGGATATTTTGACTGTTATCGGTTATAGAAAAACAGAACATGAACATGAATGTGGAACAGATTAAAAAGTCCCAAAAGGAAGGGGCCGGATTAGAACCCGACGCTACAGAGAGAGCCCGACTCCGTGCTCAGGTTGTGGACTATTTGGAAGCTTACATCGAAGATCTACCCCGGGGAAAGGCTTTTCAACGCGACTCTGGACCTGGTCCCAACCTCAGCCGGCGGGAGCAAGCTCCCGATTTGCAGCATTTATTAAATATTCTTCGTCAGGAAGTTGACCCACCGGGTATCAACGCAGCTTCCGGAGGCCACCTCGGCTATATTCCCGGCGGAGGAATTTACACCGCAGGTCTGGGTGACTGGATGGCTGCTGTTACGAATCACTATGCAGGCATTTTTTTCGGCTCCCCGGGCGCTGTTCGCATGGAGCATGCCCTCATTCGAGAGATTGCTGATTGGGTCGGATATCCGGCAAAAAGCACTGGTAACCTGACCTCGGGCGGAAGTATGGCAAATATGATTGGAATCGTATCTGCTCGCCAGGCCCTTCAGATCGATAGTCGCCGGGTTCGAAAATGTGTGGTGTATTCTTCTACTCAGGCCCATCATTGTTTGCAAAAGGCATTTCGCATAGTGGGCATGGGGGAAATGGTCTGGCGAGATATTCCACTCGATACTCAGTTTCGAATGCGCCCGGACGAACTTCAAAGACAAATTGATACGGATATCCAAAATGGCTTGACGCCCTCTATCGTGCTGGGTGCCGCTGGCTCCACAGATACCGGCGCTATTGACCCCCTTGATGCCTTGGCAGATATCGCAGAACAACACGGCATGTGGTTTCATATTGATGCGGCATATGGCGGCTTTTTCAGCCTGCTTGAGGAAGAAAAACATAAATTTAAAGGAATGGAACGTTCCGACTCTCTGGTGTTGGATCCTCACAAAGGGCTCTTTTTGCCTTACGGTCTCGGGGTAGCCTTGGTGCGACACTCTTCACCTATCCTTGCTGCTCATCACTATCAGGCCAACTATATGCAAGATGCACAGGATGCTCAGTCTGAATGGTCTCCCGCCGATTTGTCTCCAGAACTTACCAAACACTTCAGAGCCCTAAGGTTGTGGCTGCCTCTACGCCTTCACGGGCTCAAGCCTTTTCTTGCTCAACTCCGCGAAAAGCTGCTTTTGGCTGAATACCTTGCAAAGCAGCTGCCAGATTTAGGATACAAACTGCTCTGCCAGCCTCAGTTGTCCGTAGTTACCTTTCATTGGGCACAAGGACCCGAAGCGAGCTGGGATCGGCACAGCCGGGATATCCTCATGCGCCTTGAGGATCACGGACAAATCTTTTTGTCTTCGACTCGCTTGCAGGGCCATTTTGTCATTCGAGCAGCAATTTTATCCTTCCGAACTCATTTGGATACCATCGATGCCCTTCTCGATTTACTCAGAAAGTTTCGTCCTTCTTTAGAAGAGTAATATTTTTTCTTTTAGGGGGTGCCCCACACCAACAAGTTGGCGTGGGTCGGGCCCCTCCGGGCTGTCGGACCGTCGCTCCGCTCGGTCGCGTCGCCTACGCTACCACTTCGGCGGCGCCCCTCCATACCCCTCACCCAATACCACGCACAACAATTTTACCGATTCTAAAGGCCGGATTGGGCAACTGTTTCGAACAAAGGCTAAAACACTTGTCATTTCGATGAGTTTTCAAATAAAAGGTGCTGAGAAAAAGAAAGATTACTACCGCTTGATAAAAAAGGTACTGCGGGTGAAATCTACTCCCTTTAAGGTCAGAAGATAGGTTCCGGCAGGTAAAAATTGAATATTTAAAATTTCATTTTCGATGGAACTCAATTCCTTTTTGAGAACCGATACACCCTGAGCGGTGAGGATTTCAAGCTTAACTTTTTGAGTGAAGCCATCCCAATGAATTTGAATTCGATCCTTGGCAGGATTCGGAAATACCCTGAGATCTGCCTGCAGCATCGCATCCTCAGAGCTGGAAATGATCACATTCAAACATTCTGAAGTGTCTATGCAGCCTGCACGAGTGATGACTTCTACGGCATAATTACCCGATTCCGATGGAGCAAACTGAGACTCAGTAGCATTGGGAATACTTGAAAAGCCTGCATCACAGTCAAGCCATTGATAGGAGGATGACTCGTTGGAAACCCGAAGGAATTGATCTTCTTTTTCGATCTCAATATTCGGCGTGTCCACCACCAAGTTGAGTTCAATAATAGAATCGCAGCTGAGAGATGTGGAAAGCGTATCGCGATAGACTCCCTCCATATTTAGCGCTCTTCCGTTGAATAGGTATGTCTCTCCCGCACAGATAGTGTCCTGCAGCTCTGTTCGTTTTTCGGGACAGTTCAATAACCATTCACTGGCATCTCGTATCAGCTGTTCGAAAAAGGGAAAACTACCTGTAAAATTGCTTCGCTTATGCCCCAATGAAGTATAAAATACTTTTCCACCACTCGACTTTACGCGATACCAGGCCACAGGTCTTCGTCGATCGTAGGATTGACTTCCTGTTTCCCCCACTTCTAGAATGGTGATATTATCATCATTGAGGTATCCATTTTCCCAATAGTAGTACTCCTCTTCCTTAATCCATGGGAAGTCAATATTTTCTGCCGAGGGATGGGCATTGACTAAAAAAATGCTGTCCACATGGTTTTGAGAAGTATGATTTGGGCTGGTTTGTACACTGCCACCCAGGGTCTCTGCATACCAGTCCCACTGGCCCGTACTTCCGCCATTGGCGCTGCTATGTCGATAAGTGTCGCTAGCTGCATGTATACCCATGATATGACGGCCCAAGGTGTCAACAAACCACTCTAAAGACGCTTTCTGCTCTGCGTTGAGACCATTGGCCCCACTGGTATTGCTGAAAACGACAAAGCTCGCTCGGCTCAAATCTGCTTTATTAAATAGCTGACCATCGTTATCTGAGAGTACAGTGAATCCTTGCTCCATGCCAATCGTCCGGAACAGGCTAAGGGATTCTTCTCTCGTATTATGATCGAATCCCGTGGTTTCGGTATAATGGATAATGGTGTCCTGAGCCTGAAGACCCTGAGTCCACGTAAAAATTAGCATCGAGCAGCATAGGACTATGATTCGCATAACATGGGTTTATTTTATCTAATATAAAAACTACGCTTCAGATTATTCTGCAAATTTGAAACGACAACTAAAAATATCGAAATGACAAATATACGGGATTGAATTTATCAACTAAGGTCTGAGAGTTTTTTTGAAGCCGTCCCTGTAGGCGAACACCTATCCGGCCGTTTCTATTTTTGCTGTTTACAGGATTGCACGACTGCGCTAAAGATACGAAGCAAGCCTGGGCGGAGGGTAGGAGGTCCGGCCCAAGTGTAAGCCCGACAGATATGGCTGGGCTGGAGCCGAGGGAATAGAAGGTTGGGAAGTCTATAGCCCCGGAATCCACTGACAGGATGAAGAAGGCTATGTTTTTAAAGCCCTTTTCAACAAAAATAACCGTTCTAGACGT